>NZ_SZZZ01000016.1:0-115338 GCF_009830025.1 Pantoea sp. Taur
TCTGTAAAACGTCATAATGAATTTCATTATGTGTTCACTCGTGAGACTTGATATTTTTTACGTCCGGAGACGCTGATATCAATCCTGCGAGTGCCCACACAGATTGTCTGATAAATTGTTAAAGAGCAGTGCCGCGATTTCTCAAGCGGCGCGGGATGCGTATATTACGCTTTCCGCATTCTCAGTCAAGCATTTATTTTTGCTTTTCTGAAGGTTGCCTTGAAGACCACCTCCTGAACACTTCGCTTCGTAAGCCGTTGTTCCGTGTCAGTGGAGGCGCAGTATAGGGATTTCTTTTTGGCTGACAAGCGCTAAATGCAAATTAAATTCTGAGTGCTGTTTTTTTCGTCGAAACCCCACTAAATCGCCAGTTTTTCCAGCAATGGAAAGCCATAACGCCGTAAAACCGGTGATAATTGCACCGCCTCCTCATCCATAAGCGTGCAGAACGCCATATTTTGACCAGAAGAAACGGCGTGCGGCGCTTCATGTTCTAATAACCATACTGTGCGGCGTGCAATGGCTGCACCAGAATCCACTAGCCGCGTGCCTTCAGGCAGTACCATTTGCAGCTCGTCACGCAATAGCGGGAAGTGGGTACATCCAAGTACCACGGTATCAGGCGGCTCCTTCATACGTAACCAAGGCTGTACAGCACGACGCACATCGGCCAGCTCAACCTCTGCACCATGCAGCTTCGCTTCTGCCAGTTCGACCAGCTCAGCAGAACCCAGCATTTCGATTTTGCAATCCCGCGCAAACTGCGCCACCAGCTCATGTGTATAAGGACGCTTGACCGTGCCGCGTGTCGCCAGTAACCCCACGACACCATTACGCGTGAGACGAGCAGCGGGTTTAATCGCAGGAACAACGCCGACAACAGGAAATTCGAAGCGCTCACGCAGTGCGGGTAAAGAAACGGTACTGGCGGAGTTACAGGCAATAATGACTAATGCCAGCGGAAAGCGTTTTGTAATCGCGTCAACGACGGCAACCACGCGCTCGACAATAAAGTCTTCGGTTTTTTCGCCGTAAGGGAAACCTTCATTATCGAAGGCGTATAGATAGTGAAGATCCGGCAGCAATTGCCGGACCTCATCATAGACGGAGAGCCCACCGACACCGGAGTCAAACACCAGCACGGTGGGACGCAGATCAGAAGCTGTAGCTGGCGCTGAGGTAATACTCCGTTCCTGGAGTTGGATAGCCATACACTGTCTCGTAGTCTTTATCGAACAGGTTGGCAATTCTACCACGAACGGTGAGTTGTGATGTGACCGGATACGAGACTGCGAGATCCCACAAGCTCACACCGCCCAATTTCACGCGCTGCGGCGTGTAAGAGTGGTTGTAATCGTTATCGTAACGATCGCCAAGATAGTGATAGGTCACAGACCAGTCAAAATCGTAGATTGTCCAGTCGAGTTGGTATTTCACCTGCTGCTTAGCACGGCGTACTAGCTGCTGATTAGTCTCTGCATCACGCGCATCAACATAATCGTATGAGATTTGATGGCTGAGCGGGCCAGTATCGAAGGATGCTGTGGCTTCCACCCCTTTGATGCGTGCTTTATCGATGTTGTAATAAACGTAAGTGCTTGGGTCGCTATCAATCAGATTGTCGATATCATTGCGGTAGCCGGATACACGCCAGTTTACCGGGCCCGTCAGCCCCTCAAAGCCCCCTTCCCACTGCTTGCTCTTTTCAGGCTTCAGATCCGGGTTACCATACGTCTGGCTGTAAAGCTGTCCTAAATTCGGCGATTTGAATGCCGTACCGTAAGAAGCGAAAACACGGTAGCCGTCAACAAACTCCCACGCGGCACTGCTCTGCCAGGTGTTATGCCAGCCAAACGCATCATTGTCGTCGCCACGTACTGCCCCTTCCAGCGTTACGCTGCCAAATTGCTGCTGCGCAGTAGCATAAATCCCAGTATTACGTTGTTCCTGACCTTCAATAGTGGAGTTAGTACCCGGTTCTGAAGTCTGTTTCTGCCAGTCCACGCCCCCGCTGATTGCACCATGTCCGACCTGCACAGTGTTACCCCACTGCAGGTTGTACTGCTGCACATCATTTAATGAGGCGGTCGCATCGTATTTACCGAGTTGCGGGCTGTAGTTGTAATCTTTGGTATGGCTGTAGCTGGCGATTAATTGGGATGAGTAGATACCCTGATTGAAGCGCAGACCGGTATCCCAGGTTTGGCTGTAAAGCTGGCGAGTATCGACAAAGGTGTTCGGCTCTACATAAGTAGGGTAACCATCGTAAGCCGTTCGGTTGTCGAAACCATAGCCACGCACGAAACCGCTGAATTCATCGTTAAATTGATGCTCCAACGATCCATACAAGGTTTTGCTCATAAAGCCGTCACGGTCTTTCTGCGCGGGATCGCCGTAAACGTCAGGCAAGTTGGCCACCACGTCGTAACCCTTGGTGTAGGTATAATTACCCGCCATGGTGAGTTTGGTGGCATCCCCCAGCATTTGCTGCGTGGAACCATCATAACTTTGGTAGCCATTGGAACCGACACCCGCCGTCAACGTGGTACCTGCTTTATCGCGGCCGGTAATAATGTTCACCACCCCACCAATCGCATCCGAACCATAAACCGCTGAACGCGCGCCACGGATATATTCGATGCGCTGCACCAGTGACAACGGAATCTGGCTTAGATCAGACGAACCAGAAATACCCGCCTGATTGAGACGAACGCCGTCAATTAATATCAGCACATGGCTGGAGTTAGTACCACGGATAAACATCGAGCTGGATTGACCAAGGCCACCGTTCTGCGCGATATCCACGCCCGGTAAACGGCGCATCACATCCGTCAGGCTTTTCGCCTGCCAGCGATCGATCTCTTCACGGGTGACTATCGTTGTCGGTGCCAGCACAGATGAAACCGGTTGAGCGAAGCGGTTGGCGGTAACGATTTGCGTATCATCATCCTGAGCGTAGCCATATGCAGCCCAGAGTGAAAGCGCCGTTGCACTAAAGGCACACAGCGTAGTTTTGCTTTTATTCATTGTTGTAAGCATCCAAAAGACGAAGCAGGATGCCGCAGGCCTGCAACCGATAGCACGCGATGGTTGCAGTGATTGCGACGACACACCGGCAGGTCTTCGGGCTGAGAATCATAAATGGTGAAAAACTTCCCATCCCTCAGGACAGTGTTTATCGATCGATCACCATGACATTCTTTTACCGCTGCGCGTCAGCTCCAGATTCACACTGGATTCCCTTTTAACTCAAGGAGGCCGGCAGTCGCAGTCTACGGTTAAGCAGGTCGCGAATCCAGACTGCCAGCCATCAACTTCTCACAGAACTGGACATCAGCAGGTGAATGCCTACAATCGCCCGGCAAGCTAGCTTATTACCAGGATTAAAGATGACACCCGAACAGCTCCCGATTGAACAATACGACGCGCAACTGGCGGAAAAAGTCAGCCGTTTACAGGCGATGATGGTGCCCTTTGCCGCGCCTGACGTGGAGGTGTTCCGCTCACCGGTCAGCCACTACCGTATGCGCGCCGAATTCCGTATCTGGCATGATGGCGACGATCTGTACCACATCATCTTTGATCAAGAGACTAAGCAGCGCATCCGTGTGGATCAATTCCCTGCTGCCAGCGCGTTGATCAACCAGTTGATGCCAAAATTGATCGATGCGATCCGTGATAACAAAGCGCTGCGTTTCAAGCTTTTCCAAATCGACTACCTGTCGACGATGAGCAATCAGATTGTGATTTCGCTGTTGTATCACCGCAAGCTGGAAGCGGACTGGACGGAAGCCGCCACCACGCTGCGCGACACACTGCGCGCTGAAGGCATTGATGTACAGCTGATTGGTCGCGCCACCAAAACCAAAATCTGCCTTGATCGCGATTACGTCGATGAATGCCTGCCCGTAGCGGGCAAAGAGATGATTTATCGTCAGGTGGAGAACAGCTTCACCCAGCCGAATGCGGCGATGAATATTCAGATGCTGGAATGGGCGCTGGATGTCACTCAGGGCTCACGTGGTGATTTGCTGGAGCTGTACTGCGGCAACGGCAACTTCTCATTGGCGCTGGCGCGTAACTTCCATCGCGTGCTGGCGACGGAAATTGCGAAACCTTCGGTAGCATCAGCGCAGTACAATATTGCCGCCAACCATATCGATAATGTGCAGATCATTCGCATGGCGGCGGAAGAGTTTACGCAGGCGATGAATGGCGTGCGCAGCTTCAACCGCTTAGAAGGTATCGATCTGAAGAGCTATCAATGCGAGACGATCTTTGTCGATCCACCACGCAGTGGCCTGGATGAGGAAACCGTGAAGATGGTGCAGGCGTATCCACGCATCCTGTATATCTCCTGCAACCCGCAAACCCTGTGCGACAATCTTGCCACGCTGGGTGAAACGCATGACGTGTCGCGGCTGGCGCTGTTCGACCAGTTCCCGTACACCCATCATATGGAATGCGGTGTCTGGCTCACGCGTAAAGCGTAAAACAAAACGGGAACCCTGCGGTTCCCGTTGTTGTATTTAGCTCTTGTTCCTGGCACGGCGGAAGCGCGTGGCAATCCAGAACACCAGCGCCACCATCAAAATGGTCGGAATGAAGTTGGAACCGATATCCGGATATTCAGCACGCACCAGCGCGCTGTACACCAGAATACCCAACAGGAAAAACGCCGCGGCCAGTGAAGGCATGCCATCGGGCATATTGCGGTTAAGATAACGCTGATGCAGACACCAGGCTGCGAGGCCAAGGGCGATCAGCGGGAATATCGAAAAAGGCACAAACGTACTGAACAGCACCGAAAAGGAGCCGTTGATCGCTAAACCGGTGATAAAAGCCAGTAACAGGGTTCCTTTATCGCGTGGGTTTTGCTCAATCATTTCATTATCCTTATCACATTACTCTTCGGGTTTTTCCAGGGTTACCGCCAGACGTTCCTGCTCCCGGCGATACCAGTAATAAGCGCCTTTAGCGATCATACGTAATTGCAGCACCAGGCGATCTTCCAGCTTGCGACGCTGTTCGATATCCACATCCAGCGCTTCCGCACCGGCACTGAACACGATGGTCACCATGGCTTCGGCTTGCGCTTCGGTAAAGCTGCGCGGCATCCGATTTTCCAGCTCAAGGTAATCCGCGAGCTCAGCAATAAAGTGCTGAATTTCTCGCGCAACTGCGGCACGGAACGCGGCCGATGTTCCGGAGCGCTCGCGTAGTAAGAGACGAAAAGCGTTGGGATTGTTCCCGATAAATTCCATAAATGTGGAAACGGAGGTCTTGATGATGCTGCCGCCCTTGGCAATGCGCTGGCGTGCCTGGCGCATCAACTGGCGTAACATCAGGCCGCTTTCGTCGACCATGGTCAAACCCAGTTCATCCACATCTTTAAAGTGACGATAAAACGAGGTAGGTGCAATCCCGGCTTCACGCGCAACTTCACGCAAACTCAGGCTGGCAAAACTCCTTTCTGCACTTAACTGACTGAAGGCTGCTTCAATCAGCGTACGTCTTGTACGTTCTTTCTGTTGCGCCCTGACGCCCATTTTCCCGGCCTTTTAAGTGATCTGGAAGGCACTATAACAAACTTTTCAGCGTACAGTGGCGCAAAGTTTGTGACCGCCTGTGTACCTCACGCTTTGTCAAAACTGGGGATTTTTCGCTGTTAGAATTCAGAAGTGCGCGGTGAGATGTTAGAATCTCGTTGTAAAAATGTGATAGAAAAATAGGACGTACTGGTATGCAAAAGTCTTACGATTACGATGCCATTGTGATTGGCTCAGGTCCAGGCGGCGAAGGTGCGGCAATGGGCCTGGTGAAGCAGGGAGCGCGCATTGCAGTGATCGAACGCTACCATAATATCGGCGGCGGTTGTACTCACTGGGGGACCATCCCCTCCAAAGCTTTACGTCACGCTGTCAGCCGTATTATCGAGTTCAATCAAAACCCTCTTTATAGCGATCACACCCGACTCCTGCGCTCCTCATTTGCTGACATTCTGAATCACACCGAAAACGTTATCAGTCAGCAAACGGCAATGCGTCAAGGATTTTATGAGCGCAACCGTTGTGAGCTTTATCAGGGCGATGCCCATTTTGTTGATGCCAACACCATCGAAGTTGAACAGCCCGATGGCACCCGCGAACGCTTAACCGCAGAAAAATTCGTGATTGCGTGCGGTTCACGTCCTTACCATCCTGCAGACGTCGACTTTACGCACCCACGCATTTACGACTCCGACTCCATCCTCAATCTGCATCATGAACCTGGCCATGTGATCATCTACGGTGCCGGTGTGATTGGTTGCGAATACGCATCAATTTTCCGTGGCCTGAACGTCAAGGTGGATTTGATTAACACCCGTGATCGTTTGCTGGCGTTCCTCGATCAGGAAATGTCAGATTCGCTCTCCTATCACTTCTGGAACAGCGGCGTGGTGATTCGTCACAACGAAGAGTTTGAGAAGATTGAAGGTGTGAGTGATGGCGTGATCATGCACCTGAAGTCGGGCAAGAAAGTGAAAGCGGATTGCCTGCTGTATGCCAACGGCCGTACCGGTAACACCGATTCACTGGCGCTGGAAAATGTCGGGCTGGAAGCCGATGGTCGTGGCCTGTTGAAAGTGAACAGTATGTATCAGACTGCGCAGCCGCACATCTATGCAGTGGGCGACGTGATTGGTTATCCGAGTCTGGCTTCAGCCGCCTACGATCAGGGCCGAATTGCGGCACAGGCGATCATCAAAGGTGAAGCCACAGCTCATTTGATCGAAGATATTCCCACCGGGATTTACACCATTCCGGAGATCAGCTCTGTGGGTAAAACTGAGCAGCAGCTAACTGCGATGAAAGTGCCTTACGAAGTGGGTCGTGCGCAGTTCAAGCATCTGGCGCGTGCGCAGATTGTGGGGATGCACGTGGGTAGCCTGAAGATTCTGTTCCATCGTGAAACCAAAGAGATTTTAGGTATTCACTGCTTTGGCGAACGTGCGGCAGAAATTATTCACATCGGGCAAGCCATTATGGAGCAGAAGAATGGCGGCAACACGATCGAGTACTTCGTGAATACCACCTTCAACTATCCGACCATGGCCGAGGCCTATCGCGTCGCGGCGCTCAACGGCTTAAACCGCCTGTTTTAACGAGGTGTCCAGATAACCCTGCATGTGGGTTTTGATTGCTTCTGCCAGCTGCTCATAGCGGCTGCGCAGAGGTGATCCTGGGCGATAAACCAAAGCAATCGTGCGCTGCGGAACCGGCTTATAGCAAGGCAGATAGCACACGCCATCACGCACTCGCTCATTCGGCACCGCCAGCGAAGGCAGCAAAGTAATGCCGCTTCCTGCCGCGACCATGTTGCGTAGCGTTTCCAGGCTGGTGGCGCGGAAATGGGTATCTTCATCCGCACCAGCTTCAAAGCAGAAGCCCATGGCTTGATCGCGCAAGCAGTGGCCATCTTCCAGCATCAGCAGCTTTTCGCCGGCCAGATCAGACATCGGCACACGATCGCGATCGTGCCATGGATGATCCTTGTAGATCGCCAGCTTCATCGGCTCGTCAAACAGCGGCACCTCAATAAAGGCTTCGCTCTCTTTCACCAGCGCCAGAATCGCGCAATCCAGTTTGCCACTGTCGAGTTGTGCCAGCAGTTGCTGCGTTTGCGCTTCGTGCAGGTACATTTCGAGTTTAGGGAAGGTTTGATGCAGCATGGGAATGATCTGCGGCAGCAAATACGGGCCAGTGGTTGGAATCAGACCAATATGCAGCGGTCCGGACATCGCTTCACCCTGTTGGCTCGCCATCTCCTTCAGCACTTTGACTTCGCGCAGCACAGTTCGCGCCTGATCCACCAGCAACAGTCCAGCCTGGGTAAATAACACCTTACGGCTGGTACGCTCCAGCAGCATCACACCGAGCTCATCTTCCAGCTTACGAATTTGACCGCTCAAGGTAGGTTGGCTGACATGACACGCATCAGCTGCACGCCGGAAATGGCGATGCTCCGCAAGCGAAACCAGATACTCCAGATCACGAATGTTCATTGATTTCCTCCAAACCACGATAGCCCGTGGCGATAGATAGAATAGCAATGAACGATTAGCCCTATCAAGCGATGAACAGGAATAATACCGGCCATAGCAAGCAATGTTGAAAACGAAGTAGAGATGACATCGAGCATCACCTGCAATGAGCTCGAAAAATCATAGTGTTGGCCGGGAGTGCCAGCCCTTGATGATGTGCCTATAACAATATGTATTTCTGAAGCTAGAGGTTGGCGGGCTACCGAAAAGGAGCCCGCTCTTTTTTTAGCCTAAACGCTTTTTCGCTTCAGCGATGGCAAATGCGACTTGCTGAGGCGACACACCGCCCTGTGCATTACGCTTGTCGAGGCAGGATTGCAGCGACAGAATCGGATAAACGTCATCCTCAATCACCGCACTGAACTGCTTCAATTGCGCCAGGCTTAACGCTTCCAGCGCCACGCCCTGCTTGATCGCTTCAACCACGGTTTCACCGACAATGTGGTGCGCTTCACGGAACGGTACACCTTTGGCCACCAGATAATCCGCCAGTTCGGTGGAGTTGGCGTAACCCTGCTCGGCCGCTTCCTGACAACGTGGACGTTTCACCTGAATGCCATCCAGCACCAGTACTGACATATGCAGGCAATCAACCCAGGTATCGAGCGCATCGAACAGGCCTTCTTTGTCTTCCTGCATGTCTTTGTTGTAGGCGAGCGGCAAGCCTTTCAGCGTCATCATCATGCCGGTCAGTGCGCCTTGTACACGGCCACATTTGCCGCGAATCAGTTCCAGTGCATCCGGGTTTTTCTTCTGTGGCATCAATGAAGAACCCGACGTTACTTTGTCAGACAGTTCAAGGAAGCCCGCTTCGCCAGTGTTGAAGAAAATCAGGTCCTCTGCGAAACGTGAAAGGTGAATCATGCCGATTGAGGCATCCGACAGCAGCTCCAGCACGTGGTCACGATCAGACACGGTATCAAGGCTGTTACGGGTAGCAGAGGCAAAGCCTAACCAGCCCGCCAGCTGCTGGCGATCGATTTCATATGCGGTGCCGGCCAGTGCGCCACAGCCCAGCGGGCTCACGTCTAGGCGCTTCAGCGTATCCTGCAGACGGCTTTCATCACGCGCCAGCATTTCTACATAGGCAAGGCACCAGTGCGCAAAGGTCACCGGCTGCGCACGCTGCAGGTGCGTATAGCCTGGCATCACCGCGTCCTGGTTAGCTTCAGCGGTGGCAACGAGGGCAGATTGTAATTCGCGCGTGGCGTCCAGCAACACCGCGACCTGCTCTTTGCACCACAGTTTCAGATCGGTGGCGACCTGATCGTTACGGCTACGGCCAGTGTGCAGTTTTTTGCCCAGTGCGCCGACTTTGTCGATTAGCTTGCCTTCTACCCAGCTATGGATATCTTCGGCATCGCTTTGCAGAATCTGCTCTGGATTGGCGCGCACTTCTGCCAGCAGTTCATTCAGTGCGCCTTCCAGCTGCTGCTGCTCATCGCTGCTCAGCACATTCACGGTAACCAGCGCTTTAGACCACGCTACCGAACCGGTGATGTCCTGCTCCGCCAGACGATAGTCAAAACGCAGTGAGTCGTTGAACTGTTTGAACCGTTGGTCTGCTGCCTGCGAAAAACGTCCGCCCCAAAGTGCCATCTGCTTTACTCCTGAATGCTGTTATAGAAAGGGCGGCCCGAAGCCGCCCTTGCAAAATGTGTTATCTGCCGCGGTATTACTTCTTCTGCTCGTTCAATGCACGAATGCGTGAAGAGAGAGAGAACAGACGGATGAAGCCGCCCGCGTGGCTGTGGTCGTAAACTTCGTCTTCGCCGAAGGTCGCGAACTCTTCCGAGTACAGGCTGTTCGCCGAGGTTTTCTGAATCGCAGTGGCGTGGCCTTTATACAGCTGCAGTACCACTTCGCCATTCACCTCTTCTGCCAGGGACTCGGCAGCAGCCTGGATAGATTTACGCAGCGGCGCAAACCAGCGACCGTCGTAAACTACATATGACATTTCGTGGCCCAGCTGCTCACGCCATTTGAAGCTGTCACGATCCAGTACCAGCTGCTCAACCGCACGCAGTGCGTTGACCATAATGGTGCCGCCAGGGGTTTCATAGCAGCCGCGAGATTTGATACCGACCAGGCGGTTTTCCACGATGTCGATACGACCCACACCGTGTTTCGCGCCCAGCACGTTCAGTTTTTCCAGACACTGGAACGGGCTCAGCTTCTCGCCGTTTACCGCCACCACACGACCTTTCTCAACGGTCACGGTGACGTTCTCTGGCTGATCTGGCGCTTCCAGTGGATCAACGGTCCACACCCAGCAATCTTTGTTCGGTGCATTCGCTGGGCTTTCCAGCACGCCACCTTCAGTAGAGATGTGCCACGCGTTCTCATCACGGCTGTAGATTTTTTCCAGTGATGCCGTCGTTGGGATGTTACGCACTTTCAGGTAATCCAGCAGCGCTTCACGTGAACGCAGATCCCACTCACGCCATGGCGCAACCACTTTCAGCTGTGGAGCCAATGCGGTGTAGGTGGTTTCGAAACGCACCTGATCGTTGCCTTTACCGGTCGCACCGTGGCACAGCGCGTCTGCACCGACTTTCAGCGCCAGTTCAACCTGCGCTTTAGCGATGATAGGACGTGCCATTGAGGTGCCCAGCAGGTAAGTGCCTTCGTACAAAGCACCGGTTTGCAGCACGGGATACACGTATTCGCTGATGAACTCTTCACGCAGGTCAGCAACGTGACACTCAGATGCACCAGACTGCAGCGCCTTCTTCTCAACGCCTTCCAGATCGGCTGGGTCCTGGCCAATGTTGGCCACGAATGCCACCACTTCACAACCGCCGTAATTCTCTTTCAACCATGGAATGATGGCCGAAGTATCCAGACCGCCAGAATAGGCCAGAACGATTTTTTTGATGTTTTGCGTGCTCATGTCTTAAATCCTTGATTATGCGAGAATCCGGGTGCCAATCGACACGCCGTTGAAAAGGGTTGGCAGCTGTTCAGCATGGCGCCAGCTGGCGATATCAACCGGACGACCTAAAGTACGTGCGGCATCGAGTGCCGCGTTCACTTTAACGATCATGCCATCAGTAATAATGCCCTGATCGATCAGCTGCTGTGCTTTATCGGCCGTCATCTCTTCGATACGTTGACCTTTGCCATCGAGAATACCGCTGACATCTGAAAGCAGGACTAAATCAGCACCAATGGTCGCTGCCAGCGCGGTCGCTGCCTGGTCAGCGTTGACGTTCATCAGATCGCCGCCGTCAGTAATACCGATGGAGCTGATCACCGGCATATAGCCCGCGCTCAGTAAGGTATTCACCAGCGCTGGATTACCTGGCGTCGCGTTGCCCACATGGCCAAGTTCCTCGTCGAACTGCGCCACGTTTACCAGGCCCGCATCACCGAGGCATAAGCCAACGGCACCAATGCCATATTTCTTCGCCCAGGCCAGCAAGGTCTTGTTCGCTGTACCCGCCAGGGCACCAGTAATAATGTCAATCTGATCGGCTGGCGTCACGCGCAAACCGTTCTTCTTTTTCACTGGCAGAGCGAGCTTCTTCATCAGCTCGTCCACCAGGCAGCCGCCGCCGTGCACAATGATCAGCGGACGCTGATGTTCATTGCGGTAGGCCAGCAGCGCATCAAACAAGCGGGCCAGCGCTTCTTCGCTATCCAGCAGTACGCCACCCAGCTTAATAATCAATGGATTCATTGCAGTTTCCGTCCGTTAAATCAGAGACAATGTTTCAGGGTAGCCGAAACGAATGTTTAAGCATTGAACCGCCTGCGAAGAGGCACCTTTCAGCAGATTATCTTCGGCCGCCACCACAATCAGGTGCTCGCCCTGCATGGCAAAGCCAATATCGCAGAACGGCAAGCCGACCACGGCTTTCAGTGCCGGGACACCTTTGTCATACACACGCACCAGCGGTTTGTCGTGGTAAGCCTTGTGGAAGGCATCCGCCACGTCTTGCTGCGTCACGCCCGCTTTCAGGCGACAGGTGGTGGTCGAAAGAATACCGCGCGGGAAGCTACCCAGATGCGGGGTGAAAATCACAGGCGTACCGAGATGCGCCACGATTTCAGGATGATGACGATGATTGAACAAGCCATACGGCTGCAGGCTCACTTCACAGAAGCTGGTGCCGACGTTGGCTTTACGCCCTGCGCCGCTCACACCACTGGTGGCATTGATCACCGGCCATTGTGCATCGTTAAGCAAACCGGCTTCGACCAGCGGCTTCAATGACAATTGTGCGGCCGTTGGGTAGCAACCCGGCACAGCAACCAGCTGTGCATCTTTGATTTTGTCGTGCTGCCATTCGGCCAGACCGTAGACAGCTTTATCCAGCCAATCCTGATGCTGATGGCTGAAACCATAATATTGAGTATAGAAAGCATCGTCGTTGACACGGAACGCACCGGAAAGGTCAAACACCACACAGCCTGCTTTGAGGAATTCGGGTGCCAGATCGTGGCTGACTTCATGCGCGGTCGCGAGGAACACCACATCGACTTTGTCTGCCCACTCGGAAGCCTCACTCAGCGGCTGCAGCGGCAAATCGACAATGCCTTTCAGCTGCGGATGCAGATCGGAGAGTAATTTTCCGGCGTCCGGGCTTTGCGCTGAAACCGCCAAAGCGGTTATGTTCATATGCGGATGGCGATTCAGGTAAGTGGCAAGCTCTACGCCAGCATAACCACTGGCACCAACGATCAGCGTATTCAACATCAGGCTGTAACCCTTTTTACAGTCACTCATTCCGGGTCGCGGCTTTGCCCCGTTGCCCACGATGCCGTTTGCAGATGATTTTACGCTTCACTTGCAAACGACGTTATTGTATTTTTATTCACTATTAATGCATGAATATTGATACATCCTAACCCAAGGACCGTCAACAGTGAAGACAAAATTACCACCTTTTATCGAACTCTACCGCCAGCTGATTGCCACACCATCGATCAGCGCCACTGACAGCGCGCTGGATCAGAGCAATGAAACTTTAATCAATTTGCTGGCGGGCTGGTTCCGCGATTTAGGCTTCAGTGTTGAAGTCCAGCCAGTCCCGGGTACGCGTCATAAATTCAATATGCTGGCACGCAGCGGTTTGGGTGCTGGCGGCCTGCTGCTGGCAGGCCATACCGATACCGTTCCCTATGATGATGGCCGCTGGACGCGCGATCCTTTCACCCTGACCGAGCACGACAACAAGCTATACGGTTTAGGTACGGCGGATATGAAAGGCTTCTTTGCTTTTATTCTGGATGCGCTGCGTGACGTTGACGTGACCAAACTCAGCAAGCCACTGTACATCCTCGCCACCGCCGATGAAGAGACCACCATGGCCGGTGCAAAGTACTTTTCCGAATCCACCCAGTTGCGTCCGGATTGCGCCATCATTGGTGAGCCGACCTCACTGAAGCCGGTGCGTGCGCACAAAGGCCATCTGTCGAATGTGATCCGTATTCAGGGCCAGTCCGGTCACTCCAGCGATCCTTCACGCGGTGTGAATGCGATTGAGCTGATGCATGAATCCATCACCCAACTGATGCAACTGCGCAATACCCTGAAAAATCGCTATAACCACGATGGATTTGCGATTCCTTACCCGACCATGAACTTTGGTCACATTCACGGTGGCGATGCCGCGAACCGTATCTGCGCCTGCTGCGAATTGCACATGGATATTCGTCCGCTGCCGGGCTTAACTCTGAGCGATTTAGATGGCTTGCTGAAGGAAGCATTGGCGCCAGTGAGCGAACGCTGGCCGGGGCGTTTAACGGTAGGTGAACTGCACCCGCCGATTCCTGGCTACGAATGTCCGGCCGATCATGAGCTGGTGAAAGTGGTAGAGAAACTGCTGGGTGTGCCGACTGAAGTGGTGAACTATTGCACCGAAGCGCCTTTTATCCAGCAATTGTGTCCAACGCTGGTTTTAGGTCCAGGATCGATCAATCAGGCGCACCAGCCAGATGAATTTATCGATACCGCATTTATTAAGCCAACTCATGCGCTTATCACGCAGGTTGTTCAGCATTTTTGTCACTGATGAATAATAGATGGGGCAATTCACTGTTAAAACAGTAAATTGCCCGGTCATTGTTCGGGATTTGATAATAAGAATAACTTATCTCGCTTCCCCCCAAGTTAATTCTATGAATTTCCGGTAGTTAGCAGCGAATTATCGTCAATTTAAGTCAATTGACGAACAGGAAGAACCGTGGCTAGATAAAAGACGATGTTATGCCCGTTGGGTGTAAGGGTACTTTCAAGACGATAAGGGTGTCAGGGTCAAATGAACGAACAATATTCCGCAATGCGAAGTAATGTCAGTATGCTCGGCAAACTGCTCGGGGATACGATAAAGGATGCACTGGGAGAGAACATCCTCGATCGGGTGGAAACCATCCGCAAACTCTCTAAGTCCTCCCGCGCAGGCAATGACACCGATCGTAAGGAACTGCTGAACACGCTGCAAAACCTGTCTAATGACGAGTTACTACCTGTTGCACGCGCGTTTAGCCAGTTCCTCAACCTGACCAACGTGGCAGAGCAGTATCAGACCATCTCCCGCAGCGGCGATGGCGCGAATAATCCGGAAATCCTGAAGAAGACCTTTGAGCGTCTGAAGCAGCAAAACGACATCAGCGAAAGTTCGATTCGTCAGGCGATTGAAGAACTGTCGCTGGAGCTGGTGCTGACCGCTCACCCAACGGAGATCACCCGACGTACGCTGATCCACATGCTCGGCGAAGTGAATAGCTGCCTGCAGCAACTCGACCACAGCGATCTCTCCGATTACGAGCGCACGCAAGTCATGCGTCGCCTGCGTCAGTTGGTCGCACAAGCCTGGCATACCGATGAAATCCGTAAGTATCGTCCAACACCGATTGATGAAGCCAAATGGGGCTTTGCCGTGGTCGAAAATAGCCTGTGGCAAGGCGTACCGGCTTTCCTGCGTGAGCTGAACGAGCAGGTTGAAGAGACCTTTGGCATCAAGCTGCCTGTCGATTTCGTGCCGATCAAATTTACCTCATGGATGGGCGGCGACCGCGACGGCAACCCGAACGTCACCGCACCTATCACGCGCCATGCCATGCAGCTGAGCCGCTGGAAAGCCGCCGACCTGTTCCTGCGCGACGTGGGCGTGCTGATTTCTGAACTGTCGATGTCCGAATGCAGCGATGAAGTACGCGAGTTGTGCGGCGATCCAGAAGCGCTGGAACCGTACCGCATGATTCTGAAGCGCATCCGTGGCCAGCTGATGACCACGCAAGCTTATTTAGGCCGTCGTTTGAAAGGCGAGCGCCTGCCGCGCCCTGCCGATCTACTGGTCTCGAACGATCAACTGTGGCAACCGCTGTTCGCCATCTATCAATCTCTGCAACAGTGCGGCATGGGCATCATCGCCAATGGCCAGTTGCTGGATACGCTGCGCCGCGTGAAGTGCTTTGGCGTGCCGCTGGTGCGTATTGATATCCGTCAGGAGAGCACCCGCCACACCGAAGCGATTGCCGAAGTGACGCGCTATCTGGGGCTGGGTGACTACGAAAGCTGGTCAGAAGCCGACAAACAGGCGTTCCTGATCCGTGAACTGAACTCCAAACGTCCGCTGCTGCCGCATCAATGGGAGCCGGGCGACAACACGCGCGAAGTGCTGGATACCTGTAAAGTGGTGGCTGAAGCGCCGCAAGGTTCCATCGCCTCTTACGTGATTTCGATGGCGAAAACGCCGTCGGACGTGCTGGCGGTGCACTTGCTGTTAAAAGAAGCCGGTATTCCTTACGCGATGCCGGTAGCGCCACTGTTCGAAACCCTCGACGATTTGAACAACGCCAATGACGTCATGACGCAGTTGCTGAATATCGATTGGTATCGCGGTTTCATCAACGGCAAACAAATGGTGATGATTGGTTATTCCGATTCGGCGAAAGATGCCGGCGTGATGGCCGCCAGCTGGGCGCAGTACGAAGCACAGGATGCGTTGATCAAGACCTGTGAGAAAGCCGGCATCACGCTAACGCTGTTCCACGGACGCGGCGGTTCCATCGGCCGTGGCGGCGCACCGGCACACGCAGCACTGCTGTCGCAACCGCCGGGCAGCCTGAAAGGCGGCCTGCGCGTGACCGAACAAGGCGAGATGATTCGCTTCAAATACGGTTTGCCAGAAGTCACCATCGCCAGCCTGTCGCTGTATACCGGTGCGATTCTGGAAGCCAACCTGATGCCACCGCCCGAGCCTAAGCGCGAGTGGAAAGAGATCATGAACGGTTTGTCAGCCCATTCCTGCGCCATGTATCGCGGCTATGTGCGTGAAAACCCGGACTTCGTACCGTATTTCCGTTCGGCCACGCCAGAGCAAGAGCTGGGTAAACTGCCACTCGGTTCACGTCCGGCGAAGCGCCGTCCTACCGGCGGCGTGGAATCACTGCGTGCGATTCCGTGGATCTTCGCCTGGACGCAGAACCGCTTGATGCTGCCAGCCTGGCTCGGTGCCGGTGCGGCGCTGCAGAAGGCGATGGACGAAGGGCATCAGGACCAGCTGGAAGCGATGTGTAGCCAATGGCCGTTCTTCGCCACCCGTCTGGGCATGCTGGAGATGGTGTTCTCGAAAGCTGACCTGTGGCTGGCGGAGTATTACGATCAGCGTCTGGTTGATAAATCACTGTGGCCGCTGGGTCTGCAGTTGCGCGATCAGCTGGCTGCGGATATCAAAGCCGTGTTGACCATCGCCAACGATGCGCATTTGATGGCTGACCAGCCATGGATCGCCGAGTCTATCGCGCTGCGGAACGTTTACACCGATCCGCTCAACGTGTTGCAGGCTGAACTGCTGCATCGTGCACGTGCGCAGGAAGAGCGTGGTGACGAGCCGGATGCGCGTGTTGAACAAGCGTTGATGGTGACGATTGCGGGTGTAGCAGCGGGTATGCGTAATACGGGCTAGTGGCGTAAAACGCTAATCACGAAGGGGCCAATGTGCCCCTTTTTTAATGGGTGTTGCGCGTCGCGGGAAGAGGCGGCAATTACGTAAAGCCGCTGTCTCGTCCCTGATCGCTCGGCGTGCGCCATCCATGGCGCCCAACGCTTTACTCCATTTGCCGCCTCTTCCCGCTGGGTAACTTGGTGCCAATAAAAAGAGGGCACATTGGCCCCCCTCATAACTCTATTTGATAAAATCAGGCTCTTAAGGCCGGACGCACACCCAGCGTGTGACAGATGGCGTAACTCAATTCTGCGCGGTTCAGCGTGTAGAAGTGGAAATCCTTCACCCCTTCGCGTGACAGGATTTTCACCATGTCCATGGCGATGTTAGCGCCGACCATTTTGCGCGTTTCTGGATCGTCATCCAGTCCGGCAAACATCGCATTCATCCAGCCCGGCACGCGCACGTTGGTCATGGTGGCAAAGCGCTGCAGCTGCTTAAAGTTCGATACCGGCAAAATGCCCGGCACGATTTCGACATCAATGCCTGCCGCAACACAGCGATCGCGGAAGCGCAGGTAACTCTCAACATCAAAGAAGAACTGCGTGATGGCGCGGTTGGCACCAGCATCAACCTTACGCTTCAGGTTGATCAAATCCGCTTGCGCACTTTTCGCTTCAGGATGCACTTCCGGATAAGCGGCTACGGAGATATCAAAATCGCCCACTTCTTTAAGCAATTCAACCAAATCAGCGCCGTACATCTCAGGCTTGCCGCTACCCGGAGGCAAATCGCCGCGCAGGGCCACGATGTGACGGATACCGTTATCCCAGTAATCGCGCGCGATGGTGCGTAACTCATCACGCGTGGCATCAATGCAGGTCAGATGAGGAGCCGCTTCCAGGCCGGTGCGCTCTTTAATGCCTTTGATGATGCTGTGCGTACGGTCGCGTTCGCCAGAGTTCGCACCGTAGGTGACAGAGAGGAATTTCGGTTTCAGGATGCTCAGTCGATCAATCGAACTCCACAAGGTTTCTTCCATTTCACTGGTGCGAGGCGGGAAAAATTCAAAAGAGACATTAATTTGCCCGTTCAGCTCAGCCAGGCTTTGGTTCAACGCTTCGCGCTGATTGGCGTGAAAGAAACTCATCCAGATTACCTCGTCGTCACATATCGATTAACTTGCGGCCTGCGAACATCTATACGTTTAGACGTCCAGATGCACAAAATGAACCATTAGCGCGTTAGCGTCAACTTAAAATTAATGTACAGGCGTGACAAATATTCAATCAAGTTGAAAGAGTTTCATGTTCGCGCAGAGGGTGAAAAGCGCAGACGGCGGGCACCATCTGCGTTGCAAGGCAGACTACAGCAGTTGTGCGAGGCGATTGATATCCGATTGTAACGCACCGGCTGTCACATCACGACCGGCGCCCGGCCCGCGGATCACCAGCGGATTATCACGATACCAGCGGCTTTCGATAGCAAACACGTTATCGCACGGCAGCAGTGAAGCCAGCGGGTGTTCCGGACGCACCGCTTCCACCCCCACACGGGCCTTTCCGTTGGCATCGAAACGTGCCACATAGCGCAGCACCAGGCCCATCTCCTGCGCCGCTTCAAAGCGTTGCAGCATTTGGTCATTCAACTCGTCGGCATTCTCGAAGAAGTGGTCAATCGATTCTTCTTCGCAATCCGACGGCACCAGCGATTCAACACGCACCTGATCCGGCTCGATGTCATAACCGGCTTCACGCGCCAGGATGACCAGCTTGCGCATCACATCCTGCCCCGACAGATCTACGCGCGGATCGGGTTCGGTGAGACCTTGCTGCCAGGCCTGATCCACCAGCTCACTGAACGGCACGGTGCCATCAAATTGCAGGAACAGCCAGGACAGCGTTCCGGAGAAAATACCACTAATGGCCAGAATGCTGTCGCCGCTTTCGCGCAGATCGCGCACCGTATGGTTCACCGGTAATCCTGCGCCTACCGTGGCGTTATATAGCCAGTGACGACCGGTTTTGGCGAACGCATCACGAATCTGCCGCCAACTCTGGCTGCTGGATGCGCCTGCGACTTTGTTCGCGCTAATGACATGGAAACCGTGGCTGGCAAAATCAAGATATTGCTGTGCCAGCGGTGCGCTGGCGGTGACGTCCAGCACCACTAAATCATCGAACGGATGGGCGCGCATCCACAGGAACAGCGACTCTTCATCGCGTTCTTCGGCTTCGTCTTCAAAAAAGGCGAGCGCACGGCTGGCTTCCAGACCTTCGTAGCTCAGCAAACTACGACTGCTATCCGCCACGCCTGCCAGCACATACTCAAAGCCGGTACGCGCCGATAAGCCTTCCTGCTCGCGGGCAAACAACTCCAGCCAGCGTGAGCCGATATTGCCTTTACCAAACAGCATCAGACCGATGCGCTTTTCCGCGCGGAACAATGACTGGTGCAGCCCCTGAATCAGGTGCTGCGTCGGTCCTACGCGCAGTACGGCAACAATACTGATGTGATCTTCTGACTGCCAGACAAACTCAACCGGCTGGTCTTTGATCTGTTGCCAGAAACGATGGCTATGGAGCGGGTTGCGCGTCACGCCTGCGCCGACCAACGCCACCAACGCTAAGCCATCGCGCAGTTGCAGATGACCCGGCAGCGCAGCGTCCTGCAACAAATTGAATGCGCTGTTCACCACTTCGGAGGTGTAGCAGAGTTGCAGCAAACGGCGATCGGGATGGACACCCATCGCCAGCGGACGCAGTTGCGCACGCTTCAGCAGCAGATCGATCTCTTTCTGCTGCGTTTTGAAATCGTGGTTTTCTGGGATGTGAATCTCTACCAGGCACACATCGTCGTGGCTGGTGACAATACGCGCGCCGGTACCGGAAGCCAGTACGCGCTCAATGCGCGTTGAGCCCTGCTCAGGTTGATAGCTGCAACGCAACTGCAGATCGATATCGCTATTCGACACGGGCTGCAGCGTACGTGTATGCAATACCGGTGCGGCCAGACGCGCCAGCTCGCTGGCCTCATCTAAGCGCAGTAAAGGCAGCAAGCAGGCGTCGGACACTTTACGCGGATCGGCGCTATAGACACCGGCCACATCGCTCCAGATGGTGACACGGTTTACGCCTGCCAGGGCTCCGATCTGCGTGGCTGAGTAGTCCGAACCATTGCGACCCAGTAACACCGTTTCGCCGGCGTCGCTGCGGCTGATAAAGCCGGTTACTACCAAGCGCTTATGAGGATGCTGAGCCAGCAGCGCCTGTAGCAATGGCCAGGACTTGCCTTCATCGACCTGTGGCTGCGCAGCACGTTCGGCACGCAGAAAGTCACGCGCGTCCAGCCATGCAGACTCGATATCACGCTGGCTCAGCACTGCCGCCATCAAGCGTGCCGACCAGATTTCACCGTGCCCCACCACTTCGGCATACACCGCATCGGTGATAGCGCCGTCAAGCAGTGCCGCCAGACGTTCTAAATCGCGAATAAAGGCAGCGGTCAGCGTTTCAGCAAATTCAACAGGCAACAGCGCAGCGATCAGTTCGCTGTGAAAACGGCGTAAAGCTTGTTGCACCTGATGGGCAGATAAGCGATCGCTCTGGCTCAGTTTAAGCCAGCTAATCAGCTGGTTGGTGGTGCTGCCTGCGGCAGAGACCACCATTAAATCGCCCGGCTGGCTGTAATCCGCCATGATGCTGGCGACACGTTGATAACAACGTGCATCCGCCAGGCTACTGCCACCAAATTTATGCAACTGCTTGTTCGGCGTTCCCGCGCCTGCTGAACTTGTCATGCTTACTCCTCGGCTGCGATCCGGAATGCATTATCCAGATCGGCGATTAAATCTTCGTGATCTTCAATTCCGACAGAAATACGCAGTAGCGTTTCTGAAATACCCGCTGCCGCGCGCGCTTCCGCAGACATGCCGGCATGCGTCATAGTCGCAGTATGCGAAATCAGGCTCTCCACGCCACCCAGGGATTCCGCCAGCGTGAACAACTGCAGCGCTTTCAGGAAGCGGCGCAGACGCGCTTCATCAGCGTCAAGTTCAAAGCTGAGCATCGCACCAAAGCCACGTTGTTGACGCACCGCGTACTCATGTCCGGCATTTTCCGGCAGAGACGGATGATACAGTTTTTTCACCAGCGGTTGTTGCTTCAGGTAATCAACAATCGCCAGCGCATTTCGCTGCGCTGCCGCCATACGCGGCGCCAGCGTGCGCAGACCGCGCAACAGCAGGTAGCTATCAAACGCTGCGCCGGTTACACCAATATTATTCGCCCACCAGGCAAGATCTGTGGCCATCGCCGGATCTTTAGAAATCACCGCTCCGGCCACCACATCCGAGTGACCATTCAGGTATTTGGTGCAAGAGTGGATAACCAGATCGGCTCCCAGCGCCAGCGGATTTTGCAATGCCGGACTCAGGAAGGTGTTGTCCACTACACTGATCGCACCCGCTGCACGCACCGCCTGACAAATGCCGGCGATATCTACCACGCGCAGCAGCGGATTGCTTGGGCTCTCCACCAACACGAGTTTGGGTTTCTCGGCCAGCGCGGCTGCCAGCGCGGCTTTGTCACCCTGATCGACAAATTTCACGCGATAAGCACCGCGTTTGCTCAGGCTGTCGAACAGGCGATAGCTGCCGCCGTAGCAGTCATGTGGGGCAACCAGCAGATCGCCCGGCTTCAGGAACACGGTGGTCACCAGATGAATCGCTGACATCCCGGTATTGGTTAATACCGCGCCCGCACCGCCTTCCAGTTCTGCCAGCGCGCGTTGTACCACATCACGCGTGGGGTTACCGCGACGTGAGTAGTCATGTGCACGCGGTTCATTAAAGTCGAGGAAGTTGTAGGTGCTGGAGAGGTGAATCGGTGGGACAACGCAGCCATATTGCTCGTCATCATTCAAACCGCTGCGTACTGCGATGGTTGCCTGTTTACGCGTCATGGTGCTTACTGTTCCTGAAGTGTAATAAGAAGTGGCAACAGGATAACATTCAGCGCATAGACGTCAATACATCTGGACATCTAAATGTCTTTGCGTATAGATTGAGCAAATCATCAATACCCGCTAAAATTACGCGTCATCGCCTGGTGTTCAGCGCGCTTTCCTGTGAAAAGCGATGCGTAAGCATAAAACCGGCAGTTTAAGCGGTCAGGCATCGAAAAATCGGGCATAATCAACGGATTTCCCCATATTCAACTTTTATTGATTAAGGTAACCCATGGCTGAATGGAACGGCGAATATATCAGCCCTTACGCTGAACACGGCAAGAAGAGCGAGCAGGTTAAGAAGATTACAGTTTCTATCCCGCTGAAAGTGCTGAAAATTTTAACGGATGAACGCACGCGCCGTCAGGTGAATAACCTGCGTCATGCCACAAATAGCGAATTGCTGTGCGAAGCCTTTTTGCATGCTTTCACCGGGCAGCCGCTGCCAAATGATGTCGATTTGCGCAAAGAACGTAGCGATGAGATTCCGGAAGAAGCTAAGCAGATTATGCGTGAGATGGGCATCGATCCCGACACCTGGGAATACTGAGTCCAGAAACAAAAAAACCCAGCCAAGGCTGGGTTTTTTCTTGCTGCCGAATCCGAAGATTCGATGGCAAATAATCTTATTTCTTGCTGCCTGGGATGCTGAAACGCTTGTTGAAGCGATCAACACGACCACCAGAATCAACAACACGCTGCTTACCAGTGTAGAACGGGTGGCATTTGCCGCACACGTCCAGGTTCAGGGTACCAGTCATGGTTGAACGGGTGTTGATCACGTTGCCGCAAGAGCAGGTGATGGTCACAGCTTCGTATTTCGGGTGAATACCTTGTTTCATGGGAGAACCTCATAAAAGGCCGTGTCGCTCTCCGTGCCAGGCGAACCTGCACAGCACCACACGCGGTTAATAATTAAGTGTATCTTTGACAAGTCATCTCATCAAAGGCGGCATAGTATACAGAAATTGACCGCACCAGGCAAATATCAGCTGTTTATTCTCTGAGCCTCTGGGAGGCAGTGAACCTCCTCATCCCAGTCCATCTGATGGAAAGAGCGTGCGCAGCCAATGTGTCTATGCGCTGTGGCTGTGGCTGTGGCGGTGGCGGTGGCGGTGGCGGTGGCGGTGGCGGTGGCGGTGGCGGTGGCGTGAAGTATGACGAGGGTTGCATCAGCGTGTACACTACTTCTCCTTATTACAGTACCGGATAGAGATCGACATGCCCGTTGTTCAGGTTGCCCTGCCCGTTCCGCTGCCTCGCCTGTTTGACTACCTTCTGCCCGCCGATGCGGCGCAGCCGGTGGTGGGCGCGCGCGTCAGCGTGCCGTTTGGCAATCGTAAAATGATCGGCATCGTGGTGGCTGTAAAGGAAACCAGCGACCTGCCTCTGGCTCAGCTCAAACCGCTGGAGAGCGTGCTGGACGATCAAAGCCTGTTCTCTCCAGCGCTGTGGCGCATCCTTAACTGGGCCGCCAGCTATTACCATTCGCCGCTCGGCGAGGTGCTCAACCATGCTCTACCTGTGCTGCTGCGTCAGGGCAAACCGGCGCAGGAAACGCCGTTGTGGCAGTGGGTGGTCAACGACGCCGGGCGCGAAGTGGCCATGGAAAGCCTGAAGCGTGCACCCAAGCAGCAGCAAGCTTTAGCGGCACTGCGCCAGCAACCTCTCTATCGCCATCAGGTCAGTGAACAGGATCTGACTGACGCCGCGCTGCAATCATTGCGTGCCAAAGGTCTGTGCGATCTGCGTGAACACGCACCGCAGATGCACGACTGGCGCACCACCTTTGCGGTGAAGGGCGATCGCCTGCGTCTCAATACCGATCAGGCGATGGCCGTCGGCGCGATGCGCAGCGAAGATGATCATTATGCAGCGTGGTTGCTGGCAGGCATTACCGGTTCGGGCAAAACCGAAGTCTATCTCAGCGTGCTAGAGAATGTGCTGGCGCGCGGCAAACAGGCGCTGGTACTGGTGCCGGAAATCGGCCTGACACCGCAAACTATTGCACGCTTCCGTGAACGCTTCGATGCGCCGATCGATGTGCTGCACTCGGCACTCAATGACAGTGAGCGTCTTGCGGTATGGCTGCGTGCGCGCAGTGGCGAAACCGCGATTATCATCGGTACGCGTTCAGCGCTGTTCACACCGCTGGCGCGTCCGGGGGTAATCATTATTGATGAAGAACACGACAGTTCGTACAAGCAGCAGGAAGGCTGGCGCTATCAGGCGCGCGATCTGGCGGTGTTTCGCGCTCACGAAGAAGATATCCCGATTGTGATGGGTTCTGCCACACCGGCGCTGGAAACGCTGCACAATGTGCGCGTCGGCAAGTATCGACAGCTCAATCTTACCAAACGCGCGGGCAACGCCAAACCGGCACTGCAACAGCTAATCGACCTTAAAGGCCAGCAGCTTAAGGGTGGGCTCGCGCCCGCATTGCTGGGCAAAATGCGCCAGCATCTGCAAGCCGATAATCAGGTATTGCTGTTCCTCAACCGCCGCGGATTCTCGCCTGCATTGATGTGCCACGACTGCGGGTGGCTGGCGGAGTGTCAACGCTGCGACAGCTATTACACGCTGCATCAGCATCATCGTCAGCTGCGCTGCCACCACTGCGACAGCCAGCGCCCGCTGCCCAATCAATGTCCGGGTTGCGGTTCCACACACCTGATGCCGGTCGGCGTCGGTACAGAGCAGCTTGAGCAGCAGCTCAGCACACTCTTTCCCGGCGTACCGGTGTCGCGCATTGATCGCGATACCACCAGCCGCAAAGGTGCACTGGAGCAGCATCTGGCGGATGTGCATCGCGGCGGTGCCCGCATTCTGGTTGGCACACAGATGCTGGCAAAAGGGCACCATTTCCCCGACGTGACGCTGGTTTCCCTGCTGGATGTCGATGGCGCCTTATTCTCCGCCGATTTCCGCGCCGCCGAACGCTTTGCTCAACTCTATACCCAGGTGGCCGGGCGCGCCGGGCGCGCCGGTAAACAGGGTGAAGTACTGCTGCAGACGCACCATCCCGAGCATCCGCTGTTGCAAACGTTGCTGCATCGTGGCTATTTCGCCTTTGCCGAGGAAACCTTGCTGGAGCGCCAATCGGTGCAGCTGCCGCCGTGGACCAGCCACGCGCTGTTCCGCGCGGAAGACATGGACAATGCGCAGGCCGCTGAATTCCTCACGCAACTGCGCAATTTACTCGAAGCCAGCCCGCTGAAAGATGAGGCCATGTGGTTAATGGGGCCGGTTCCGGCACTGGCACCGAAACGTAGTGGGCGCTGGCGCTGGCAACTGTTGCTACAGCATCCTTCGCGTAAACGCCTGCAACAGCTGCTGAGCAGTTCGCTGCCGCTAATTTCCACCCTGCCCGCCGCGCGCAAAACCAAATGGACACTGGATATCGACCCCACCGAGAGTTAGGCCGCATCACATCTGCGAGCCAGATCGAAAAAAGTCGCACAAGTCACAATTTTTATGCAAATTAAGTAACAACCTCACCCGACGTTGGGTTATCAATAGTGCCCATCCCGGCTGAAGCCCGGCAATGTCTGAAAATCAATGCGCTGTACCGCGTCAGGAGTTATACGTTGGACCAGAAGCAACCTTCATCTGCTGCCACCATGAAAGATGTGGCCGAGAAAGCCGGCGTCTCTACCGCCACGGTTTCTCGCGCGCTGATGAACCCGGAAAAAGTCTCGGCTGCCACCCGGCAGAAAGTAGAACAAGCGGTGATTGATGTCGGCTATGCGCCACACGGACTGGCACGCAATGCCAAACGTGGCGAAACGCAAACCATATTGGTAATAGTGCCGGACATCTGCGATCCCTTCTTTAGCGAAATCATCCGTGGCGTCGAAGTCACCGCGGCGCAGGAAGGCTATCTGGTGTTGATTGGCGACTGCGCACATCAGGATCAGCAGGAAAAAACCTTCCTCAACCTGATGTTGACGCGCCAAATCGACGGCATGGTGCTGCTGGGCTCACAACTGCCGTTCGATGCAGGAATTGAAGATCAGCGTAACCTGCCGCCGATGGTGATGGGCAACGAATTCGCCCCGGAAATGGCTCTGCCTACCGTGCACATTGATAACCTGACGGCGGCATTTGAAGCCGTCAATCATCTGCTGCAACTCGGTCATCGCCAGATTGCTTGCATTACCGGGCCGGAACATATCCCGCTCAGCCAGTATCGTTTACAAGGCTACATTCAGGCTCTGCGCCGCAGCAGTATCGCCATTGATCCCACAATGATTGTGCACGGTGATTTCACCTTCGAAGCTGGTGCCAGTGCGCTGAAACAGTTGATGAGCTTACCGCAGCCGCCGAAAGCCATTTTCTGCCACAGCGACTTGATGGCATTAGGTGCAATGAATCAGGCACGAAAGCTGGGCATGCGCATTCCGCAGGATCTTTCCGTGGTGGGATTTGACGATATCGAACTGGCGCAGTATTACGATCCCCCACTCACCACCGTGGCACAGCCGCGATTTGCCATTGGTCGTGAGGCGATGCTGCTGTTGCTGGATGAACTGCAGGGCAAACGCGTCAACAACGGCTCACGTTTACTCGACGCGGAGTTACGCGTGCGCGGAAGCACCGCACCCGCCACAAAAACGGGAAAAATGGTCTAGGCTTCACTGCATTTTCAGCGGATTCTGAAGGCAGACTCTGCTGGTCAAAGTTCCAGCCCTTGAGTAACATGACGCATTCGTTGCCGGGCAATTAACAGAACTTTTACACCCGTCTTAATTTAGGGTTTCGCCCATTGGCATTTTTTTGAAGGGTATCAGAACGAAAGTGGCACAGAGAGATTATGTAGGCCGCGGGCGTTCAACAGGGACGCGTCGCAAAAAACCCGCTGCAGGCCGCAGTAAGAAAAGCAAAGGCGGCTCCGGCACGTCAAAGTTGATGATCGTACTGGCCGTGGCCGTGCTGGTCACCTTTGCCGGTGGTTTATGGTTCATCTCTCATCATAAAAAAGAAGAGACTGAGGTCATTCCGAATCATAAAGCCAACGGCAACGGCCTTCCGCCTAAGCCGGAAGAGCGCTGGAAATACATCAAAGAGCTGGAAAATCGCCAAATCACCGTGCCGACGCCGACTGAACCGTCTGCTGGTGGTGGTGTGCAATCACAAACACAGCTGACGGATGAGCAGCGCCAATTGCTGGAACAGATGCAGGCTGATATGCGCCAGCAACCGACGCAGCTCAACGAAGTGCCGTGGAACGAACAAACTCCGGCACAGCGTCAGCAAACTCTGCAACGCCAGCAGCAGGTTCAGCAACAACAGCAACAGATGCAGCGCCAGCAGCAACAGTTACAGCAGCAACAACGTCAACAGCAGTTGCAGCAACAGCAGGCGACGCGTCAACAACAACAGCCAGCGCCGATAACGCGTGAACCAGTGCAACAGCCGAAACCGCAGGAAACGGCAAAAGCGAAACCGGAAGAGAAAGCCGCTTCGCAGCGCTGGATGGTGCAGTGTGGCTCGTTCAAAGGCACTGACCAGGCGGAGTCTGTGCGCGCAGGTCTGGCTTTTGAAGGTTTCGAGAGCCGTATCACTATCGGCGGGGGCTGGAATCGCGTGGTTATCGGGCCATTTAAAGATCGCAGCAGCGCTGACAGCACGGTCAAACGCTTACACAGCTCCGGACACGGAAGCTGCATTCCTCTCGCTTTACCTTAAGTCATTCGCCTCGCGGCAAGTGCGTGAATCCCCTGAGCTTGCATCAGTAAGTTACAGGGGTGAACGCACCTCGCCAACGTACCGGCCATTTCAAGTAAGACAAATCTCGGGGTTGAAACCCTCCAAACCTACCCCATATCTGGTTGCATGATACTTCGCGCTCTGTGCGCGAAGTTACTTATCCACTGCAACAAGGGGTCTGCCCGTGACAACAATAGTAAGTGTACGACGCAACGGCCGAGTCGTGATTGGCGGTGATGGCCAGGCTACGCTCGGCAATACCGTGATGAAAGGCAACGTGAAGAAAGTGCGTCGTCTCTACAATGACAAAGTGATCGCTGGTTTTGCTGGCGGCACCGCAGATGCCTTCACCCTGTTTGAACTGTTCGAGCGCAAGCTGGAAATGCATCAAGGCCACCTGGTGAAAGCCGCGGTCGAGTTGGCGAAAGACTGGCGTACCGATCGCATGCTGCGCCGTCTTGAAGCGCTGCTGGCGGTAGCTGATGAGAACTCCTCACTGATCATCAGCGGTAACGGAGACGTGATCCAGCCAGAAAATGATCTGATTGCCATCGGTTCTGGCGGTCCTTACGCCCAGGCAGCGGCACGCGCCCTGCTGGAGAACACCGACATTGGTGCGCACGATATCGTTGAGAAGGCGCTGAACATCGCTGGCGATATCTGCATTTACACCAACCACAACATCAACTTCGAAGAATTACCGTCTAAGGCTAAGGACTAAACATCATGTCTGAGATGACTCCCCGCGAGATTGTCAGCGAGCTTAACCGCTTTATCATCGGCCAGGACGGCGCAAAGAAGGCCGTGGCGATTGCACTGCGTAACCGCTGGCGCCGCATGCAGCTCGACGAAGAGCTGCGTCATGAAGTGACGCCAAAAAATATTCTGATGATTGGCCCGACCGGTGTCGGTAAAACCGAAATCGCGCGTCGTCTGGCAAAACTCGCCAATGCGCCTTTCATCAAAGTCGAAGCCACGAAATTCACCGAAGTGGGTTACGTGGGTAAAGAAGTCGACTCGATTATTCGCGATCTGACCGACTCTGCCATCAAAATGGTGCGCAGCCAGGCAATCGAGAAAAACAAATACCGCGCCGAAGAGATGGCGGAAGAGCGCATTCTTGATGTGCTGATCCCGCCGGCGAAAAATAACTGGGGCCAGGCTGAGCACACTGCCGAACCTTCTGCGGCCCGTCAGTCTTTCCGCAAGAAACTGCGTGAAGGCCAGCTGGATGATAAAGAGATTGAGATCGATCTGGCCGCATCCGCAGCCGGTGTTGAAATCATGGCGCCTCCAGGCATGGAAGAGATGACCAGCCAACTGCAGTCGATGTTCCAGAACCTCGGCGGCCAGAAGCAGAAAGCGCGCAAGCTGAAGATCAAAGAAGCCATGAAGCTGCTGATTGAAGAAGAAGCGGCAAAACTGGTGAATCCAGAAGAACTGAAGCAAGACGCCATCGAAGCCGTTGAGCAGCACGGTATCGTGTTCATTGATGAAATCGATAAGATCTGTAAGCGCGGCGGCCAGAATGCGGGCGGCCCGGATGTATCACGCGAAGGTGTACAGCGCGACCTGCTGCCACTGGTGGAAGGCTGCACCGTGTCCACTAAGCACGGCATGGTGAAAACTGATCACATTCTGTTTATCGCTTCAGGCGCGTTCCAGGTCGCCAGCCCGTCAGATCTGATTCCAGAACTGCAGGGTCGCTTGCCGATTCGTGTAGAGCTGCAGGCGCTGACCGTGAATGATTTCGAACGTATTCTGACGGAGCCAAACGCGTCTGTAACCGTACAGTACAAAGCGCTGATGGGCACTGAAGGCGTGAACGTTGATTTCACCGAAGACGGCATACGTCGCATCGCCGAAGCCGCATGGCAGGTGAATGAAACGACTGAAAACATCGGTGCGCGTCGTCTGCACACCGTGCTGGAGCGTCTGATGGAAGACATTTCCTATGACGCCAGCGATCGCAACGGCGAATCCATCACCATCGATGCTGATTACGTTGGCAAACACCTGGACGAACTGGTGGCCGACGAAGATCTCAGCCGCTTTATTCTGTAAGGGTTCCATCGTTATCCGCTGCCCGGCCACTGTGCCGGGCATTTTTTTACGCAGGATATTGATGCAGCGCTTTTTTTAGCGGGTGATGATTTTGCCAACAATCGTCAGATAGCGATATACTTACCGCTCCTGTGGCAAACAGACGATACCCTCATGAAATACGATACTTCCGAACTCTGTGACATCTACCATGAAGAAGTGAACGTGGTTGAACCGCTCTTTTCCAATTTTGGCGGACGCACCTCATTCGGTGGGCAAATCACCACAGTGAAATGTTTCGAAGACAACGGCCTGCTTTACGATCTGCTGGAAGAGAATGGCCGGGGTCGCGTGTTAGTGATTGATGGCGGCGGCTCGGTACGTCGTGCTCTGGTTGATGCGCAACTGGCGCGTCTGGCAGCGCAAAACGAGTGGGAAGGCCTGGTGATCTACGGCTCAGTGCGTCAGGTGGACGATCTGGAAGAGCTGGAAATTGGTATTCAGGCGATTGCCGCGATTCCGGTCGGTGCGGCGGGAGAAGGGATTGGCGAAAGTGACGTGCGCGTTAACTTTGGCGGCGTAACCTTCTTCTCTGGAGACCATCTTTATGCCGATAACACCGGCATCATTCTGTCGGAAGACGCCCTGGATATCGAGTAAGCCTCAACAAAAACGGGTGCCGCAGCACCCGTCATGGGTTTAAGCATAGACGCTTAAACCTCTTCCATTTTTCCCAACAGTGCACGCAGACGCTCCTGCCACACGTGCTGTTCTTCTTTCAGATGCTGGTTTTCACGCACCAGTGCATCCTGGTTGCCGGAAGCCTGGCTGGCTTCGTTACGCAGCGTATTATTCTGATCTTTCAGCTCTTCGATTTCCATCTGTAGCAGGGTGATGGTATCAATCGCCTGCTGTACTTTCGCTTCCAGTTTCTCGAACACTTCAAATGACATCTTTATGACCTCTCCTAAATCTCTTGCAAGGCGTTGATGGTGCTGGGACTGCCTTGTTATGGTGCGTCCAGCCACGATGTCCCGATTGTATGTAGCCACACCCCGCAAGTCCAGCGACACAAGGCCTGCACGGGCAGTCTGTAACACTTTTCAGTTAATGCTTAAAAAAACGCTCACGATCGCGCATTTTTGCGCGCGGTCACGATATTGGACTTAAGTAAAGCAGGGTTAATGGCCCTTAAAGAAAGGTAAAAGACGCGAAAACGCGCATTTTTATGACGGAGTACACATATTTCGATTTCGCTATTTCTCGTTTATGCTCGTTAACGATAAATTCACATCAGCCCTACATAAGAGCTGGGTGACTCATGGATTGAGAACAAAAACTGATAAAATTTAACCTCGCTTCAGGAATGCCATTATGAGTCAGACAACGAACACACTAAAAGGTCAATGCATCGCCGAGTTTCTCGGTACCGGTTTGATCATCTTTTTTGGTGCAGGCTGTGTTGCTGCATTAAAACTGGCTGGTGCCGCATTCGGTCAGTGGGAAATCTGTATTATCTGGGGTCTTGCTGTCTCCATGGCCGTGTATCTCAGTGCGGGCGTATCCGGCGCGCATTTAAATCCAGCGGTAACGGTCGCGCTGTGCCTGTTTGCTAACTTTGAAGGCCGCAAAGTGCTGCCTTACATCCTGGCGCAGGTTGCCGGTGCCTTCTGTGCGGCGGCGCTGGTTTATGGCCTCTACTACAATTTGTTCTTTGATTATGAAGCCAGCCATCAAATGGTGCGAGGCAGCGTGCAGAGCCTCGATCTGGCCGGTATCTTCTCAACCTACCCTAACCCGCACATCAGTGTCGGTCAGGCGTTCCTGGTTGAGATGGTGATTACGGCGGTACTGATGGCGGTGATCATGGCGCTGACTGATGACGGCAACGGCGTACCACGTGGTCCACTGGCTCCGCTGTTAATTGGTCTGCTGGTTGCCGTGATTGGTGGTTCAATGGGCCCGCTCACCGGCTTCGCACTTAACCCGGCGCGTGACTTCGGTCCTAAACTGTTCGCCTTCATCGCAGGTTGGGGTGATGTGGCCTTCACCGGCGGCAAAGATATTCCTTACTTCCTGGTTCCGATTTTTGGCCCACTGGTGGGTGCTTGCCTCGGAGCCTTCGGTTACCGTTCACTGATTGGCCGTAACCTGCCGGTCAACGTGGCGGAAGCCAGCAAAACAGAAAAACCGGTCGCACGCGCTGAGCAGCGTAAAGCGTAAGTTTCATCGTTAATCATCAGGAAAATAAAATGACTACGACTGATAAAAAATACATTCTCGCGCTCGATCAGGGCACGACCAGCTCGCGTGCCGTGGTACTCGATCATGACGCGAACATCGTCGCCGTCTCGCAGCGCGAATTCACCCAGATTTACCCGAAAGCAGGCTGGGTAGAACACGACCCAATGGACATCTGGGCGTCACAAAGCTCAACGCTGGTCGAAGTGCTGGCCCATGCCGACATCCGTTCTGATGAGATTGCCGCGATTGGTATCACCAACCAACGTGAAACTGCCATCGTGTGGGATAAAGAGACCGGTAAGCCGATCTATAACGCCATCGTCTGGCAGGATCCACGTACAGCGGACTATTGTAACAAGCTAAAGAAAGAGGGTCTGGAAGAGTACATCCAGCATACCACCGGTCTGGTGATTAACCCTTACTTCTCAGGCACCAAAGTGAAGTGGATCCTCGACAACGTTGAAGGTGCGCGCGAGCGTGCAAAACGTGGCGAGCTGCTGTTTGGTACCGTTGATACCTGGCTGGTATGGAAAATGACCCAGGGGCGTGTGCACATCACCGACCACACCAACGCCTCTCGTACCATGATGTACAACATCCACAAGCTGGAGTGGGATGAGCGTATGCTGGAGATCCTCGATATTCCGCGCGAAATGCTGCCGGAAGTGAAAGGCTCTTCTGAAATCTACGGCCAGACCAACATCGGGGGTAAAGGCGGTACGCGTATTCCAATCGCGGGTATTGCAGGTGACCAACAGGCAGCCCTGTACGGCCAGCTGTGCGTACAACCGGGTATGGCGAAAAACACCTACGGTACCGGCTGCTTCATGTTGATGAACACCGGCACCGAAGCCGTGACTTCAACGCACGGTCTGCTGACCACCATTGCTTGCGGCCCGCGTGGCGAAGTGAACTACGCACTGGAAGGTGCGGTGTTCATCGGCGGTGCCTCCATTCAGTGGCTGCGTGATGAGATGAAGCTGATCAGCGATTCAACCGACTCTGAATACTTCGCGCTGAAAGTGAAGGACACCAACGGCGTCTACATGGTGCCTGCGTTTACCGGTCTGGGTGCGCCTTACTGGGATCCGTATGCCCGTGGCGCCATCTTCGGTCTGACCCGTGGTGCCAACGCAAATCACATCATCCGTGCAACGCTGGAATCGATTGCTTATCAGACACGTGACGTGCTGGAAGCGATGCAGAACGATGCGGGCACCCGTTTGCAATCTCTGCGCGTGGACGGTGGTGCGGTCGCCAACAACTTCCTGATGCAGTTCCAGTCAGACATTCTCGGTACGCGCGTTGAGCGTCCGGAAGTACGTGAAGTGACCGCGCTGGGTGCAGCTTACCTTGCTGGCCTGGCGGTGGGCTTCTGGAGCGATCTGGAGGAAGTACGTGCGAAAGCGGTCGTTGAACGTGAGTTCCGCCCAAGCATCGAAACCACCGAACGCAACGTGCGCTATGCAGGCTGGAAGAAAGCCGTGGCGCGTGCGCAAGCGTGGGAAGACGCTGAGTAATACCTTTGACCCGCGGCACCCTGCCGCGGGTTTTTCTCCCCGCCCTGCTTTCCCCTCCGTGTTACACTGCCTGCCTGTTTTTTATCAGGTGCAACCATGAAACGAGAACTCGCGATTGAATTTTCCCGTGTGACCGAAGCCGCTGCATTAGCGGGCTATCACTGGTTAGGACGCGGCGATAAAAATGCGGCCGACGGTGCAGCCGTCCACGCTATGCGCATTATGCTCAATACCATTGATATCGACGGTCAGATTGTGATTGGCGAAGGCGAAATCGACGAAGCGCCGATGCTCTATATCGGTGAAAAAGTCGGTACCGGCCGTGGGGATGCGGTGGATATCGCTGTCGATCCTATCGAAGGCACACGCATGACGGCGATGGGTCAGGCCAACGCACTGGCAGTATTAGCCGTGGGCGATAAAGGTAGCTTCCTGCACGCACCTGATATGTACATGGAAAAACTGATTGTCGGGCCCGGCGCGCGCGGTGCTATCGATCTCAACCTGCCGCTCGAAGCTAATCTGAAGAACATCGCCATCGCTCTGGATAAACCCCTCAGCCAGCTGACCGTGTCGATTCTGGCTAAGCCGCGCCATGACGCGGTGATCGCTCAGCTCCAGCAGCTCGGCGTGCGTGTGTTTGCCTTCCCGGATGGTGATGTTGCGGCCTCGATTTTGACCTGCATGCCTGACAGCGAAGTGGATGTACTTTACGGTATCGGCGGTGCGCCAGAAGGTGTGGTGTCCGCTGCAGTGATCCGTGCAATGGATGGCGACATGCAGGCTCGCCTATTGGCGCGCCACGACGTCAAAGGCGACAGTGAAGAGAACCGTCGTTTGGGCGAGCAGGAGCTGCAACGTTGTGCTGAAATGGGCATTAAAGCCGGAGAAGTGCTGAAGCTGGAAGAGATGGCGCGTAACGATAATGTGATTTTCGCCGCCACCGGTATCACCACCGGTGACCTGCTGAAAGGCATTACACGCAAAGGCAACATCGCTACCAGCGAAACCCTGCTGGTGCGCGGTAAATCACGCACCATCCGCCGCATCCAGTCGATCCATTATCTGGATCGCAAAGACGCGGCGCTGCATCAGTTTATCCTGTAATCGCTTGTTTGCCGCTCTCCGGATGACGTGAGAGCGGCCACCAGCACAGCAGCATCACCAGCGATGTGACAAACATCAGCATCCCGAGGCTCGACTGATCGTGCTGCGGCAGTAGCGCCGACAGCCAGGCAATTACGCCAGAGCCCAAATTCTGTATGCCACCAATCAGCGCGCCCGCACTCCCTGCTAACCATGCATACGGCTCCATCGCACCGGATGTTGCCAATGGGAACAGCATCCCGGCACCAAAGAAGAACAGTGCGGCAGGCACCAGCAGTGTCCAGATATTCATGATGCCGAACCATGCCGGAATCCACATCAGCAGACCCGCCAGCAAGCAACTGTTCACGCCGTACCACATCAGCGTATGCCAGGACTTCTGCTCGCGTCCGGCAAACCACGCACCAAAAAAGGCGGCCGGGATTGGCAGGATAAACAGAATGCTGACGGTGATGCCATCCAGACCGAGCACGCCCCCCATCAACACCCCACAGCTGGCTTCAAACACTGCGATACCTGCCAGGGCGCCCACCAGCAGCAACAGATAGCGGATAAAATTCCCGTCGCTAAGTAAGGTGGCATAACGGCGCAGAAACGGTGTGGCAGGCGTATCCACGGGACGCGTTTCGGGTAACCAGCGCGCCATGGAAGCTGTGACGCCGACGCACAGCAACAGCAGAAAGGCAAAACAAGCGTGCCAGCCAAACAGGTGCGTCAGTAGCGCGCCAATCACCGGTGCCAGCAGCGGGCTCACCAGAATTCCCATATTCAGCAGACTATTGGCCTGGCGCAGGGCGATACCGGAATAGAGATCGCGCGGCATAGTGCGCGCCATCACCCCCGCGACGCCAGTACCCAAACCCTGCACCGCGCTGCCCAGCACCAAAATCTGCAGTGATGGCGCAAACATGGCGATCAATGCCCCCACGGCAAAGATCGTCATACCGATAAGGATCACCGGACGACGGCCAAAGCTATCTGACAACGGACCATAGATCAGTTGTGATCCACCATAGGTCATCAAATAAGCGGCCATGACCTGCTGCATGCTGCCACTGCGTACGTTCAGGGCTTCGGCCATGTTCGCCATCGCCGGCACATAGATGGTTTGCGCCATCTGTCCGACCGCCACCAGCACGATCAGCATGAATAACAGGAAGCGGTTTTGTGTTTTATTCTTCAACATGGAACAAAATGTCTGCCTGAGAAACAAAATAAAAGCAGCACTAAAAAAGGCTGCTGGCGATTAATGGCGGCAAAAATATCAGGATTGCGTGACAAATCGAGAGGTGAGCGCAAAGCGACTGGCGCAGTAGTGTCAAGATTACGTACCGGGTCGTAACCCGACCGCTACAGTTGATGTGGAGTGCGCATGATTTGTCGCTGAGAGCCCTTTACTCTCCGCTGGGCTGGAAATCTGTGAGAGGGCTGACGATGATAGTGACACGCCTGAATAATCAATAATAAGGAGCGATCATGGCAGAGTGGATCAATGCGGAAGTGAAAGAAGTGAAAAACTGGACCGATGCACTGTTCAGCCTGCGCGTTACCGCGCCGATTGATACCTTTACCGCCGGGCAGTTTGCCAAGCTGGCGCTGGAAATTGATGGTGAACGCGTGCAACGCGCCTATTCATATGTGAATGCACCGCGCGATCCCTTACTGGAGTTCTATCTGGTAACCGTGCCAGAGGGTAAGCTCAGTCCACGTTTGCAGGCATTGCAGCCTGGCGATCAGGTAATGGTGACCAAAGAAGCCGCCGGATTCTTTGTACTCAATGAAATTCCCGACTGCAGTACGCTATGGATGCTGGCCACTGGCACGGCGATAGGTCCTTATTTATCGATTCTGCAACAGGGCGAAGACCTGGAACGGTTTGATAACATTGTGCTGGTACATGCGGCACGTTTCGCCGATGACCTGAGCTTCCTGCCGTTGATGCAGCAGCTGCAACAGCGTTATCAGGGCAAGTTGCATATTCAGACGGTGGTGAGTCGCGAAGAGATCGCCGGTTCGCTGCACGGTCGTGTTCCGCAGCTCATTGAGAGCGGTGAACTTGAACGTGCGGTGGGTTTGCCGATGACCGCTGACACCAGCCACGTGATGCTGTGTGGTAACCCGCAAATGGTGCGCGATACCCAGCAATTGCTGAAAGATACGCGTGAGATGCGCAAACATTTCAAACGCAAACCCGGCCATATGACCAGCGAACATTACTGGTAATCCATGCGGTGTGAAGAATGTCAGACTTTTCCCAGTGCGGGTTTTGACTTTGGTCGGTAAAAACCGTTCTAATCGTGGGCTAAGTGAATGATTTAGGGCCGAAGCAATGAAGAACCTGCCAGTCGCGCTGCTCTTGAGCGTCGCGCTGACATTTCCCGCCTGGGCGGAGGATGCGACACCGCAGGATCGAAGCGATCACCTGCCTGCCGCCCCTTATCTATTGGCAGGTGCCCCCACCTTCGATATGACCATCGCGCAGTTCCGCGAGAAGTACAACGCAACGAATCCGGACCTGCCGTTGCAGGAATATCGTGCGATTGATAATCGAGACGATAAAAGCAACCTGACGCGCGCCGCCAGCAAGATCAATGAAACACTCTATGCTTCTACCGCGCTGGAGCAGGGCACCGGAAAAATCAAAACGCTGCAAATTACCTGGCTACCGGTTCCCGGCCCGGATATGAAAGCCGCGCAGGCACGTGCGATGGATTACATGACAGCATTATTGCGATTTTTTGTCCCAGGTTTATCGCCTGCAGATGGACGCAAAAAGCTTGATGCACTGCTCAGCGCAGGCAAAGGCGCACGCTATTTTGCCAGTACTGAAGGCGCATTGCGTTTTGTGGTCGCGGATAACGGTGACAAAGGATTAACCTTCGCGGTTGAGCCAATAAAACTGGCACTCGCGACCCCTTGATCACCGCGGCAAAAATGACGAAAAGCAAAGCCAGCGACACGTTTGATCTCTATACTGTCTGGCAGACATCGCTGCCCGATGGCAGCGCTATTTCATGAATCGCGTTATGCGGAGGAAAGAATGCGACATCCACTGGTTATGGGTAACTGGAAACTGAATGGCAGCAAGCACATGGCAGGCGAGCTGATTGAAGGTCTGCGCAAAGAGCTGTCTGGTGTTGAAGGTTGTGGCGTAGCAATTGCTCCACCCACTCTCTATCTTGACCTGGCAAAACACGCCATCTCCGGCAGCCACATTGCACTGGGTGCACAGAACGTTGACGTTAACCTGTCTGGCGCATTCACCGGTGAAACCTCCGCAGAAATGCTGAAAGATGTCGGCGCGAAATACATCATCATCGGCCACTCTGAGCGTCGTACTTACCACAAAGAAAGCGACGAGTTCATCGCCAAGAAATTTGCTGTTTTGAAAGCAGCCGGCCTGGTGCCAGTCCTGTGCATCGGTGAAACTGAAGCAGAGAACGAAGCGGGCAAGACTGAAGAAGTGTGCGCACGTCAGATCGACGCCGTGCTGGAAACTCAGGGTGCGGCTGCGTTCGAAGGCGTGGTTATCGCTTATGAGCCAGTCTGGGCGATCGGTACCGGCAAATCCGCTACACCTGCGCAGGCCCAGGCCGTGCACAAATTCATTCGTGACCATATCGCGAAGAAAGATGCGGCGATTGCTCAGCAGGTTATCATTCAGTACGGCGGTTCTGTTAACGACAAAAATGCCGCAGAACTGTTCACCCAGCCAGATATCGATGGCGCGCTGGTTGGCGGTGCTTCACTGAAAGCCGATGCGTTCGCAGTGATCGTGAAAGCAGCTGCAGCAGCGAAAAACGCGTAAGTTTTTTCGGTGTGGAACAAGGCGGCTGATGAGCCGCCTTTTTTGTTGCCAGAGATGCGTACTGAGACATGTAACTCATACACTGTGGAAGATGTGATGAACAGTTCTGGACCCCCCCAGCGTGCTTATACGTTTCATTGAAGCTTTATATTGGAAGCCATGGTTAATGGTTCAAAATCTGGCATTGGTGGTCCTGCAACTCCTCCGCAGAACCACTGTTTAGCATCAGCCAATTGCGTTCCAACGCCAGCAACGCTAAGCGCCCATCCGGTAATTCCGCCAGTGCCATCCCATATTTTCCCATCTCGCTGCGCGCATTAGGCACTTCAGTCGCCAGACGAATAAAGACACTTTGTTGCGCCAGTTCAGCCGTCGACAGTGTGCGAATCAAATAGCGATGTTTGCGCAGCGTGGCTGGTTGCCACTGTTCATTGAGCTTAGGGCTTAACGCATCAAGCCGCTGGCGCACATCAGGACGCAGACAGGAGATGTGGATGTGCAGTTGATTCTGCGTACGGCCATATTGCGCATTAATCGCCAGTGACAGCACGCTATCGTCAATCGGTGCACCGCGTTTTTTGGCTAACAGACTGCGCTGCAGCCAGGCGGCGGCAAACAGATTGGGCGTAGTGGGTTCGAGAATGATCGGGCTTTCCATGCCAGTGATTTTTTCGATCGGCATCAGTAAATACTGTAGTGGACCGTTGAGGTCTTTCAGCGTGACATAACCCTGTGCCGTATTCACTTGCTGACAAGGGGCGGGATTGCCACTCTTCGCCAGATTGGGCACGCACTTTTCACTGATGATCTGCCAGAGGGCATTGGAGTTTTTCTGGAAATGGAAGGCGCTGACGATCAGTCCGACAATCAGCACCAGCAGTAAAACGGTTAGCAACTTCAGGGTGCGACGACTTCCCTGCATGGCCGAATTCCTCTGTTCATCACCTGCCAGCATCCTCGCCTGCCGCCTGGACAAAGTCACGGACTTTTACTGCTCTACAATGCAAAACGGCCAGCATCAGGCTGACCGTTTCAGTTTGATGCGATGACGATTACGGTTTCATGACCTGATCGTAACTGCCACCATCAGCGAAGTGCGCTTTCTGCGCTTGCGTCCAGCCACCGAACTTGCTGTCGATAGTGAACAGTTTCACCGGCGCAAAGGTGCTGGCAAACTTTTTCTCGACTTCAGGATCGCGTGGACGATAAAAGTTTTCCGCTGCGATGGTCTGGCCTTCTGGTGAGTAGAGATACTTCAGGTAATCTTCAGCTACTTTACGCGTGCCCTGCTCATCCACCACCTTATCGACCACCGAAACGGTTGGTTCTGCCAGAATCGATTCGCTTGGCGTGACGATTTCGAACTTGTCTTTACCCAGCTTGTTCACCGCCAGATACGCTTCGTTTTCCCAGGCAATCAGCACATCGCCTATGCCACGTTCTACGAAGGTGTTGGTGGCGCCACGTGCACCGGAGTCCTGCACTTCTACGTTCTTGAACAGCGCCTTCACATACGCCAGTGCTTTGGTCTGGTCACCGTTGTTTTGATCCAGCGCCCAGCCCCATGCGGCCAGATAGTTCCAGCGCGCGCCACCTGAGGTTTTCGGGTTCGGGGTGATCACCGATACGCCGGGTTTAATTAAATCGTTCCAGTCATGAATGCCCTTCGGGTTGCCCTTACGGACCAGGAACACGATGGTGGAAGTATAAGGGGCGGAGTTGTCTGGCAGGCGCTTAATCCAGTTTTTATCGATCCGACCACGGTCAGCAATAGCATCCACGTCAGACTGCAGCGCCAGGGTCACGACATCAGCACGAATGCCGTTGATCACAGAGGTCGCCTGCTTCCCTGAACCGCCATGAGACTGACGGATCACCACATTGTCGCCCGTTTCCTGCTTGTAGTGTGCGCTAAACGCTTTGTTGTACTGCTCATACAGCTCACGCGTTGGATCGTAAGAAACGTTTAACAGCTGGATATCCTTTGCCAAAACACTGGTGGAAGCCAGTAACAGGGTGACACCAATACTCCACTTGTTCATTGCTTGCTCTCCCGAGGTCGTTATAGAACAAGACTGACATAAACCAATTCAATGATTAAAGAATTAAAAATAAGTGGTTATAACTGTAGGGAATATAAGGGGGAATAAAAAAGGGCACGGTGGAGGCCGCGCCCTGATTCAGTTTGATTAGTAGAGTTTTTTCGCCGTATCCAGCCAGTCGCGCTTGAATGGGCGCTTCATGTTTTCAATCGCGTCAATGATGTCGTGATGCACCATCTTCTCATTCTGAATACCGACACAACGTCCGCCGTAGCCCTGCAACAGCAGTTCGATGGAGTAAGCACCCATACGTGACGCCAGGATACGGTCGTAAGCGCATGGCGCACCGCCACGCTGAATATGCCCAAGCACAGTTGCACGTGTTTCGCGTTTGGTTTCTGCTTCGATGTAATGCGCCAAATCGTCGATATCACAGATGTGTTCGGTAATGGCCACAATGGCGTGTTTTTTACCTTTGGCGATACCCGCTTTGATCTCTTCGACCAGTTCTTCACGGGTATAAGGAATTTCCGGCAGCACGATGAATTCACAACCGCCGGCGATGGAAGCAGCCAGAGTTAGATCGCCGCAGTAACGACCCATCACTTCCACGATGGAAATGCGCTGATGCGAAGAGGAGGTGTCGCGCAGACGGTCAATCGCTTCAACCACGGTTTCCAGCGCCGTGAAGTAACCGATGGTGTAATCGGTACCGGCAACGTCATTATCGATGGTGCCTGGCAGACCAATGCACGGGAAACCCATTTCCGTCAGACGTTTGGCACCCATGTAGGAACCGTCACCGCCGATGACCACCAGCGCGTCAATGCCGCGCTTCTTCATGTTCTCAATGGCAACCTGACGAACTTCCTCATTACGGAAATCCGGGAAGCGTGCAGAACCGAGGAAAGTGCCGCCACGGTTGATCATGTCGGACACGCTGTAACGGTCGAGGTTGATCATACGGTCTTCATACAATCCCAGATAGCCGTCGTAGATACCAAAAACTTCAAGGCCTTCACTCAGCGCGGAACGGACAACTCCGCGGATGGCTGCGTTCATGCCTGGGGCGTCACCGCCGCTGGTCAGTACTCCGATTTTTTTGATCATGACAACCTCTGGATTGTTCAAAACTAAGGATTATTCCTGCCTGCCGATCGGTGTAAACCCGCTCACGATCGTGCGGCTTAATAGTTGCAGATAGTATATCAAAGGCTTGATGCTGAATTGATTCAGGTCAGACAAGTTTTCGCTATTTTTTTACAGAGTTGTTAGCGTTACGTCATTTTTATAACGCAACGCCATGATATTTAAACGCTAAAACTGGAAAAAGCCTTGCTGATTTTCAGGCACCACCGAACAGGGATCCTGATGGATGATAACATCCGAACCGGGAAACTTAAGCCGGAGTGCTTGCTCGATCTGATCCGCTACCTGATGTGCTTGCACCAGCGGCAGGTGGTCATCCATTTCCAGATGAAGCTGGATAAAACGGGTTGGCCCGGATTGACGCGTACGCAGTGCATGGGCACCGCGCACACCTGGCCAGTCGCTAACCAAATCGATAATCGCCTGCTTCTCTTCTTCCGGCAATGCGCGGTCCAGCAAAGATTGCACCGCTTCATAACCCATGCGCAAAGCGTTAAAGAGGATGTACACCCCAATCCCCAGCGCAAAGAGCGCATCTGCCCGGACAAAACCATAGCTGCTTAACACCAAAGCCACCAGGATCGCGCCGTTCATCACCACGTCAGATTGATAGTGCAGCATATCCGCACGTATCGCCTGGCTGTGTGTCCGACGCACCACCCAGCGCTGGAAAGTCACCAGTAACAGGGTGGATAAAAGGGCGACCACAGTGACGACGATACCGACCAGCGGCGCACGTAATATATTGGGTGAGGCCAGATGCTGAATACCCGTGAGAAATAAAAACAGTGCCGAGCCGGAAATAAACATGCTTTGTGCCAGCGCGGCAAGCGACTCCGCTTTACCGTGGCCGAAGGTGTGATCAGCGTCTGCAGGCTGGAGTGAATAGCGCACCACCAGTAAATTTGTGAGCGATGCAGCGATATCCACCAGTGAATCGACCAGGGCGGCCAACATACTGACTGAGCCGGTCAGCCACCAGGCAAAAATTTTCACGATCAACAGTAATGTCGCCAGCGTCGTTGCCGCCAGCGCCGCGCGGTTGACGAGTTTCGCGTAGGAGGGATCCATGCCATGCCTCATAGAAGCGTCTGCTCAGCGCAACGCCTTTAGTCACATAATGGCTCAAGTTTATCATCGGCAAGCGTAAGCTGCGTGAATTGAATATTAAGGTGATGATGCAGCACAGGATTGGCAGATAAAAAAAACCCCCGCATCATGCGGGGGAAGACAGGGATGGTGTCTATGGCAAGGAAAACAGGGATACTATGTTACTGGTTACTGCTGGTACTACTCACTGCATGCAGCGGTGATGATGGCTGCAATCCTGAGAGCTGACGCATATCGTTAAGTCGCCGCTCATAATTCTTCTGCAATGTCGCTTGCTGTGCAGGCGTTAGCAGGTGATACATCTGGTTGCGAACCCGAGCCATCTCAACTTGCAGTTCTATCTGCGCGCGGGCTTGTTTCTCTGCCTGCTGTCGGATAGCCGATTCGTTAAATTTGTCTGCAATGACAAGGTCATGCATAGTTTCAATATCCTGAACGCTCATAGCCGGGCGCTCATGTCGTGCTTGCTGCATCAGGTCTCGCATCTGTTGCCGCTGTTGTTCAGTCAGCTCAATGCCATCGAACATGTGGCTTTGCGGATTTTGCGTCATACTGCCTGTCGTCAATCCGCCGTTATGATGCATCTCGTCAATCGTCGTCGTGTCTGCTGCTTCTGCGCTGGCGTGACTGAGAACCATCGCTGAGGCAATGACGACGGCGGTTAAGTAGCGCATCGTTTACTCCCAGTTCGTTCCGTTTTGCGATTCAACGAGAGCTAGTGTACGGCGATAGCTGCAAACATCCGTCAGGGGGTGTAAAACTACGTAAAGCGTTGGATTGCAAGTCAAGGAACACGGTATTTTGCCTGCGGAGGGCAACAAAAAATGAATAAAATCCTGTTGGTTGATGACGACCGCGAATTAACTTCGCTGCTTAAAGAACTGCTTGAGATGGAAGGTTTTGAGGTGATTGTCGCCAGCGATGGTGAGCAGGCGCTTAACCTGCTGGATAACAGCGTTGACTTGTTATTACTCGACGTCATGATGCCGAAGAAGAACGGTATTGATACGTTGAAAGAATTACGACAACAGCACCAAACTCCGGTCATTATGCTGACCGCTCGTGGTAGTGAGTTGGATCGTGTTCTTGGCCTTGAGCTGGGCGCGGATGACTATCTACCAAAACCGTTTAATGACCGTGAACTGGTGGCGCGTATTCGGGCTATTTTGCGCCGTTCAAACTGGAGCGAACAACAACAGCAGCATGACAATAGTTCACCCACGCTGGAAGTGGATTGCCTGCGCCTCAACCCAGGCCGCCAGGAAGCCAGCTTCGATAGTGAAACGCTGGATCTGACGGGCACGGAATTCACTCTGCTCTATTTGCTGGCACAGCACTTAGGTCAGGTCGTGTCGCGTGAGCACCTCAGTCAGGAAGTGCTGGGTAAACGCCTGACGCCGTTTGACCGCGCGATTGATATGCACATTTCAAACCTGCGTCGTAAATTGCCGGAACGTCGTGATGGTCATCCGTGGTTTAAAACGCTACGCGGACGCGGCTATCTGATGGTTTCGGCATCATGATTGGAAGTTTGACCACCCGCATCTTCGCCATTTTCTGGCTCACCCTGGCGCTGGTGTTGATGCTGGTTTTGATGGTGCCCAAACTCGACTCACGCCAGATGACTGCACTGCTGGAAAGTGAGCAACGACAGGGCACCATGATTGAACAGCATGTTGAAGCTGAGTTATCGCAAGATCCCCCTAACGACCTGATGTGGTGGCGCAGGCTCTTTCGCGCCATCGACAAATGGGCCCCACCCGGCCAACGCTTGTTATTGGTGACCAGCGAAGGCCGGGTGATCGGGGCGCAGCATAATGAAATGCAGGTGATTCGTAACTTTATCGGCCAGTCTGATAATGCCGATCATCCGCAGAAGAAAAAGTATGGTCGTGTGGAAATGGTGGGCCCGTTCGCCGTGCAGGATGGTGAAGATAACTATCAGCTCTACCTGATCCGCCCCGCCACCAGTTCTCAACTGGACTTCGTCAATTTACTGTTCGACCGTCCGTTATTGCTGCTGATTGTCACCATGCTGATTAGCTCGCCACTGCTGTTATGGCTGGCGTGGAGCCTGGCGCGTCCAGCGCGCAAACTGAAACATGCTGCCGATGAAGTGGCGAGCGGAAACTTACGCCAGCATCCTGAACTGGAATCCGGTCCACAGGAATTCCTGGCAGCAGGTTCAAGTTTCAACCAAATGGTGAGCGCACTTGAACGCATGATGACCGCACAGCAGCGTTTGTTATCCGATATCAGTCATGAATTACGCACGCCACTGACACGTTTGCAGTTGGCTACCGCCCTACTGCGCCGTCGCAATGGTGAAGGTAAAGAACTTCAGCGTATCGAAACGGAAGCCCAGCGGCTTGATGGCATGATTAACGATTTGCTGGTGCTCTCACGCACTCAGCATAAAAATGCCTTAGTCAGTGAAGCGATGAAGGCGAACCAGCTGTGGAACGGTGTACTGGAAGAAGCCAAATTTGAAGCCGAGCAGATGGGTAAAACCATGGATGTGCCGTATCCGCCTGGTCCGTGGCCACTGTACGGCAACCCGCATGCCCTGGAGAGCGCACTGGAAAACATCGTGCGTAATGCGCTGCGTTATTCCCACACGCATATCAGCGTGAGTTTCTCGGTGGATATTCAGGGTATTACCGTTCACGTTGATGACGATGGCCCAGGCGTCAGCGCTGAAGATCGCGAGCAGATTTTCCGCCCCTTCTATCGCACTGATGAAGCACGCGACCGTGAATCTGGTGGCACCGGTCTCGGACTGGCGATTGTGGAAACAGCCGTGCAACAGCATCGCGGTTGGGTGAAAGCCGATGACAGCCCATTAGGGGGGCTGCGCCTTACACTCTGGTTGCCGCTGTACTCCGCTCGTCAATAATTTGCTATGCTTCGGCCCTCGTTTCCGGGGGCCTTATGCTGAACATCGTTTTATTTGAACCAGAAATTCCGCCAAATACGGGCAATATCATCCGCTTGTGTGCCAATACAGGCTTCCAATTGCATCTGATTGAGCCGCTGGGCTTTGCCTGGGATGACAAGCGCCTGCGCCGCGCCGGGCTCGATTATCACGAATACACCTCACTCAAAAAACACGCCAATTACACTGCGTTTATCGAGTCTGAAGCACCACAGCGTCTGTTTGCACTCACCACCAAAGGCACACCTGCCCACAGCGCTGTGAGCTATCAGAAAGGGGATTATTTATTGTTTGGACCTGAGAGCCGTGGTTTGCCGGCAGAGATACTGAACGCGCTGCCAGCAGAGCAGAAGATCCGCATCCCAATGATGGCTGAAAGTCGCAGTATGAATCTGTCGAATGCGGTATCTGTGGTGGTTTATGAAGCGTGGCGCCAGCTTGATTATGCTGGCGCACTGATCAAGAGCTAAATTCCGTCGCCGTACTCGAAGCCCGCGCCGTTGAAGAGTTGGTCCATATCCATCGAAGGTTTATCACTGGTGGGTTTGCCAACGATACGCGCAGGCACACCGGCTGCCGTGGTATGCGGCGGCACTGGTTGTAGTACCACCGAACCTGCACCAATTTTCGCGCCGCGCCCCACTTCAATGTTACCGAGAATCTTGGCACCTGCGCCAATCATCACACCTTCACGGATTTTCGGATGGCGATCGCCGCTGGTTTTTCCGGTACCGCCTAGCGTGACCGACTGCAAAATCGACACGTCATTTTCCACTACGGCGGTTTCACCAATCACGATACCGGTAGCATGATCGAGCATGATGCCGCGACCAATACGGGCTGCCGGGTGGATATCCACTGCAAAGGAGACGGAGATTTCGTTCTGCAAATAGACGGCTAACGCGCGGCGGCCCTCTTTCCAGAGCCAGTGGCCGATGCGATAAGCCTGTAATGCATGGAAGCCTTTCAGATACAGCAATGGCGTTGAATACTTATCAACGGCAGGATCGCGCTGGCGCACGGCTTGAATATCGTAAGCTGCAGAGACAATCATCTCTGGATCTTCGCGATACGCTTCCTCAACGATTTCGCGTACCGCAATGGCTGGCATGATCGGGTTGGCGAGTTTGTTCGCCAGCATGTAGCTTAGTGCACTGCCAAGATTTTCGTGCTTCAGCAAAGTCGCGTGATAAAAGCTGGCCAGCATGGGTTCACAATCAGCCAGCGCTCTGGCTTCAGCTTTGATGTTGTTCCAGACCAGTTCTAACTCTTCTGACGACATTGCTCTGTGCTCCCGATAAAAAAAGCGCCTGAGAGGCGCTGCAGGTGATTTAGCTGAGCGTCCTGCTTCAGCTTTGGCTGTTTTCGTCCTTCCTTGCACGGCCAAGTAAACTCAATGCTGCCTCTCGCGCCGATTTTTCGCAATACAGTACCTGATAAATCTGCTCGGTTATCGGCATTTCAACACCCATTCTCGCCGCCAATGCTTTGACTTCTTTGGTGTTTCGGTACCCTTCTACAACTTGTCCGATAATGCGCTGCGCCTCATCAACGCTCTCGCCTTGTCCCAGCATCATGCCAAAACGACGATTGCGGGATTGATTATCGGTACAGGTCAGCACTAAATCGCCCAGCCCCGCCATGCCCATAAAGGTGGTGGGATCGGCTCCAAGAGCGGCGCCAAGGCGACTCATCTCCGTCAGCCCACGGGTAATCAGCGCGGTTCGTGCGTTAGCACCAAAACCGATGCCATCAGAAATACCGGCACCAATCGCAATCACGTTTTTCACCGCGCCACCCAGTTGCACGCCGATGAAGTCTGGATTGTTGTACACGCGGAAGCTTTTACCGCAATGCAGTTTTTGCTGCAGATCTTCGGCGAACTGTGCGTCAGTGGCCGCCAGCGCTATCGCTGTAGGCAGGCCCGCAGCAAGCTCCTTCGCGAAAGTTGGACCGGAAACCACGGCCAGCGGAATCTGATCGCCAAGGATTTCACGCGCAACATCCTGCAAAAGACGGCCAGTCTCTTTTTCGAGACCTTTGGTTGCCCAGACAATACGTGAGTCTGCACGCAGATGCGGCTTCAACTGGGTGAGAACGTCGCCAAACACGTGGCTGGGCACCACCACCAACAGATCGCGGCTGGCATTCGCCACCGTTGCCAAATCGGCTTCGGGAACAAGATTGTCAGGGAAAGGTACATCAGGCAGGAAAGCGGCATTACATCGGTCAGCCTGGAGCTGTGCCACACTGTGCGGATTGTGGCCCCAGAGCAGAACCGGATGGCCGTTACGGGCCAGCGTAATGGCCAATGCGGTGCCGTACGAGCCGGCACCGATGACGCTAATCGAAGCGTTGAGGGTAGTCATCAGGCATCCTGACGTGGCGCTTCGCCTTCACCTTGCTGCTGCAGATAGTTCATGAACAGGGCATCAAAGTTAACTGGCGCCAGATTGAGCTGAGGGAAAGTACCACGAGACACGAGGCTGGTGATGCATTCACGTGCATACGGGAACAGAATGTTCGGGCAGTATGCACCGAGGCAATGTGCCATCTGAGTGCCTTCGATACCGCCGATAGTGAAGATACCTGCCTGCTGAACTTCGCACAGGAATGCGGTGTCTTTGCCAACGGTTGCTGTCACGGTAACGCGCAGAACAACTTCGTAGACTTCATCAGCCAGCTGAGATGAAGCGGTGTCCAGATCCAGTTTCACTTCCGGTTCCCACTCTTTCTGGAAAACCTGAGGCGCGTTTGGCGCTTCGTAAGAAACGTCTTTGGTATAAACACGTTGAATCTGGAACTGCATTTCGTTTGTGCTATGTTCTGACATGTTACTAAATCCTGTGAGTTAAATTGTCTGACCGAAAAATTATGCCTGGAGTAAGGGATCCAGTCCCTGACGCCCATCCAGCGCGTAAAGATCGTCACAGCCACCAATGTGCTGCGCATCAATAAAAATCTGTGGAACTGTCGTACGCCCGCTTCGCTGAATCATCTCTTCACGCTTCGCCGCGTTCCCATCAATAGGAATCTCCTGGAACGAAACGCCTTTCTGATCCAACAATGCTTTTGCCCGGTGGCAATAAGGGCATGTGACTTTGGTGTAAATCTCAACATTAGCCATGCGGTTACCTCTGGGAATTATTTACCGCGTACCAGCGGCAGATTCTCACCACTCCAGCCGCTCACGCCATCTTTCAGCACGGAGACTTTTTCAAAACCTTCAGCGCTCAATTTAGCGGCTGACTCACCCGCGCTCTGACCAGTGGCACATACCACAATTATGGGCTGGGACTTGTGCTTTTCCAGTTCGGCAAAGCTCCCTTTTTTGATGTCAGCCGCTGCAATATTCACCGCACCTGAAATGTGCCCTTTGCGATAATCATCGCGCGAACGCACGTCTACAACCACCGCATCCTCTTTGTTGATCAGGTGGGTTGCTTCACCACGGCTGATTGTTTTTACCTTAGAGAACATTCCTTTAACGGTGGTCACAATCACCAGAACGAGTAAAACAACCCATGCCAGACTAAGGATGGTGTGATTGCTTGCAAACTGCATAATTTCTTGCATGAGGGGTAACGACTCCAGACCGGGCTAATAAGCTAAAACAAGGGTTCTGAGTATACCTGCGCCACTTAGCATGTACAGTCGCGAAGCGGGCAGAGTTACGATTTGTGCGTCATTTTCCAAAAAAAGTGTTCTAATCGCAAAATTGAGTCAAAGATTATGCCAGTAAGCTCGGCACCGACATCTTTCGTAAAGCAAAACCCGCCCGGGATAACTGGTAAGCGGCTGTTCATCGTGGAATAATTATCGACTATGAAGGGAAAAGCGACCGTTACACACACAAGGACCCGTCACAACGGCCCAGCGCATCCGTTGTTATTTCGCTGGTCCGAAATCTCCCTGAGCTTGCTCTGCGCGGGCGCACTGTTATTGCCCGTTTACGCGCACAGTGCGGATGACAGTAAAACCCAGCTCAAGTCCATTCAGCAGGATATCGCTGACAAAGAGAAAAGCGTTAAAGCGCAGAAATTACAGCGCAGCAAACTTCTCGATCAACTGCAAAGTCAGGAAAAAGTGATTGCGCAAGCCAGCCGGCAGCTTAGGGAAACGCGCAATAGCTTGACCGCGCTCGACGGCGAAATCACACAAATTACCACCTCCATCTCTCGTCTGGAAAAACAGCAGGCTCAGCAGGAAAAACTGCTGGCTCAACAATTGGATGCGGCTTTCCGACAAGGCCAACACAATGGGTTACAGCTGCTGCTGGGTGGTGAAGAAGCACAACGCAGTGAACGCATACTTGCCTATTTCGGCTACCTTAATGCTGCACGCCAGAAAAACATCGACGATCTCAAACAAACTCAGCAACAGCTCTCCGAGCAGCGTCAGGCATTGCAAGGTAAGCAGGAACAACAAAAATCCCTGTTAGCCCAACAGCAGTCGCAGCAGGCCAAACTGGAAACCGCCAGTGCGGCACGTAAGAAAACCCTGACAGTATTGGAAAGCTCGCTGGAAAAAGATCAGGCCGATTTGGTTGAGATGCGAGAAAACGAAAGCCGTCTGCAGGATAAAATTGCCAAAGCCGAACGCGAAGCGCGTGAGCGTGCCGAACGTGAAGCACGCGAGGCAGAAAAAGTACGCCAGCGTCAGGCGCAGGCAAAAGCCAAGGGATCAAGTTATCAACCCACACAAAGCGAACGTGAGTTGATGGCGCGCACCGGTGGCCTCGGAAAGCCTGGTGGGCAGGCGGTATGGCCGGTGAATGGACGTATTGAACACCGCTTCGGTGAATCCATGCAGGGTGAACTGCGCTGGAAAGGTCTGGTGATTGATGCACCAGAAGGCACCGAAGTGAAAGCCATCGCCGATGGACGCGTACTGATGGCCGACTGGCTACAAGGCTACGGCCTGGTTGTGGTATTGGAACATGGTAAAGGCGATATGAGTCTTTATGGCTACAACCAAAGTGCGCTGGTGAGCGTGGGTACTCAGGTGAAGGCAGGACAGCCTATCGCCCTCGTGGGTACCAGTGGCGGCCGCGGCACGCCTTCGCTCTACTTTGAAATCCGACGTCAGGGACAGGCCGTCAATCCACTACCGTGGTTAGGAAGATAAGTGTTGTTTCAGCCTCAAAAGCTCTCAATTGCGTTCTGCGCACTGTTTTTCACACTATCGGCTCAGGCAGGTAAACTCTCAATTGTGATTGATGACTTCGGTTATCGTCCGGTTGAAGAGAATAAAGTGCTGCAAATGCCCGCTGCGATTTCGGTCGCTGTATTGCCGAATGCACCTCATGCTCGTGAGATGGCGACAAAAGCACATCAGGGTGGTCATGAGGTGTTGATTCACTTGCCAATGGCACCGCTCAGTAAGCAGCCGCTGGAAAAAGATACCTTAACCCCAGAGATGAGCAGCGAAGAGATCGCACGCATTGTTCGGGATGCCTCGGGTAAAGTGCCCTTCGCTGTGGGGCTGAACAACCATATGGGCAGCAAAATGACCTCCAGCCTGCCTGGCATGCAGAAAGTGATGCAGGTGCTAAATCAGTACAATTACTACTTTCTCGATAGCATGACGATTGGCAATAGCCAGTCTATTCCAGCGGCACAAGGTACGCATGTTAAGGTGCTGAAACGCCGGGTATTCCTTGACGATAGTCAGAATGAGGCATCGATTCGCGAACAGTTTACCCGTGCCGTAAAACTGGCACAGCGCGATGGCTATGCCATTGCGATTGGTCATCCGCATCCTACCACCGTTCGTGTGCTGCAACAGATGCTGCCATCACTGCCACCCGATATTACGTTGGTACGCCCGAGTCAGTTGCTGAATGAACCTGTGCATCAGGGTAAAACACCAGTGATAACCGATAAATCTCCGGGACCGAAATTCCGTGCTCCGGGCGTGTGTAAGGTTAGTAAACCACTGCCGCCAGTGCCGCAAAGTCGAGCCGTTGAAATAGTGATTGAAAATGTGGCAGGTAGTAAGTTAATCAATCAGTTAGGTTTACTTTTTTAACGCAATCATCAACGTTTTTGAAAATTAGCGTTAGCCCCATTCGGGACTAGCGTTTTTTTCGTTATCATTACGAAATTAATTCCCGCGACTGATGTCAAATTTGCCAGGTTCTTAGGGTGAATTGGAATAATGAAAAAGCTTTGGAAAATAAACGTAATCAATAACGTACTCAGTTTACATGCCAGACTGAGCCAGATTGACAAAAACAAGACACCGCTAAGCTCAAATCATGAGTTTAAGCGCATTGTTATTTTCTCAACGACCGCATTAGGAGATCTCCTTTTTAATACTCCTGCGATCAAAGCCATAAAGCATCGCTATCCAGAGGCCAGGCTCATGCTGGTATCCAGTGATAAAAACCGTGATCTCGTTGAAAAAAGTCAATGGTTTGATGAAATAGTCATCTGGGATAATAAGATAGTTCATTCCCATCGCGTAATCAGGAGAATGAGAAAATTCAAACCTGATATGACTGTGCTACTGCATTCAACATTGGGCTATGACATTCTCTGCGCACGCCTGTCTGGCTCAAAATACATTATTAGAGATAATTTCAGAAGTGACAATACCGTCTTTAATCACTGGATAGATCATTATTCATCGGCAACAGATGTTCATATTATTCAGCGCAAACTCGACCTGATTAGTATTCTTGGATGCAATACAACAGATATCAGAATGCAATTTCCCATTGCAATTCACTCTGTAGAACGTGAAAACTATCGACCTGTAATTGGCTTTCAAATGGGGGCGTCCGGGAAAAACCGTTGCTGGCCAGTTGAACATTTTTCTGAACTAGCAGAGCGTATTTTAGAAAATAACATAGATGCAAAAATAGTATTGACTGGTGCCACCCAGGATAAAAACATTGAAAAATCATTCTTTGATTTATTAAAAAATAAATACCATTCAAGGGTTCACTCTTATATTGGTAAGACTCGCCTACCTGAACTCTTACAGATAATTAAAAACCTTGATGTGTTGATCACAGGTGACACTGGACCACTACATATTGCTATCACGGCAGAAACGCCGACAGTGAGTCTTTATGTCAGTGCTAATCCCAGACATACAGGACCTTATCAGGATTTACACATTCATCAGACTATCAGAATTGAACCTGAATCTAATGATGATCCGCATTACCCATTAAGAAAAATAAGCGTTGATCAGGTTTATAACGTGATGATGAAAAATATTTCAGTCTAAAATTACACTACCAGATAGCAAGCGATCTGGTAGTGGTTTTTATCTAGGCCTTACGGGATGACAAAACTATCGCTAATGGCAACCAGAATAATACCCATGTTTCTCCTGGTCCACCAATCACAAACATCCCCTGAGTAACAAAAAACATCAAAGAGAAGAGATAAATTGAGGCTTCTAACCCCATGCCTTGATGATACTTTCTATACGCATGATACAAGCCAACCAGGATGAGTGATGCCATAAATAACACACCCACCACACCGCCTTTCAAGAAAGCCGATACATAAATACTGTGTGTGGTTATAACATGTTGGCCAATACTGTTTACAAATGTCAGCTGCTTATCAAACCCCCAACCGAAATAGGGATGAATCATTGCATCTGAAATGGCATGATTCCAGATTCAAAATCTGATAAAACTCTGCGCATAAGAGGAAACAATGCGCGCATAAAAATCACTGCCATAATCGGTAAAGTAGAAGAATAATAAAATAGTAGCGATTGAAATCATGATATACAAAACATGTTTAAGGTGAACATGTTTATATTTAGCAAGTAAAACAGCTAAAGAAACCATTAAAGCCAATAACGGACCTCGACTTTGCGTCAAGATCAAGCCAATAAAGAGCAACGATGCAGGTATGTAAATCCAGTGTCGGCCTGACTCACGGGCAATAATCAGTGCACTTAAAATACCAAGAGCAAAATATCCACCGAGATCAATGACATTTTTTGGCGCGGCAAAAAAACCGTTTTCAAGTCTATTAGTCAGTAGCGTGCTCTTGTCTACCAACATAAATGTCAAAACAAGGACAATAAAACACCCGGAAAAAATGCATCCATAAACCTTCAGCAAACCATAACGCTTAATACAGTAATCAAACATACAAACGAAAAAAAGAAGATAAACGGTATGCTTCAGAGTTGAAATTATATTCTCTGGAACACTTGTCCATAAGTTCGTAATACTGTAATAAATGAGGAATAGTGCAATAACGCCTATTGACCTCCAGGGATATGGCTCGGGAAGACTAAGCTTTTTTCGCTGGAAAAACAAAAATATCATCATCGTTGTAATCGACAGATGAAATAAATTATTTACTTTTCCAACACCTGTAAATATGGTCATTAGAAATAGAAATGCCATAAAAGAAATAGATGCAATAGCTTCTAAACTTTCAATTCTTTTTAAAAATGACATCTGGCGTCGCCTTCTCGAAAATTTCCTCAGTCAGTCCACTATTCATAGACAAATTGTAAACTTTTATCCCTGCATGATTAAGCTCGCTGCTGGCATTCAAGAATGCGGGCTTAATCACTTGAGTAAAGTTTTCCCCTAAAAAGCTTTTCTGCTTATTATTTTCATTTTCATAAAACCGTGGGGACGAAAAATTATTCATATCAACCCCTGCTAACAGTATACGATTTGAGCTGAGCCATACGGCTATTTGCAAAGCCCAATAGGCCACTGTTCCCGCATCAAAAATACCCTGTCGGATATCCCATGAAAAACCAGATAATGGATCAGTCGGATAAACGGACAATCCTTTATTATCATTGAAATTCAAAGCATACTCAGCAGGTACTACTGATTTTCGAAATATCTTATAACTCAGATCTTCAATAATAGCCAAACGACACTTTATCTTATCGACTCCAATGCAATTCAACATGTCATTGAGGCAATGAACTGTTGTAAAGAGCGTCAACTCAGGGTCGTCCAGTACTTTTGCGACAATATCAAAACGGTTCTCAACAAAACCGCGATCGACAATAACATAATATGAAAATACGACTTTATCTCGTAGGTGATAAGCGCCATTAACACCAATAAATGTCGTTTCTGAAAGTAAGTCAAAATTCAGATCATTAACTGACGGGCCAGTTGCCAGTATCGTCATATCATTGGTAACGGTTTTACGTAATGAATCTAATGCTTCAATTTTTATTTCATTTTTTCGCCAGACTAGCCGTTCAATATGGTCTTCTGCCCCACGTTGAATCGTGATATGAGGCCAAAAATTTTCATTGTGCCGATAAGCTCGTTCATGGGTATAACGATAGATTTGTTTAAATATTGATCCCATTCAAAGCAATTCCCGCAATTTTTCCATTACGCTCACGGCGGATATAGCCTGCATTGTGCCACCTGCGCCGCGTAGCTCATGCTGATTCTTACCATATCCCCCAATCAGCCCCGGATCGGTTGGACCAAACAGCGTGATGTTCGGGCGGTCCAGCGCGGCGGTCAGGTGACTCAAACCCGTGTCGACCGAAACGACAGCGCGTGCCCCCGCCAATTGCTGTGCCACTTGCTCCAGCGCTAATTTTGGCAGCACCTCAACATGGTCAAAACCTTCCGCCATTCTTAATGCACGTTGATGCTCATGTTCAGCACCCCACGGCAGTTTCACCCGCAGACCCGTCGGCTGTACCAATTCAATCAGTTCGCGCCAGTGTGATTCAGGCCAATGCTTGTTATCACGGGTGGTGGCGTGTAGAAACACTAAATATTGATGCGCATCCTCGGGCAACGCGGAGAGGAAATGACCGGCAATCGCATAATCCCCCTGAGTGTCCGGTTTCTCATAACCCAGGCTTTTAGCAAACAGTTCGCGCGTGCGTTCTACCGCATGCTGCTGTTTGTTGATTTCATGGCGTTTGTCATACCACCAGCTGGCAAAGGGTTCCCGCGCGCTGCGGCTGTCTTGCCCATGCTTTACGCCTTTAGCCAGTCGCGTCACCAGCGCGGCGCTTTTGATCAACCCTTGCGCATCGATCACCACATCATACTGGCGCGATTGCAGGTCTCGCTTAAACAAAACGCGCTCTTCACGCTGCTGGCTACCAAACCAATGTTTACGCCAGCGACGAATCGCTACAGGTAGCACTTTATCTACTGCCGGATGCCAGCTGGGGATCTGGGCAAAATTTTCTTCGACGACCCAGTCAAAACGGATGCCAGGAATGGCCTGCATCGCATCAGTGAGCGCCGGTAACGTGTGCAGCACGTCCCCCATTGAGGAGGTTTTTACAATCAAAACGTGCATGGCTACTCCTGCACCGAATGCAGCAGCGTGCTAAGTTCCTGATGAACTCGAGCAGGCTGAATATCAATGAGACTTTGGTGATAACCCTCTTCGGCATCACCTTTACGTACTTTGTGATAGCCGGAGATCAAACGAATTACGCGTGCCTGATGAGACAGCGGTGGAGTGAAATCCGGGCTACTTGGGCCATACAAGGCGACTAACGGACGGTTCAGTGCGGCAGCAATGTGCATCAACCCGGAATCATTACTGACGATAGCCGCGCAATGTGCAATTAAGATAACCGCTTGTTCTAATTGCGTATCGCCGGCCAGATTTTTGCAGTGCGCTCGTGCTGATTCCGATAACGTCTGCACAATAGTGTCACCGGTTTCGCGATCTTTTGCGGAACCGAACAACACCACCTGGTACCCTTCGGCAATCAGTTGCTCGGCAAGCGCCGCGTAATGGTAGTGCGGCCAGCGCTTGGCTGGGCCAAATTCAGCGCCAGGGCAGAATCCAATCGCAGGGCGATCCGCGGACAAAGAAAACTGCGCCGCCGTCATGCGCTTTTCATCTTCATCGACACGCAACTGCGGCCACAGTAAGGGCTGCGGCAACTGTTGTGCGGAGGCAATGGGTTTGTCGTAGCCCAGTGCAACATAGCGCTCCACCATCAGCGGAAATGCGGCTTTATCCAGCACACGCACATCGTTCAACACGCCATAGCGCATCTCACCACGCCAGCCGACACGGCGCTTAATACCTGCAAAGAACGGCACCAGCGCTGATTTGAACGAATTTGGCAGCACATAAGCACGGTCATAATTGCTGACCTGAAGGGATTTGCCCAAACGCCGCCTTTCACCCAGTGCCAAAGCGCCATGGCCCAGTGGCATCGCCAGCGCCTGATTGACTTCCGGCATCCGTGACAGCAGTGGCCGGCACCAGGCCGGCGCCATCACATCAATAACCGCATCCGGGTGCTCAGCCTTGAGCGTGCGATAGAGACTTTGCGACATCATCATATCGCCGACCCAGGAAGGGCCAATGACCAGAATTTTCATCGCTGGTGCCGGTTTCCTTATGCTTTGCGGTTGAGCCAGGTCATGTATTCACCCACGCCCTGAGCAACGGTTTTAAATGGCTTGTCATAACCCGCTGCGCGCAGATTGGTCAGGTCCGCCTGAGTGAATGCCTGATAGCGGCCTTTCAGTTTCTCAGGGAACGGGATGTATTCAATCTGGCCTTGCTGATGGAACTTCAGTACTGCATCGGCGACTTCCTGGAAAGATTCCGCACGGCCAGTACCACAGTTGTAGATGCCAGATACACCGTTTTCCCAGCACCACAGGTTTACCGCAACGACATCGTCAACATGGATGAAATCGCGGCGGAAGTCGTCGCTACCTTCAAACAGCTTTGGATTTTCACCGTTGCTGATCTGCGTGTTGAGGTGGAATGCCACGCTCGCCATACCGCCTTTGTGACCTTCGCGGGGGCCGTAGACGTTGAAGTAGCGGAAGCCACACACCGGAGAATCGGCTTCTGGCAGAATCTGACGCACGTAATGGTCGAACAGCATTTTTGAGTAGCCATAAACGTTTAACGGCTGCTCGTACTGGCGCTCTTCAATGAAGTTTTCATTGCGGCCACCGTAGGTGGCTGCGGATGAAGCGTACAGGAAAGGAATTTCACGCTCCAGGCAGAAATGCAGCAAGTCTTTGGAGTACTGATAGTTGTTATCCATCATGTACTTGCCGTCCCACTCGGTGGTCGCCGAGCAGGCACCTTCGTGGAACACCGCTTCGATTGGACCCAGATCTTCGCCGGACATGATGTAAGAGAGGAACTCTTCTTTGTCCATGTAATCCGCGATATCCAGATCTGCGAGGTTCACGAATTTGGTGCCATCTTTCAGATTATCCACCACCAGAATATCGGTAAGACCGCGATCGTTCAGCGCTTTAACAATGTTGCTGCCAATCATGCCAGCGCCACCGGTTACGATAATCATATGCTTTGCCTTTAAAGAGTTGGGGTGAAACAGGAGGTTTCACGCACGAATGCCTAACATCATAACATTTCAGCCCGAGACAGGTAGCCAGATGACTCCGTAACCGCTGCACAATTTGCATCCATCGCGTGAACTATGCTGCAAAATGAAGATTTCTCTGGCGGAAATGTCGGCACGATGCATCCTGATCAGTAATATGTTCCAAAATTTTGCTATCTGAGGAGCAGAATCATGTCCAGTCAGTTTTATTCGCAAATCCGTCAACAGCTTGTGACAACACGTAGCGATGGATTGTTCAAACAAGAACGTACCATCACTTCGGCGCAGCAGGCTGAGATCCATGTCGCTAATAGTCCTCCGGTGATTAACTTCTGCGCCAACAACTATCTCGGTCTGGCGAATCACCCCGCGCTTATTCAGGCCGCCAAAGAAGGCATGGATTCCCACGGCTTCGGCATGGCATCCGTGCGCTTTATCTGCGGCACACAAGATATTCATCAGCAGTTGGAACAAAAGCTGGCGGCCTTTCTCGGCATGGAAGATGCCATCCTGTTTTCCTCTTGCTTCGATGCCAATGGCGGTCTGTTTGAAACGCTGCTCAGTGCGGAAGATGCCATCATCTCTGATGCACTCAATCATGCCTCAATTATCGATGGCGTACGCCTGTGTAAAGCCCAGCGCTATCGGTATGCCAACAACAATATGTCTGAGTTACGTGCTCGGTTAGAGGAAGCGCGTGATAAAGGTGCACGCCATATTCTGATCGCCACAGACGGTGTGTTCTCGATGGATGGCGTGATTGCCAATCTGCAAGGCATTTGCGATTTGGCCGACGAATTTGACGCATTGGTGATGGTTGATGATTCCCACGCAGTCGGTTTTGTCGGAGCGGCTGGACGTGGCACCCATGAATACTGCGGCGTAATGGATCGCGTAGATATCCTGACTGGCACATTAGGCAAAGCGCTAGGTGGTGCTTCAGGTGGCTATGTGGCTGCGAAAAAAGAGGTGGTTGAATGGCTACGCCAGCGTTCACGCCCTTACCTATTTTCCAACTCCCTGGCACCTGCCATCGTCGCCGCCTCGCTGCGGGTGTTAGATCTGCTCAGTGAAGGCGATGGATTACGCCAGCGTTTGTGGGATAACGCCCGCTTCTTCCGCGAAAAAATGACCGCAGCCGGCTTTACGCTGGCGGGTGCTGACCACGCCATCATCCCGGTGATGCTTGGCGATGCAAAAGTGGCGCAGAATTTTGCCAGCCTGCTGCAAAAAGAGGGTATCTATGTCACCGGCTTCTTTTATCCGGTTGTGCCGCAGGGTCAGGCGCGCATCCGCACTCAGATATCTGCAGGCCATACGCAGGCACAGTTGGAACATGCCGTTGCCGCCTTTACGCGCATTGGTCAACAGTTGGGCGTGATTGCAGGAGCCGAAAAATGAAAGCACTGGCCAAGTTAAGAGCTGAAGAAGGCATCTGGATGGTGAAAGATGCGCCGATTCCGGAACCCGGTCACAACGACTTGCTCATCAAAATTCGCAAAACAGCGATTTGCGGTACCGATGTGCACATTTACAACTGGGATGACTGGTCACGGAAAACTATTCCTGTCCCGATGATTACCGGCCACGAATATGTCGGCGAAGTTGTCGGCATGGGCGAGGAAGTAAAAGGTTTCACTATTGGCGATCGCGTCTCTGGCGAAGGTCATATCACCTGCGGTCACTGCCGAAATTGCCGCGCCGGTCGCACTCACTTGTGCCGCAATACCGTGGGTGTCGGCGTCAATCGTCAGGGCTGTTTCGCCGAGTACCTGGTCATCCCTGCATTTAACGCTTTCAAGATTCCCGACAATATCTCTGACGAGCTGGCAGCGATTTTCGATCCCTTTGGCAACGCCGTGCATACCGCGCTCTCGTTTGATCTGGTCGGCGAGGACGTGCTGATCTCTGGTGCTGGTCCTATTGGTATTATGGCTGCAGCGGTGTGCAAACATGTGGGCGCACGCAATGTGGTCATCACCGATATCAATGAATATCGCCTCGGCCTGGCACGCCAGATGGGCGTGACACGCGCCGTAAATGTAGCGCAGGAAAATCTGCGCGATGTGATGGCTGAGCTGGGTATGACCGAAGGTTTCGATGTCGGGCTGGAGATGTCTGGCGCGCCTCCCGCGTTTCGCACCCTGCTGGAGGTGATGAACCATGGCGGGCGAATCGCCCTACTGGGCATTCCGCCGGGCGAGATGGCGATCGATTGGAATCTGGTGATCTTCAAAGGACTTTTCATCAAAGGCATCTATGGCCGCGAGATGTTTGAAACCTGGTACAAAATGGCAGCGTTGATTCAATCCGGCCTCGATTTAACGCCCATTATCACACATCGCTACCACATCGATGAATTCCAGCAGGGATTTGACGAGATGCGATCCGGGCGTTCAGGAAAAGTGGTATTGAGCTGGGATTAAGGATTCACAGGGAGGCTTTTGGGCCTCCCATGGCTTCACTTAATCAGCGCCAGATATTGCTGACAGATTGCCGCCGTATCAAATTCGGCAAAGGCATCCGCTGCTAACAACGGCGGGTGCTGATAAATGTCACACATTGCTGTTGCCAGCGATTCAGGATTGAGATCTGCCAGGCCGCGCGCTAAATCACCTTGCAACAGCCACATCGGGCCACCCGGACAACGCGTACTGACAACAGGCGTGCCACACAATACAGCTTCGATCAGCACATTACCAAAACCCTCGCTATCCGAACTGACGATCAGCATTGCCGCCCGACTGATCCATGCATAAGGATTTTGTGTAAAGCCCTGGAAAATAACACGATTGGCAATCCCTAGCGCTTGTGCCTGGGCTTCTAAAGCGGCTTTACGCTGTGCCGATCCCTGCCCCAATAACACCAACGGCAACTGAATATTGCTTAATGCGTAAGCCTTTAACAGGCGGTCATGCCGTTTGGTTTCGTGGAAGCGCCCGACATGCACCAGAAAACCAGACTCAGGCACTTCGGCGGCCTCTGCTGCCAACTGCCGAATCAGTGCAATATCGAACGGATTGCCAATTACCGCTTCGCCTGTGAGCTTCACAGTAAAGGCCTCTTTTAAATCCTCCAGCACGGCGGGTGAAACGCCGACTACGTTACGCCCCTGATAAACCTGCTGGATTTTACGCGCCTTTAACCAGCGTGATAATCCGGTGCGATGCCCAAGATAGGAGGCTGAAAACACGCCATGCAGGCAGAACCAGGTTTTCTTCGCATCCAGCGCGCGACTTCGACGCACGATACGGTCGGTTTTGTGCAGATGAGACACCACAAGATCAAATTCACCTGCCGTTTTCTCCGCCTGTTGTACTGCTTCGTCCAGCAAACGGGCTCGACGACTCAGCTCGGTGAGTTTGCGCCAGGGTCGACGATTGGTGTCCAGAATGACCTGATAATCCACTCCCTGCGGCAAGGGGTACTCGCACACTTGTCGCAGGGAAAAAAGTGATACACGGTGCCCCTGTGCCAGCATCCCGGTGACCAGCGTCAGGACCACCTTTTCAGCGCCGCCGCCCGGCAATCCATCTATCACCATGAGTATGCGTTTTGACAAAATATTCTACCTGTCTGAATGAAATAACATGTGATTGCCTGCAGTCCTGGCCAGGATAGTAGCGCAGATCCTTCGTGCTTTTCGCCTGTTTCCTGCCCGGGCAAATAGTTTTGCGTCACTGAATGGCTCAGCGTAACATTGCGATTTTATTGGCTTCAGGCGGCGAACATGACCCGGCACGCGTTCCTTATTACCATTGACACTGAAGGTGACAACCTTTGGCGCAATCACCGTTCAATCACCACCGAAAATACCGGCTATCTGCCACGTTTTCAGGACCTGTGCGAGCGTTATGGTTTTAAACCCACCTGGCTGACCAACTATGAAATGGCGATGGATCCTGCTTTCGTGGAATTCGGCAAAGATGTCATCGCGCGTAAACAAGGTGAGATTGGCATGCATCTGCATGCATGGAACAGTCCGCCAGAAGCTCCACTCACCGATGATGACTGGCGTTGGCAGCCTTTCCTGGTCGAATACCCGGATACCGTGCTGCGCGATAAAGTCGTTTATATGACTGATCTGTTGGAAGAAAAGTTCCAGACGAAAATGCTGAGCCATCGTGCAGGGCGCTGGGCATTTGATGAACGCTATGCCGCCATTCTCACCGAACTAGGCTATCAGGTGGATTGTTCCGTTACCCCGCGCGTGAACTGGTCCTTCACACGCGGCGCACCACAGGGTAAAGGCGGCACAAACTATACAGATTTTCCGTTCAAACCTTATTTCATCGATCCGCAGGATATCTCACGCAGCGGCAACTCTTCACTGCTCGAAATTCCTATGAGTATTCAATACAAATACTCGCCTTTGATGAATACCTTCAAACAGAGTCTGTATCGACTGCGCGGCAAGCAAAAAAGCCCTGCTGTACATTGGTTGCGTCCATCTGGCGGTAATCTTTCGGACATGCAGCGCGTGGTAGAAATGTCACTGGCAGAAGGTAACAATTACACTGAATTTATGCTGCACAGCTCAGAGTTCATGCCAGACGGCAGCCCAACGTTTAAAAACGAACGCGATATCGAACAGCTTTATGAGGATCTAGAGGCGCTCTTCAGTTGGTTAGCGCCCCGTTTCGTTGGCCAGACTCTGTCGGAATATCACGACAGTTTTAAGCTACAGCAGTCCGCACGTTAAGTTTCTGCCATGCCTGCCAGACCGTTTCCGGTGAGATATCACGACATTCTCCGGAATCGGTCTGCATAATCTGGTACTCGCCCGACCACGGATGCCACAGACTGGCATTGGTATCGCCAAAGAACACCACCTGCTTTTTATGCAGCCCGGCGGCGAGATGCATCTGCCCCCCATCGCTACACAAAATTTGCTCGCAGCAATCAAAGCCTGCGATGACTTCCCGCACCGATGCGGTGGGATAGCGCGCTACGCGTGATGAATTGACCAACGCCATCAACTCATCAGCACGGGCCGCATCGCCTTTGTCGTGAGGATCCAGCGTGCCCTGCGGCGACCAAAAAACCAGCACGCGCGCCTGCTCATCTTCCAGCAGCTTATTGATAAATGCCGCATAACTGGCTATCGGCCAGCGACGCTTAGGACTGCGGCTGCTGATGTGCACACCATAGACCCTGCCTGCTGAAGCAAAGCTTTGTGCAACACGCGCTTTGGCCGCTTCACGTTCTGCATCTGCGAGATAAAGATTCACAGATGGCACTTCAGGCAGGCTGTCAGTCAACGCAGAGAGATAAGAAAAGGTATGTTCGACCTGATGGCTGCCCTGAAAATCTCTTTTACGGAACGGATGATCCAGCTGAACGTCGGGCAAAGCAGCGCCAATAATATTGTGCGCGCCGGCCATTTTCGCCAGGCGTAAGCTGTATTTGCACGGCACCGGATTAGCCAAAATCGTGGCATCAAAGCGCGTTTTACGCAGTGCCAGCATGATTTTTACGCGCTGCCAGTAAACACCGAGTGTGGTTTCGTTCTTACCGCGATGTTTGGCTTTTTTGTAGACATACAGACGGTCAACGTGAGGATTATGGCTCACCACATCCTGAGCAATCTTATTAACCAGTAGGGTGATTTTTGCGTCAGGAAAAGTGCGTTTCAAACCTTCCAGCAGTGGAGTGGTACACACCATATCGCCAATGTTATCGCGTCGGATAACAAGGATGTTTTTCATACTGATGCCCAGGGTAAAAAGGATTGATGCCAAACATTCCGGCCAGAACCGTTCCTAAAAGCGCAAAAATGCTAGCGAGCTAACTACTTTTGACCATTAATGTCCAAAAAGTTCTGAATTTCTTAGCAATAATTAACGTTATAAAATCGTAAATAATTCATAAAACCATAAATAACAATGTCGCTTGATAATCCCGCACTTTCCATCATTACACCCATGTTCAACGCTGGCGCGATGTTCGAGACGTTTATGCAGTCTCTACTGGCGCAGTCGCTGACAGATCTCGAGATCATCATTGTCGATGATGGTTCCACCGATGGTTCAGGCGAACGAGCTGAGGCTTATGCGCATCAATATTCTCAGGTGCGGGTTATTCACCAGGCTAATGGTGGCGTCTCACGGGCACGCAATGCCGGATTAGCCGTCGCAAAAGGCAAGTACGTCACATTCCCGGATGCAGACGACACCATGAGCCCAACCATGTATCAAATACTGGTTGAGATGGCCGAGCGAGACGATCTCGATGCCGCGCAGTGTAATGCGGAGTGGTTTTTCAAAGCCAGCCAAACAACCAAACCGCTCATTCCTCTGGATCGCTTAACCAGCACCGATGTATTGAGCGGCCCAGAATGGCTGAACACCGCACTGCAGACGCATCGATACATGCACGTGGTGTGGCTGGGTATTTATCGCCGTGATCTGATTGAACAAAACAATCTCACTTTCGAACCGGGGTTACATCATCAGGATATTCCCTGGACCACAGAGTTCATGTTCAACGCCAAACGCGTGCGCTACACCGATCAAATGCTCTACCGCTACTACCTGCACGATGCCTCCATCAGCAACCGCAAACGCACCGGTCAACGAAATGTCGAGTATCAACGCCATTACCTGAAAATCGCGCAGATGCTGGAAGAGATCAATGCACGCTATTGCAATAAAGTTAAAATCTATCCCGCATTCCATTATCAAATTACGCGTGAAGCGCTCAGCGTCTGCCATTCCATTCGCCGTGAACCGGAAGAGAGCGCACGGCAGGCGATGATTGCGGATCTGTTTGCCACGCAAACCCATAAACGTATGCTGCGGAATGCACGCGGCGCGCGGCAGTGGTATCAACTGCTGTTATGGCTGAGTCGGATTTATCGCTGGCGTAACAAATAAGCGTCGCGGCTGGCTTTCGCCCTATAGGGGTTTGCCCTACAATCAGCTCACTGAAATTTGAGATCATTTGAGTATGGCAAGCCCGATTCCAGTCCAATTTGCACCGAAAAATATTCTGCTGATCAAGCTGCGCCATCACGGCGATATGCTGCTGACCACGCCCGCTATCAATGCGCTCCGTCAACGCTATCCAAACGCCAACATCGACGTCCTGTTGTATAAAGAGACGCGGCCGATGCTGGAAGCACACCCCGCTATTCGCCAGTTGCACATCATTGACCGCAACTGGAAAAAAGAGGGCGGCTGGCAGAAGTTCCGCCACGAGATGGCGCTGCTTTCAGCTGTACGTGCCTGCCATTATGACGTGGTCATTAACCTCGCCGATCAATGGCGCAGCGCGATTATCACACGTTTTTCAGCTGCGCCGGTGCGTATTGGTTTTGCCTACGCCAAGCGTGATCACGCCCTGTGGCGTTGGTGCCATAACTATCTGGTTTCGACAAAAAAACATAATCAATTGCACACCGTCGAGCAGAATATGGCGGCGCTTGAACCGCTAGGTATCAGCGCAGAAGGTGCAAAAGCCTCAATGCACTTTAGTGCGGCAGATAAACAGAAAGTGCAGGATGCATTGGTTCAGCAAAAGGTCAGCGGTCCGTTTATCGTGTTACAGCCAACATCGCGTTGGGTATTCAAATGCTGGGAAGATGAAAAGGTCGCGCAGCTGATTGATACGCTCGCCGCTGATGGCCATACCCTGGTTCTTACCGCTGCCCCAGACCAGAAAGAGCAAGCAATGATTACCCACATTCAGTCGCTGTGCCACAGCCAGAATGTGGTTTCACTTGCCGGGCAGCTTTCATTGCCGCAACTGGCGGCATTGATTGATGCCGCGCAGCTGTTTATCGGTGTGGATTCTGCCCCCATGCACATGGCCGCCGCACTCGATACGCCCTGTCTTGCGCTGTTTGGCCCCACCAAACTGCAACACTGGCGTCCGTGGGGTGAAAACAATCGCGTGATCTGGGCCGGTGATTATGCACCGTTGCCTTCGCCAGACGACATCGATACCAAAACAGAACAGCGCTATCTCTCAGCCATTCCAGTGGATGATGTGGTGGCCGCCGCCAGGAGTTTTTTGCATGACTAAGTTACGCCTGGCGATTGTCCGGCAGAAATATCGTCCGGATGGCGGTGCCGAGCGTTTCATCTCGCGGGCGCTGGAAGCACTGGACAGCGAGCAGCTCAATCTGAATATCATCACACGCAGCTGGCAGGGCACACCCAATCCAGCCTGGCATCTGCACATCTGCAATCCCGCCAAATTTGGACGCGTATCGCGCGAACGCGGTTTTGCCCACGCGGCACGTGCATGTTGGGAACGTGAGAAGTTCGATATCGTGCAGAGCCACGAACGCATTGCGGGCTGCGATATTTTCCGCGCCGGTGATGGCGTCCATCGCGTGTGGCTGGAACAACGTGCGCGTATCGTCTCACCCTGGCAGCGCTTGAGCGCCAGCCTGAGTCCTTATCATCGCTATGTTTTGCAGGCTGAAGCAGAGATGTTCAATGCAGCATCTTTAAAAGCAGTGATCTGTAATTCTGAGATGGTTAAGCAAGATATTTTGCGTCATTTCACGCTAGATGCCAGCAAAATCCATGTCATTCACAACGCCATCGATAGCCAACGTTTCCAGCCAGCAACTGAAGCTCAGCGCTACGCCATACGCCAGCAATTGACGCTGCCACAGGATGCCACGGTGATGATCTACGTGGGTTCAGGCTTTGAGCGCAAAGGCTTGAAAGCCGCCATTGAAGCACTCGCCCACAGCGATCGCTATCTGGTTGTGGTTGGCCAGGACAAACAACTTTCACGCTATCAGCAGCTGGCTAACCAGCTTAATTGCCTTGATCGCTTGCGCTTTGTTGGCGTGCAGCAGGATGTGCAGCCCTATTATCACGCCGCTGACGCCTTACTGTTGCCCACGCTTTATGATCCTTTTCCGAATGTGGTGCTTGAAGCGATGGCCTGCGGTTTGGCCGTGATTACCAGCACCGGCTGTGGCGGCGCAGAATTTATTCAAGCCGGCCAGGAAGGCTTCGTTTGTGATGCATTGGATATCAAGGCATTAAATGACGCCATTGTCGCCACACCTGCACTTTCGCAGAATTCTGCCATGGGAGAAGCCGCACGCCGCAGAATCGAACCTTTTGGTCCGCAGCGACTGGCGCAGTCCCTGACTTCACTCTATCAGCAAGTGCTGAAGACCAGCTGACGAAGTGGTATGAGCAGGCGGTCAGTTTCTGATAACATGCCGCCTTTCATGTGTTTTTTGACGCGAATCTGTCGTAACGATAACTATGACAACTCTATACACAGCCCTGCTCTATTTAATACAGCCACTGATCTGGCTGCGCCTGTGGCTGCGCGGTCGAAAAGCACCGGCCTATCGTAAACGCTGGGCGGAACGCTACGGCTACTGTGTGGGCAAAGTTGAACCGCACGGCATTGTGCTGCATTCGGTTTCTGTGGGTGAAACACTGGCCGCCGTGCCGCTGGTACGCGCATTGCGCCATCGCTATCCTACTCTGCCGATCACCGTGACTACCATGACGCCAACCGGTTCCGAACGCGCTCAGTCCGCGTTTGGTAAAGATGTGCATCATGTCTATCTGCCCTATGATTTGCCCGGTTCGATTAACCGTTTCCTTGATACCGTTGATCCTCGTCTGGTGATCATCATGGAGACCGAGTTGTGGCCGAACATCATCCGTATTCTGCATCAGCGCCAAATTCCGCTGGTCATTGCCAATGCCCGTCTGTCAGAGCGTTCGGCCAAAGGCTATAAAAAACTCGGTGGCTTTATGCGTGATTTGCTGCAGCGCATTACGCTGATAGCAGCGCAGAACAACGAGGATGCTGAGCGATTCCTCAGCCTCGGCCTTAAACGAACGCATCTCGCCGTCACCGGTAGCCTGAAATTTGATATCTCTGTAACGCCGGAATTGGCGGCCCGTGCGGTCACCCTGCGCCGTCAATGGGCATCGCGCCGCCCGGTGTGGATCGCGACCAGCACGCACGAAGGCGAAGAGACCATCATCCTTGATGCGCATCGTCGTCTGCTGCAACAGTTCCCCGATCTGATGCTGATTCTGGTGCCACGCCATCCTGAACGTTTCAAAGATGCCTGTGAACTGACGCAAAAGCGCGGTTTCAGTTTCACTCTGCGTAGCAGCGGTGAAATTCCGTCTGGCGCAACGCAGGTCGTGATTGGCGACACCATGGGTGAATTAATGCTGCTGTACGGCATCGCCGATATCGCCTTTGTTGGTGGCAGTTTGGTAGAACGCGGCGGTCATAATCCGCTGGAACCCGCTGCCCATGCCATTCCGGTGCTGATGGGGCCGCATATCTGGAACTTCAAATATATCTGCGCCAAATTGCAGCAGGCAGAAGGCCTGATCACCGTCACGGACGTGGTTTCGCTGGAGAAACAGGTGGCCAACCTGCTGCAGGATGATGATTACCGCCGCTATTACGGCCGCCACGCAGTCGAAGTGCTGCATCAAAATCAGGGCGCATTGCAGCGTCTGCTACAGTTACTCGAACCACATTTGCCGCCACGAGCTCATTAACGCATGCCACAACGCCAACGTCTTTCCGTGGTGATGATCGCCAAAAACGAAGCTGAATTGCTGCCGGAGGCGCTGGCCTCAGTGAGCTGGGCAGATGAGATTGTGCTGCTGGATTCAGGCAGCCAGGATAACACAGTAGCAGTGGCCCGCGCGCACGGCGCGCAGGTGCATCAGGCTGAAGGCTGGGCGGGCTTTGGCAAGCAGCGCCAGCGTGCACAAGCCCATGCAAGCGGCGATATGATTCTGATGCTGGATGCCGATGAGCGTGTCACGCCCGAGTTACGCCGCGCGATTGAAAACGTACTGGAGCAACCACCCTCTGATACTGTTTATTGCCTGGGACGCAGCAATTTGTTCCTTGGCCGCTTTATGCGCCATAGTGGCTGGTATCCGGATCGCGTGATGCGCCTCTATCCTCGCGTACTCAATTACAATGACAATCTGGTGCACGAATCGCTGGAAACTCAGGGCGCACCGGTGGTGACGTTACCAGGCGATCTCCAGCATCTCACCTGCCGCGATTTGATTGCTTTCCAACGTAAACAGATGAATTATGCCGAAGCCTGGGCGCAAGAACGTTTTCAGCGAGGCAAGCGTTGTGGCATCTTCTCGATTTTCAGCCACACGTTAGGCGCATTCCTTAAGACGTTGCTGCTGCGCGCCGGATTCCTCGACGGCAAGCAGGGCTGGATTCTGGCCGTCGTCAACGCGCAATACACCTTTAACAAATACTCAGCGCTCTGGGCGCTGCATCACACCTCAACACAAGGTCGCGTATGAGCACCAAAGCGATTTATCCCGGCACGTTCGATCCCATCACGTTGGGCCATGTGGATATTGTGACGCGCGCGGCGCAGATGTTTGATCGCATCGTGGTTGCTATTGCCGCCAGCCCCAGCAAAAAGCCGCTGTTTACACTCGATGAGCGCGTGGATTTGGCACGGCAGGCTACTCAGCACTTAGCCAATGTTGAAGTTTTGGGTTTTAGCGATTTGATGGCGAACTTCGCCAAAGCGCAAAATGCCAATGTGCTGGTGCGGGGATTGCGTGCGGTGTCAGATTTCGAATATGAACTGCAGCTGGCGCAGATGAATCGTCACCTGTTGCCTACGCTGGAAAGCGTGTTTCTGATGCCTTCCGAAGGGTTCTCGTTTGTATCATCGTCGCTGGTGAAGGAAGTTGCACGTCATCACGGTGATGTGCAGGCATTTCTGCCTGCCGTGGTGCATCAGGCACTGCTGACCAAGCTGACGCAGCCCTGATTAATGCTGACAGCGTGGGCACCAAAAGGTGCTGCGCTGGCCGTGTTTACCGCTGACGATCGGCGTACCGCATGCACGGCAGGGTTCGCCCGTGCGACCATAAACCTGCAATTCCTGGGCAAAGTAGCCGGGCTTGCCATCGGTTTGCAGGAAATCACGCAGCGTGGTGCCACCCTGCTCAATCGAACGCAGTAATACGGCCTTGATCGTCGCGACCATCAACTCCGCCTCATCACGACTCAAACTCATCGCCGATCGATCGGGTAAGATCCCGGCGGTAAACAGAGATTCGCTGGCGTAAATGTTGCCAACGCCGACCACCACTTTGTTATCCATCAGCCACTGTTTAATGACCGTGCGCTTTCCACGTGACTTATCAAACAGATAAGCACCATCGAATTCGCTGCTGAGCGGTTCAGGACCGAGATGTGCCAGTACGCTGCTGCCTTCAAGCTCAGAGGCCCACAGCCATGCACCAAAGCGACGTGGGTCGGTGTAACGCAGCACCTTGCCGTTGCTCATCACCAAATCGACGTGGTCGTGCTTAGCCGCGGGTTGCTCACCCGGTAACATGCGTAAACTGCCAGACATGCCGAGGTGAATGATGATCCAGCCATGTGGCAGTTCCAGCAGCAGGTATTTTGCGCGCCGTTGCACGCTCAACACTGGTTGGTCGCTCAGCGCATGAATTTCGTGCGAGACCGGCCAGCGCAGGCGTGAATTACGCACAATCGCATGCAAAATCGTTGCGCCCACCATATGTGGCTCAATACCACGTCGGCTGGTTTCTACCTCTGGTAATTCAGGCATGTCATCTCCTCAACAAATCGCAGAAACAAAAAACCCGGCCGAAGCCGGGTTTTTCGCAAGAACACCAAAATTACTTAATTTTGGCTTCTTTGTAGATCACGTGCTGACGTACAACCGGATCGAACTTTTTCAGTTCCAGTTTCTCTGGTTTAGTACGTTTGTTCTTCGTGGTGGTATAGAAGTGACCTGTACCAGCAGAGGAAACCAGCTTGATCTTCTCACGAATACCTTTAGCCATGATTCAATTCCTTAGTACTTAGTACTTCTCACCACGGGCGCGGATTTCGGTCAGAACCGTATCAATGCCCTTTTTATCAATAACACGCATACCTTTAGCAGATACACGCAGAGTAACGAAGCGCTTTTCGCTCTCAACCCAGAAACGGTGAGAGTGCAGGTTCGGCAGGAAACGGCGTTTCGTCGCGTTCATTGCGTGGGAACGGTTGTTACCCGTTACCGGACGCTTTCCAGTTACCTGGCAGACTCGTGACATTTCTATTCTCCAAAAATCAAATCAGCTCGAGCTTTAAAAACTAGGTTTTGGCCGCCTCGTCAGGCCTTAGCCCGCCCAAGCGAGTTCCATGTGAACCCGCTAAGCTGGCCCAAACGCCAAACCCGAGATTCTCAAAGGTGGCGTAGTATACGCCGCTCAGCCCAAGTGCTCAAGTCCCGAACAAATAAAGATCCCGATGGATCGCGCGAAAATGCATCATTTCTGCGCAATCGGATGGTTATTTTACAGCCAACCGCGCTCAGCGAAGGAGGTATACTCGCCGTGACCGATCACCAAATGATCAAGTAAGCGAATATTCAGCAGCGCGCAAGCCTGCCCGACTTTACCGGTAATATCACGATCGGCGCGACTGGGCTCGGCTATGCCGGAAGGATGATTATGCGCCAAAATCACGGCGGCCGCGTTGAGTTTTAACGCTTCGCGCACAATTTCACGTGGATGCACTTCGACACTGGCAATACTGCCGGTAAACATCTTTTGCGCCTGCAAAACCCGATGCTGATTATCCAGGAATAACGCCATAAAAACCTCTCGCTCCTGATGCGCCAGCACGCTTTGCAAGTAATGCCTTGTCACCTGTGGATTCTCCATCACATTTTCTCGCGCCAGCTGACTGGCGAAAAAACGTCGCCCCAGTTCAGCCACTGCATGCAGTTGGGTAATTTTGGCCGTGCCTACGCCTTTAATCACGCTCAGTTCTATTTCATTTGCGGTCATGATGCGATATAGCGAGCCAAACTCGTTAAGCATTTGTCGCGCCAGCGCCATCACCGGAATACCGTGGCTGCCGGTGCGCAAAAAAATCGCTAACAGTTCTGCATCGCTCAATGATTCTGCGCCTGTGATGGCCAGTTTTTCTCGTGGGGCCAGTTCCGTCATGACATTCTCCTTGCTGGGGCAAGGCAATTGTGCGTATTTGTCAGGAGGCATACCAGCAAGCCGGTCGCGATTTCAGAGCCATCTCGCAAAGGGCGCAGGCCGTGAAAAGGCGGTCGATGGATTTTGTGATAAAGTTGCCTGCATCTGCCGCATCACAGCGGCAATCCGTTTTGAGTTGAGGCAAAGAACATGACGGGATTAGCCGGAAAAAAAATTCTGCTCGGCGTCAGCGGCGGTATTGCTGCTTATAAAACACCCGAGTTGGTTCGTCGTCTGCGCGATCGTGGCGCAGAGGTGCGTGTCATGATGACTGATGCAGCGAAAGCCTTTATCACTCCGCTCAGCTTACAAGCCGTTTCCGGATATCCGGTGCTGGATGATTTACTCGACCCTGCCGCTGAAGCCGCTATGGGCCATATCGAGCTGGCGAAATGGGCTGATCTGATTGTGCTGGCCCCCGCGACCGCCGATTTGATTGCACGCATCACGGCAGGGATGGCTAACGATTTGGTGACCACCGCCTGCCTCGCCAGCGCAGCACCTCTGGCGATCGTGCCGGCCATGAACCAACAGATGTACCGCGCGCCGATTACCCAGGAAAATCTTCAGCGTCTAAATCAGCGAGGCGTTCTGATTTGGGGGCCAGACAGCGGCAGCCAGGCCTGCGGCGATGTGGGCCCCGGCCGCATGCTTGATCCGCTGGCAATTGTCGCTCATGCGCTGGAGTGGGCCGCGCCCGTCAACGATCTGCAACATCTCAACATTATGATCACCGCCGGCCCAACCCGTGAGGCGCTGGACCCGGTTCGTTACATTAGCAATCACAGCTCCGGTAAAATGGGATTCGCCATTGCCGCCGCCGCCGCAAAACGTGGCGCAACGGTGACACTGGTGGCGGGCCCGGTCACACTGCCTACGCCCGCTGGCGTCACGCGCGTTGATGTGGGGAGTGCACTGGAAATGGAAGCGGCGGTGATGGCGCAAATCAGCCAACAACATATTTTCATTGCCAGCGCTGCCGTGGCAGACTACCGGGCGGCAAACATTGCCGCAGAGAAAATCAAAAAACAGGGTGGCGATGATAACGTCACGCTGCAGTTGGTGAAGAACCCGGATATTGTCGCAGGCGTAGCGGCATTACAGAAACATCGCCCTTATGTGGTGGGATTTGCTGCCGAAACCCAGAATGTGGAAGAATACGCGCGGCAAAAACGGGTGCGAAAAAATCTGGACCTGATCTGCGCGAACGATGTGGCGCAGGCAGGACAGGGATTCAATAGCGACACCAATGCTCTTCACCTTTTTTGGCAGGAAGGAGAGAAAGTCTTACCGCTCAGTGATAAGACGCTCCTTGGCCAACAATTAATAGACGAGATTGTCAGCCGTTATGATGAAAAAAATCGACGTTAAAATTCTGGATGCGCGCGTGGGTAACGAATTCCCACTGCCAACTTATGCCACCTCGGGTTCTGCGGGTCTCGATCTGCGTGCTTGCCTTGATGGTGCACTGGAGATCTCGCCAGGCATGACCACGCTGGTGCCAACTGGTCTGGCGATTCACATTGCTGACCCTGCGCTGGCCGCTGTGATTTTGCCCCGCTCAGGTCTGGGCCATAAGCATGGAATCGTGCTGGGCAACCTGGTGGGCTTAATCGACTCCGATTATCAGGGCCAACTGATGGTCTCCGTCTGGAACCGTGGTCAGGATAGCTTTACGCTGCAGCCTGGCGACCGTTTGGCACAACTGGTCTTTGTTCCGGTGGTACAAGCCGAATTCAACCTGGTGGAAGATTTTGACACCAGCGATCGCGGCGCCGGCGGTTTTGGCCACTCTGGTCGTCAGTAACACGCGACACTTTTCGCAAGCCATCTTTTTATCTCTCGTCGCTACGGGCCAAACTGCTTGTGGCTGACGAGGCAGTATTGCCTGTTTTTGGTGAATTTCAGGGGTCTTGAAGGTCATGGCAGAAAAAAAAGCCGCGAAACGGAATCGTCGCGAAGAGATTTTGCAGGCGCTAGCGCAAATGCTGGAGTCGGGCGATGGCAGTCAGCGAATCACCACCGCCAAGCTGGCAGCCAATGTAGGCGTTTCGGAAGCGGCACTCTACCGCCACTTCCCGAGCAAAACGCGTATGTTCGACAGCCTGATCGAGTTTATTGAAGACAGTCTGATTACCCGCATCAATCTAATCCTGAAAGATGAGAAAGAAACGCTCGCGCGACTGCGTTTAATCGTGCAGCTGATTCTGGGATTTGGTGAGCGTAATCCGGGGCTGACGCGCATTTTGACCGGCCATGCGCTAATGTTTGAACAGGATCGTCTGCAAGGGCGCATCAACCAGTTGTTCGAACGCATCGAGGTGCAACTGCGTCAGGTGATGCGCGAGAAGAAAATGCGTGATGGTGAAGGTTTCCAGACCGATGAAACACTGCTGGCGAGCCAGTTGCTGGCGTTCTGTGAAGGATTGCTTTCACGCTATGTGCGATCTGAATTCCGCTATCGCCCAACCACTGATTTTGACAGCCGCTGGCCACTGATTGCGGCACAGTTAGTGTAGCGATTCATCAGGCGCGCCCATGATTGGGCGCGCGATAAAATACCTTGGTTCATCTCCGGTCGCCAGCGATGGCGGCCGTGATAAAGCCGCGGTGTTAAATACCGTACTCTTTACGATACGCCCGCACTTTCGCCAGATGGTCTGCCATTTCCGGCTTCTCTTCCAGATAATCAATCAGTTCCGCGAGCGTAATGATCGCCGTGACCTTGCACTGATAGTCACGTTCCACTTCCTGAATGGCGGAGATATCACCACGGCCGCGCTCCTGGCGATCCAGCGAAATCATGACGCCCGCCAATGTGGCATTGTGCGCGCTGATGATGTCCATCGATTCACGAATAGCGGTACCCGCGGTGATCACATCATCCACCAGCATCACTTTACCCTGCAGCGGGCTACCGACCAGCAAACCGCCTTCACCGTGGTCTTTGGCTTCTTTACGATTGAAGCAGTAAGGCACATCGCGGTCGTGATGATCGGCCAGTGCGACGGCCGTGGTGGTGGCAATCGGAATCCCTTTGTAGGCCGGGCCAAACAGCAGATCAAAATCAACGCCGCCATCCACCAGCGCCTGCGCATAGAAACGTCCCAGCAGCGCTAAGTCACGGCCGGTATTGAATAAACCGGCATTAAAGAAGTATGGACTTTTACGACCCGATTTCAGGGTGAACTCACCAAACTTCAGCACCCCTTTGTTCAGGGCGAATTCAATAAACTGACGCTGCCAGGCTTTCATTTCTCACTCCTCAAATAAAGAAAAGGCGACTCTCTGGTCGCCTGTTAGATCAATTTGTTAGCGCTGCTTTTTGCGCCTGAATCAACTGCTCAATGCCGCCTCGCGCCAGCGCCAGCAGCTGCAGTAATTCCTCATGGCTGAACGGCTCGCCTTCGGCGGTGCCCTGCACTTCAATCATGCGGCCATCTTCAGTCATAACGACGTTCATATCGGTTTCAGCCGCAGAATCTTCAACGTACTCCAGATCGCACAGCGCTTCACCGCCAACGATACCGACCGAAATCGCCGCCACCATGCCTTTCAACGGGCTAGCTTTTAACTTGCCCGCCGCAACCAGCGCATTCAATGCATCGGCTAACGCGACGCATGCACCGGTAATCGATGCAGTACGCGTGCCACCGTCGGCCTGAATCACGTCGCAGTCCAGTGTGATGGTGAACTCGCCCAACGCATCCAAATCCACTGCGGCACGCAGCGAGCGAGCAATCAGACGTTGAATCTCCAGCGTACGGCCACCTTGCTTACCTTTGGCCGCTTCGCGCGCCATACGGCTGTGGGTGGAACGCGGCAACATGCCGTATTCCGCAGTGACCCAGCCCTGACCTTTGCCTTTGAGGAAACGTGGCACACCCTCTTCAACGGTGGCGGTGCACAGCACTTTGGTTTCACCGAACTCAACCAGCACGGATCCTTCTGCATGTTTGGTGTAGTGACGAGTGAGGGTGACGGGACGCACTTCAGATGCGTTACGGCCTGCTGGACGCATGGTTTCTCTCCGGCTTACTTAGGTTTGGCTGCGCATTATACGGACTTCGTGCGCGGCTGTCCTGCCTACATGCGGCACTTTTCCCGGATGAAATTTCGCCTCAGCTGTGGCTAAATGCGCCCTTTCCTCTCATAAAAAGACAAATGATGACAGCAATACTCCATTTCCTGCTGGCGCTGGTGGTGATCTTCGCCCTTGCGCTATTGGTCAGTCATGACCGCAAACTCATTCGCCCACGTTTTATTATTCAATTGCTGGTGGTTGAAGCGGCACTAGGTTGGTTCTTCCTGCATTCTGCGGACGGCCAGTCTGTGGTGACCGCTGTCGGCGGCTTCTTCGAAACCTTATTGACCTTTGCTGCGCAAGGTACCGATTTTGTGTTCGGCAATATGGCGAAACAGGGACTGGCGTTTATTTTCCTCGGCGTGCTCTGTCCGATTGTGTTCATTTCCGCCCTGATCGGCATCTTGCAGCACTGGCGTATTCTGCCGTTGTTGATTCGTCTGGTCGGTACCCTGCTGTCGAAGGTGAACGGGATGGGCAAACTTGAATCATTCAATGCCGTGAGTACGCTGATTCTGGGTCAATCGGAGAACTTCATCGCCTATAAAGGTATCCTCGGCGATATCTCCGCACCGCGCATGTACACCATGGCCGCAACTGCGATGTCGACGGTGTCGCTATCGATTGTCGGTGCTTACATGTCGATGATTGATGCAAAATATGTGGTTGCCGCACTGCTGCTGAATATGTTCAGTACCTTCATTATCCTGTCGATTATCAACCCGACACGCCCGGAAAATGAAGAACGCATTGCACTGGATAAGCTGCACGAAGACCAGAGCTTCTTTGAGATGCTGGGCGAATACATCCTGGCAGGTTTTAAAGTAGCGATGATTATTCTGGCGATGCTGATTGGATTTATCGCCCTGATCGCCGCCATTAACGCTCTGTTTGCCGCGGTATTTGGCTACAGCTTCCAGCAACTGCTTGGCTATGTCTTCTATCCGTTTGCGTGGTTGATTGGCATTCCTTCTGCCGATGCCCTGCAAGCGGCAAGCATCATGGCGACCAAACTGGTAGCCAATGAATTCGTGGCCATGATTGAGCTGAAGAAAGTCGCTGCGGGAATGTCACCGCGCGGTCTCGGCATTCTGTCCGTGTTTTTAGTGTCTTTTGCTAACTTTGCCTCAATTGGCATCGTGGCGGGAGCGATTAAAGGACTGAATGAGCGCCAGGGCAATGTGGTATCGCGCTTTGGCTGGAAGCTGGTTTATGGTTCCACGCTAGTGAGCCTGCTGTCAGCCGCGTTTGCAGGATTGTTCATTTAATCACAGCGGAGCGGCCAGCTAGCCGCTCTATACAGGGCCGCGCCCATCAAAGCGGCCCTGTTCTGCTTTAGAACGCGACACACACCAGCGAATCGACACGCATCACCGACTCCTGATCGAAGCGCTTTTTATAAATGTCGCGCAGCGCATTGATGCTGTCAGAACTTGCACGGTCCGGCTGATGTATCAGCATTAACGCTTTGCTGTTTTCACGCGCCAGCTTTCCACCCTCTCCCAGCCACTGACCTTTACCGTCATACACTGAAAGCCCATCTTTGAATCGTGGCGTGACATCATTATCAACAAATTGCTGCCATTCGCTGCTGCTGATGACGCCGCCTTTCGGCTTGTTCATCCCGAACCAAAGAGTGGTTTGCATCATGATGTCCCCTGAGCCGCACACAGCAACAGGAGCGGTATTCGGTGGGATCTGTTCAGGAGGTGCAGCGGTTGTCTGGCATCCGGCCAGAAAGAAGACGAACGCCAACGGCATCGCCAATTTATTCAGCATCATAGCCTCAGACTGTTTAGGTATCACACAGGACATCATAGGGTGTGAAAGGTGGATACGTCATCCTTTTCACCGAAAGTTGCGCGCGGCGTGAGCTCATTGCGCTTATGCCTATCATGGTTTGGCTGCCATCACTATAATGCGATGAACATTCCTGAAAATGAGTACAAGCTTATGATCCGCAGCATGACCGCCTACGCCCGCCGCGAAGCAAAAGGCCACTGGGGCAGCGCCGCCTGGGAAATCCGTTCGGTAAACCAACGCTATCTGGAAACCTACATCCGTCTGCCGGAACAATTTCGTAGCCTGGAGCCGGTGATTCGCGAGCGTATCCGTAATCGCCTAACGCGCGGTAAAATCGAGTGCAACCTGCGCTTTGATGCCGACCCCAGTGCGCAAGGTGAGCTGCAACTGAATGAGGCGTTGGCGAAACAGCTGGTGCGCTCCGCCAACTGGGTGAAGATGCAAACCGACGAAGGCGCAATTAATCCACTGGATATTCTGCGCTGGCCTGGCGTGATGTCAGCTCAGGAACAGGATCTGGATGCTATCAATACCGAACTGCTGACCGCACTCGACGGCGCACTGGATGACTTCATCATTGCTCGTGAAAGCGAAGGCACTGCGCTCAAAACCCTGATTGAGCAGCGTTTAGAAGGCGTGTCGCTGGAAGTCAGCAAAGTGCGTGCGCAGATGCCTGAAGTGGTGAAGTGGCAGCGTGAACGTCTGGTCAGCAAACTGGAAGAAGCGGAAGTACAGCTGGAAAATACGCGCCTTGAGCAAGAACTCGTCATGATGGCGCAGCGCATTGATGTGGCGGAAGAGCTGGATCGTCTGGATGCGCACGTCAAAGAAACCTACAACATTCTGAAGAAAAAAGAAGCGGTTGGTCGCCGTCTCGACTTTATGATGCAAGAGTTCAATCGTGAGTCGAACACACTGGCCTCTAAGTCGATCAATGCCGATATCACGGCGTCAGCTATTGAGCTGAAGGTATTGATTGAGCAGATGCGCGAGCAGATTCAAAACATCGAATAACACCTCATTCGGCTGGTGTTAAAAAAAGCCCGGTGATCCGGGCTTTTTTGCCCACTCAGCATGCCCAGTACGTTTCGTTTATCCTTTAGACCAATTTGCAGACTTTGCAATGTAAAGATTGTGAAAGCTTTGATGATGATGCATGTCAATGGCTGACCAAACATGACTGTGAATCAACCTTATGGACTATCACAGTAAGAAATTATGTTGTTGTTTATCATCAATTATTTATTTTCATTCCATGAATCTTCCGTTGAAAATACGCTTCCTCAATGAAACCTCTCAATCCTAAAGATTGCAGAGATTACGTTTCTTTGAGGGCACTATTTGCTAATCTACTGGTCGTAATTAACACAGCCGTACCGCCAGGAATTCATGGACACCCTTCTTTGTGCGATACACCCCACTCTTTCCCTGAAGGCGTTATGAAGAAAAACGGGCAGTTCAATTCTAAACTTTTGCATCCCCGCTACTGGTTTACCTGGTTTGGGCTGGGTGTGCTGTGGCTGCTGGTGCAGCTTCCCTATCCTATTTTAATTCGGCTTGGCGCCTCTGCCGGCAAGCTGTCGCGTCACTTTCTGAAGCGTCGTGAGCGTATTACCCGCCGCAATATTGAACTCTGCTTCCCGCATATCAATGAGGAAGATAAAGAGGTATTGATCGCCGGTAACTTTGAATCCCTTGGTATGGCGCTGGCAGAAACCGGTATTGCCTGGTTCTGGTCGGATGCGCGCGTCCGCCGTTATTTCCAGGTTGAAGGCCTTCACAACCTGCAAAATGCGCAGCAAAACCATCGCGGCGTGATGGCGATTGGTGTGCATTTCATGTCGCTTGAGCTGGGTGGCCGCATTACCGGACTGTGCCAGCCAATGATGGCGATGTATCGCCCTCACAATAATCAGGCAATGGAGTGGGCGCAGACAAAAGGTCGTATGCGATCGAATAAGGCGATGATTGATCGTCGCGATCTGCGCGGTATGGTGCAGGCATTGAAACAGGGCGAAGCCGTCTGGTTCGCGCCAGATCAGGATTACGGCCCGAAAGGCAGCGTGTTCGCTCCGCTGTTTGCTGTCGAAAAAGCGGCTACCACCAATGGCACCTTCGTATTATCGCGTCTGGCTAAACCGGCCATGCTAACGATAGTGCTGATCCGCAACAGCGATAAGAGCGGTTATCAGCTCATCATTCAACCGGAGTTGCAAAACTATCCGTATGAAGATGAAGCGGCTGCCGCGGCTTACATGAATAAAGTGATCGAGAAAGAGATCCTGCGCGCACCTGAGCAGTACTTATGGCTGCACCGCCGCTTTAAAACTCGCCCACCGGGTGAAGCGTCACTTTACGTCTAATCTGTTGATGCAGCAGGCCTTCGCCTGCTGCCCCTTCTGCACTGCTCACATTTACCAACCATTCTTAACGAAAAACAGGTTTGTCAAAAATTGCACAGACTCATGTAATGGTCTGCTCTCTTCTATTCTGACCAAAAACATGAACCTGCAATTTACCACTAAACCACGCGCGCTGCTGGCGCTTGCCGTGGCCAGCGCTCTGCTGACCGGTTGTGCCAATCCGCACGGCTTACATCCTCATAACTCACTGCTTGATGCCAACTCACTGCAAGCCAAAGCATCCCTTAGCGGCGCGCATTTCAGCGCAGCAAACTGGCCAAAAACCGAATGGTGGCAGGGATTTAACGATCCACAACTGAATCGGCTCATTGCCGATGCTATGACTTCAAGCCCGGATTTGCAGGTGGTGAACGCGCAGGCAGACAAAGCCAATGCGCAGGTCATTGCCGCCGAGGCTGAGCGCTATCCCGATGTGGATCTTAATGCCGGGATCACGCGTTCCCGTGTGGCAAAAGTCGACGACCCGCTTCTGCAAGGTAAAAGCTACAGCACGCTGCGCACGGCCAATATCGGCATGAGCTACACCTTTGACCTGTGGGGCGGTAAGAAAGATGCAGCAGAAGCCGCGCTAGGTCAGGCGCGCGCCAGTGAGTTGGATCGCCAGGCCAGCCAGTTGACGCTCGCCGTCAACGTGACGCGCGCCTGGAATAACCTCAACCTGGCCTGGTCGAACGCTGAACTGGCAAAACAGAATGCCGACCGTTCCAGTGGCATCGCCAAAATTCAGCAGCAGTATGTCAGCGCCGGTTTGACGTCCGACTATCAATACAAGCAGGCGTTATCGCAGCAAAAAACCGCTGAAGCCACCCTGACCGAAGCCAAACAGAATGTCACCGATGCTGGCATTCAACTTTCCACGCTAATTGGTAAAGGGCCGGATTACTGGCACCAACTGAAAGCGGCGAAAATGGATGTCCCCATTGCCGCCACGCTGCCGGGTAATATTCCGGCGGAGCTACTGGGTCGTCGCCCGGATGTGGTGGCAGCACGCTGGCGCGTAGAAGCAGCATCAAAACAAATTGCCGCAACGAAAACCGAGTTCTATCCCAACATCAACCTGGTGGCGGAAGCCGGTACCCGTTCACTGCTCGGCGATGCATTTTTCGGTGCACCCAGCCGATTCTTTAACGTGGGTCCAAGTCTGTCTCTGCCGATCTTCGATGCCGGCAAGCGCCGCGCCGATTTAGCGGAAAGTGACGCTAACTATGATCTGGCTGTCGCGCAGTACAACAAGCTGCTGATTGGTTCCCTGGGGAATATCAGCGATACCATAACGCAACTGCAGTCGATTCAGGATCAGCTGGCGCAGCAGCAGAGCGCGAATCAACTCATTCATAGCGCATGGGATGATTTAAACCGTGAATACACCGCAGGATTGCGTCCGTACCTTGATGTGCTAACCATTCAGAACCAACTCATCGAGTCCGATCAGAAACTGGTGGCGTTGCAGGCGCAGCAGATCAATCTGGCAGTGGTATTAATTGAAGACCTGGGCGGCGGATTCCAGAACACTGACACTTCAGTGAAGGGATAAGCTGACGGCTGGCATTCTGCCGTACATTAATGAATGATAGTCCGCACCTGGAATACTCTGCGGACTATCATGATGGAACAGAATGCCAATGCCGGCTGGTTACGCCCGCTTATCGCTGACCGACTGACGCCTTACCTCGAAATTGATGCGACACACCTGCAACGCAATCTGCAACACATGCAGCAAAAAGCCGATGCCGCAGGTGTCACGCTGCGTCCACATATCAAAACGCATAAAAGTGTCTGGATTGCCGAACAGCAACGCCAGTTAGGTGCGCGTGGTATTACCGTGTCAAAACCTAGTGAGGGTGTTGCCTTTATCCTCGGTGGGGAGCGCGATTTGCTGCTGGCTTATCCCGTTGTTCACGCCGATACACTCACTGAATTACTGGCTGTCGCCGTGCAATATCAGGCGCGTGTCACCTGTATTGCCGACTGTGCTCTCGGCGTCACAGCCATCGCTCAAGCGCATCGCCAGCAGCCTGCCAGTGAGTTGTCCATCGCCATCAAAGTCGATGTGGGATTGCATCGCGTGGGAGTGGATCCACACAGCGGTGAAGCCGTGGCATTGGCGCAGCAGATTAAAGCAGCGGGATTGACTTTTGCCGGACTGGTTTCGCACGCCGGCCATGCTTACGGCGCGGGTCATGCCGAGGCTATCGCTGAAGTTGCACAGCAAGAAATCATTTTAATGAACCAGGTTCAGCAGCAATTGATCGCTGCAGGCTTTGCGCGATGCCGCATTTCTGTTGGCTCCACGCCTACAGCCCTGGCCGCGCCCGTGGCTGAAGGCAGCGACGAAATTCGTCCGGGAAATTATGCGCTGCTGGATCTTACCGCCTGGCGCCTGGGGCTGTGCACGCCCGATGCACTGGCACTCAGCGTGGTAACGCGTGTAGTGGCGGTGAATCCGCATTTCGCGATTATTGATGCCGGCTCCAAGATGCTCAGCTCTGATAAGGGTCCACACGGCACTAACGCCAGCGGTTTCGGTATCGCCGTTGATGAGCAGGGCAACCAATACGAAGTTCTGAAACTTTCGGAAGAGCATGGCTTTCTGCAATACGGAGATCATGCTCCGGCGCTTGGGGCTCTGCTACGCATCTTCCCCAATCACAGCTGCGCGGTAGTGGCTCAATCTGACCGCTTCGTTTTACGCCATCAGGACGGTACAGCAGAGACGAAGGATATTCAGGGACGCGGCAAGTTTATCTGATAGCAGGATTTTTACTGGAAACCTCTGTTGCAGCACACTTCCACTATCCTGCCATTTGCAGCGGAATCCCCTTCAGTTAAGGTACTCTTTGCTGTAGGCAGTCTCATCATTCTGTAGGGTACGGCCTTAAGACCGCCATTTTACTGTGGCGGCCATCATTCATCTCCAGAAGCCACCCTTACGGATTCCCTGCCTTTCATTCGCCTAACGGAGGTTCCATGCTGCCATCTCAGACAGTCACGCTGACCATTCCCCGCAACTGGTTAGATTTATATGAAACCATCTGGAAACCTGAATGCTTTGCCAAATGGGCCAGTGGGCTAAGTGCCAGTACGCTCACGCAAGAGGGTAACTACTGGAAAGTCAAAGGACCTGAAGGTTCAGTGAAAATCCGCTTCACGCCACACAACCCCTTTGGCGTCATGGATCATTGGATCGATACCGGCAGCGGTAAGGAGATTTATATGCCGATGCGCGTGATTGCTAACGAAAAGGGAGCGGAAGTGGTGATGGTGGTTTATCGCCAACCCCTTATGTCTGATGAAAAATTTGCTCAGGACGTTGACTGGGTAAAACGCGACCTGGATCAACTTCTCCACCTGTTAACTCATTAGAATCAATGCATTATAAAAATCGTACTGCTTTAACTTTCGCTGGAAGCAATCAATAAAAAAGTCATCTTTTTCTACGCAATAGCGTTTAACTGTTTAACGATAATACCTGTTGCTTTTCGTGCTAATCACCAGTCTGGCTAAAGTCTTCTCACCAGGAAAACTCCTGGTGAAAGCACGCCTCCTAAGTCTTAGCCCCTCTGATTTATCGGTGTTTTTTCTTACTTATTCAAATGGCTTGTTTAATCGCCGATCAAAATGTCTAACAGGACTTATTAATCGCTCATCCGTCTCCTTATCTATTCTGATGCAAAGTCTGAAACCATTTATTTCTGAAGTTCATTTATAGGAGTTTTCTTATGGTGTTAATTTAATTAAAACACGGTATAACTCATTCACACACAGCAATACCCGATAATAACAACAGCAGGGAAATAACATGGATCGCTCAACCTATCCTTTGTTGTCTGAAAAAGAATTTGTTGAGATTGCCAGTAGGATACTGGCCGGGGAATATAATAATTCAAAGGGATTTTATAATGATCTTGCGGATTTCCTCCGAACAGGAGGAGATACCGCTGAGACAATGAAATATTTACGCGCCAGGGGCATCTCTTTAAATTCAGAACATCATTTAATTGAATGCATCTTTACGTGGCAAACTCTGAAAGGCATTTCAGGGCTGCGTCAGGACACGCTGCATTGATGTGATCTGTACTCTGGGCAGGCGCCCGGGTGAACCCTTAATTGCATTGGTACATGTACCATAACGAGCAGAACATGGCGATAAGAGAAAAAAGTTTGGCCAGCGCCAAATGGTCAATTTTGTCATCCATAAAAATCGTCGGCATTGGTGTTTTACAACTTTCACTTCTGGCACAAATACTTCAGGCAAACGAGTTAGATTTACTCGCGATTGCCATTGTGATGTTATTGATTATTGATACGCTTGCCGACCGTGGGTTTGGTAATTCCGTCATCAGAAATATAAATCTTAATAACAGCGAACTTTCCATTCTCTACTGGGGAAATGTATTAAGTGGCATGATGATATTCGCCGTGCTGTTTATTGGTAGTGATTTATATAGCCGAATCATGAATCAACCGGAAATGGCGATTATGCTGGAAATGATTTCGGTGATTTTCATCATTATTCCACAAGGGCAACATTATCGCGCCATATTACAGCGTGAGAAACAATTCTCGCGTATCGCCTTCACAGAAACCTCATCGGTGCTGGTTGGTCTGGGTGTCACACTGTTTACCGTATGGCTGACCCCTTCAGTGTTGTGCGCTATATGGGGCTACCTGGCCATGGTATCCATCAGAATGCTGGTCTACTGCTACTACGGTCGTTCCTGGTTCCAGCCAGAATACCGTTTTAGCCTGAAAAGTTTCGCTAACGTGCGAGCAAGAAACGGATAATAAAAACAAGTCTGTATGGTGGGCTCTGGGCATCTGAGAAGATGCGTTCGCGTGCTGGTCGCCAGCACGCTTTTTTCTTTTTTTGATACGTTTAACATCTCTTCTTCACCCGTCCTCTTACCCCTCGGACCTGCACGATCACACGGATCACATCACATTTTTTAATGCGAATGCGTAACACACTCCTGATTTATCAAGCGGGTTAAGCCTGTTAGCATGAGCGGCATCAAAACAGCTAATCCGATGACGTCTGCTTTAGAAATACTCAGTGGTCGATAGCTGAGGAAATCTTTAGGCTGGCCGCCGATCTTATGGAGTGCTCTATGTTATTAACCGTTCTCTACATTATTGGCATCACCGCCGAAGCCATGACCGGTGCGCTGGCCGCTGGTCGCCGCAAAATGGATCTGTTTGGCGTCATCATCATTGCGTCCGTCACTGCAATCGGAGGCGGCTCGGTGCGTGACATCCTGCTCGGGCATTATCCGTTGAGTTGGGTTAAAAACCCGGAGTACATCATGATCGTGGCCGCCGCTGCGGTGGTGACCACTTTTGTTGCCCCTTTAATGAATCATCTGCGTAAAGTGTTTCTGGTACTGGATGCGCTTGGCCTGGTGGTGTTCTCCATTATTGGCGCGCAGGTCGCGCTGGATTCTGGTCATGCCTCGATCATTGCCGCTATTGCCGCCGTGATCACGGGGGTTTTTGGTGGCGTGCTGCGTGATATGTTCTGCAATCGCATCCCGCTGGTGTTCCAAAAAGAGCTCTATGCCGGTATCGCATTTGCCGCAGGTTGGATCTACATTCTGCTGCTCAAAACGCCGCTTCCCCATGAAGCCGTGGTGATCATTACGCTGCTGGCCGGCTTCATTGGCCGTTTATTAGCGCTGCGCTTCCGCCTTGGTCTGCCGATCTTCAACTATCCCCACCCCGAACATTAAAGGTGCAGCAGGAATTTCCTGCTGCTGTAAAAAGCGGATCAGTTGCTGTAATTCCTCATCCTGCAGCATGCTAACAATCCGCTCTGCCAGTGTGCGCCCGATGCCGGGTAGCTGCTGCCACTCATCTGCCGAGCGAGCCAGCAACGCTGTCCAGTCGTTATCCGCTAAGGCCTGCAACGCGGTTCGGGGAAGCGGTAGACCTAATGCGCTCACCCAGCGCCGAAAGGGTTGCTGACGTGTCTGTTGGAAACGTTGCCAAATCTCTTGTGCCCGCGCAGAGGACATCCCGCTGTCCTGCGCGATCTCTTCTGGCGTTAACGTCAGCCAGGAGAAAAGATGGGTGATGGCGCCACTGTTCAGTAACCGCTGCCAGCTACTACGTTGCACGCCAGGGATGTTCAGCACCGATTTCTGACTGAGCCAGGTGAGGCGTGATAAGAACTGCAGCCGGCAATCCTGGTTGAAGTGCAAACAAGACAGCGGATTAAATTCGCCCTGCTGTGGTGTTAAAGGATAATCTCGCCCTCTCACCCGCCAAATGACTCGCTCTAAGCGAGGAATACCCTGACCGGCTAACGTGACTATCACTTGATCACCTGCGATGACATCCAGCTCCCGCCATCGCCGCAGCGATCCAAGATTCACTCTGCGCACGGTTTTATCATCCAGCTGAACGGGAGTGAGGTTCAGCACCACGGCAATTTTCCCCGTGCGCCCAACGTTGAAATCCACGGACAGCACTTCACTGCTGACTTCAACCGGCTGATATTTCCACGCGGCGGACCAATGCCCCTGACCAGGCTGCCAGTCCCGCCCGGCACCGACGGGTGATTGATGGATCACGACGCCATCGGTGACGAACGGCAAAGATGCACGGAACCAGCGATCGCGCCACACCTCCGCCTCCTCTTCGTTCTCGATTGGGCGGCTCCAGTCCTGCGCCAGACCGAATCCCCAGCGTGATAACTGCGCCAGTCGAGCGGGCATCTGGATGGGACCATCGGGCCATGCCCAGATAAAAATGCCGAAATCTGCCAGCAGCGGAGAAGCTTCATGACGCATCATCGCACCCGCCACCTGCGCTCTGGCATTTCGCCCTCCGTCACGTGCTTGCTGATGATCGGTCATAAGCAAAAACAGCTCGCCTTGCAGCACCACCTCTTCACGATCGGTTTCAATCTGCGGTGGAATCGCCGGAATATGGCGGGCTTTGGTTATCCACTCTTCGCCACGCAAGCCATCGCCGCGACTCACCAGGGAAACCAATTGCCCGCGTCGATACACCAGCGTTACCGCCACGCCATCGACTTTCGGCTGTATCCACAGTGGCGATTTATCCTGCATCCAGTAAGCCACCGCCAACTTGTCACGCAGTTTCCGTACCCCTGTGTGTGCCACCGGGTGTCGGGTGCTACCGTTCGTTGTGGGCTGCGCTTGATAAGCCCGTTGATCCGGCGCGAAGCAGCGCTGCCAATGCAGTAAGCGTTGCTGCAGGCTGTCATAATCCCCATCGCTAACCAGATTCGTGCCCTTGCGATAGTAGGCATCATCCCAGTGCCGTAGCTGGCTACGTAAATGAACCATCTCTTGTTCGGCGCGCACCGGTGACCAGTTAGGGCACAGCGCTTCAGCCCCGCAAGCCGCGGTGAAAAACCAGCAACACAACCACCACCATCCTTTCATCGTTGCTCTCCTTTTTGTCTATTGGAGAGTGCGATGAGGGCAATGACCAGTGCTGAAGGCGATAAAGAGCAAACGTATTCACGGTTTTTTAAGCCGTTTGCAGCGGCTTACCGCGTTATCTGGCGCGGGTTCACAGAAAAAGAATTACCTTAGCCCAACGGCAAACGCTGCGTGGCACCGTTAAGCCGTGTATACTGTGCAGGAAATCGACTCCGCTCTTTACTCAATTCAAGATAACCATGGCTCAAGGCACGCTTTATATTGTTTCCGCCCCCAGTGGCGCGGGTAAATCCAGTCTGATTCAGGCTTTATTGAAGACACAGCCGCTATACGATACGCAGGTGTCTGTTTCCCATACCACTCGCGGCGTGCGTCCCGGTGAAGTTCATGGTGAACACTATTTCTTTGTCTCCAAGCCTGAATTTGAGACCATGATTGCCGCTGAAGACTTCCTCGAACATGCGGAAGTGTTTGGCAATTATTACGGTACCTCACGCGCCGCGATTGAGCGCGTGCTGGCGACCGGTGTCGATGTATTTCTGGATATCGACTGGCAAGGTGCTCAGCAAATTCGTCAGAAAATGCCTGCCGCACGCAGCATTTTTGTGCTGCCGCCGTCGACTGAAGAGTTAGATCGTCGCCTGCGTGGCCGTGGTCAGGATAGCGAAGAGGTTATCGCCCGCCGTATGGCCCAGGCCGTGGCGGAAATGAGTCACTACGCTGAATACGATTATCTGATCGTGAATGATGATTTCGACCTGGCACTGACCGACCTGAAACACATTATTCGCGCAGAACGTCTGCGTATGAGTCGCCAAAAATCGCGACATGATGCTTTAATCAGCAAACTATTGGCAGTCTGAAGTCACTTTCAGTATTATGCCCAGTCATTTCTTCATCATCTGTGGAGTAGCACACCTATGGCACGCGTAACCGTTCAGGACGCAGTAGAGAAAATTGGTAACCGTTTTGACCTGGTGTTGGTCGCTGCACGTCGTGCACGTCAGATGCAGGTAGGCGGTAAAGATCCGCTGGTTCCGGAAGAGAACGATAAAGCCACCGTTATCGCCCTGCGCGAAATCGAAGAAGGCCTGATCACTACCCAGATTCTGGATGTGCGTGATCGTCAGGAGCAGCAAGAGCAGGAAGCCGCTGAGTTACAAGCCGTTACCGCTATCGCTGAAGGTCGTCGTTAACAGCACTTCGCAGGTCAACCTTGTATCTGTTTGAAAGCCTCAATCAACTGATTGAAAAATACTTGCCTGAGGAGCAAATCAAGCGCCTCAAGCAAGCTTATCTCGTCGCGCGTGATGCCCACGAGGGTCAGACACGCTCCAGCGGTGAACCTTACATCACCCACCCTGTTGCCGTTGCCTGCATTCTGGCCGAGATGAAACTCGACCATGAAACGCTGATGGCAGCGCTGCTGCATGACGTGATCGAAGATACACCCGCCACTTACCAGGATATGGAACAGCTGTTTGGCAAAAGCGTGGCCGAACTGGTGGAAGGCGTGTCGAAACTCGACAAGCTGAAGTTCCGCGACAAGAAAGAAGCGCAGGCTGAAAACTTCCGCAAAATGATCATGGCGATGGTGCAGGATATCCGCGTCATTCTGATCAAGCTGGCTGACCGCACGCACAACATGCGCACGCTCGGTGCGTTGCGACCGGATAAGAAACGTCGTATCGCACTGGAAACGCTGGAGATTTACAGTCCTCTGGCGCACCGACTTGGTATTCATCACCTGAAAACAGAGTTGGAAGAACTCGGCTTTGAAGCCCTCTATCCAAATCGTTTCCGCGTGATCAAAGAGGTGGTGAAAGCGGCACGCGGTAATCGTAAAGAGATGATTCAGAAGATCCTTTCTGAAATCGACGGGCGCTTACAGGAAGCAGGCATTCCCTGCCGTGTCAGTGGCCGCGAGAAGCATCTTTATTCGATCTACCGCAAAATGCACCTGAAAGAGCAGCGATTCCACTCGATCATGGATATTTATGCCTTTCGCGTTATCGTGAAAGACCTGGATACCTGTTATCGCGTGCTCGGTCAGATGCACAGTCTGTACAAACCGCGTCCTGGACGCGTCAAAGATTACATCGCTATTCCCAAGGCCAACGGCTATCAATCACTGCATACATCAATGATTGGCCCGCACGGCGTGCCCGTTGAAGTGCAAATCCGTACCGAAGATATGGATCAGATGGCGGAGATGGGGGTAGCGGCACACTGGGCTTATAAAGAGGCCGGTGAAAGCGGCACGACCGCACAGATTCGCGCCCAGCGCTGGCTGCAAAGCCTGCTGGAGCTGCAACAAAGCGCCGGTAGCTCGTTTGAATTTATCGAGAGCGTGAAATCCGATCTCTTCCCGGATGAGATCTACGTCTTCACGCCGGAAGGACGCATCGTCGAACTGCCTGCTGGCGCCACGCCGGTAGACTTCGCTTACGCCGTGCACACCGATATTGGCCATGCCTGTGTGGGCGCCCGCGTCGATCGCCAGCCTTATCCGCTGTCGCAATCGCTAACCAGCGGCCAAACTATTGAAATTATCACCGCGCCTGGCGCACGTCCGAATGCGGCGTGGCTTAACTTTGTGGTGAGTTCAAAAGCGCGCGCCAAGATTCGTCAGCTGCTGAAAAACCTGAAACGCGAAGACTCCGTTAACCTTGGCCGTCGTCTGTTGAGTCATGCGCTCGGCGGCAGCAAGAAGCTGGCAGAGATCCCGCCGGAAAATATTCAGCACGAGCTGGAGCGCATGAAGCTGACCAGCATTGACGATTTGCTGGCGGAGATCGGCCTTGGCAACGCCATGAGCGTGGTCGTGGCGAAAAACCTGCTGCAGTCGGGTGCTGAGCAGCCGCAAAGCAACAGCAAACGCAAAAAGCTGCCGATCAAAGGTGCTGATGGCGTATTGATTACCTTTGCCAAGTGCTGTCGTCCGATTCCTGGCGATCCGATTGTCGCGCACGTCAGCCCGGGTAAAGGTCTGGTGGTGCATCACGAATCCTGTCGTAACATCCGTGGCTATCAGAAAGAGCCCGAGAAGTTCATGCCGGTTGAGTGGGACAAGGTTATCGACCAGGAGTTTGTCGCGGAAATTAAGGTGGATATGTTCAACCATCAGGGCGCACTGGCGAACCTGACGGCGGCTATCAACACAGCGGGATCCAACATCCAAAGTCTTAACACGGAAGAGCGCGACGGCCGTGTTTACAGCGCCTTTATCCGTCTCACCGCGAACGACCGCGTCCATCTGGCCAATATTATGCGTAAAATCCGCGTAATGCCGGATGTGATTAAAGTTCACCGTAACCGTAATTAGTGCATGAACGCTCAACGTTTTGCTCGTATCCAGGAAATGCTGGCCATGCGCCAGCACGATCTCACCGTGTGCATGGAGCAGGTCCATAAGCCGCATAATGTCTCGGCGGTGATTCGTACTGCTGACGCGGTCGGCATCCATGAAGTGCACGCCGTCTGGCCTAGCGTGCGCATGCGCACCATGGTGTCTGCTTCAGCGGGCAGCAACAGTTGGGTGAAAGTGCAGACGCATCGTCATATCGCAGAAGCCGTGCGTCACTTGAAAGATCAGGGGATGCAGGTACTGGCGACCAATCTGTCGGCCAATGCAGTGGATTTTCGCGAGATCGATTACACCAAACCGACCTGCATTCTGATGGGGCAGGAAAAAACCGGCATCACCGCTGAAGCGCTGGCGCTCGCCGATCAAGACATCATTGTGCCGATGGTGGGCATGGTGCAGTCGCTCAACGTGTCCGTCGCCTCCGCGCTGATTCTGTATGAAGCGCAGCGTCAACGGCAGAACGCCGGCATGTACAAACGTCAGCACAGCTTGCTTGATGCCGATGAACAGCAGCGTTTGCTGTTTGAAGGCGGTTATCCGGTGCTTGCACGCGTGGCGAAGCAAAAAGGTCTGCCTTATCCGCATATCAACGCCCAGGGCGAGGTGGAAGCCGATGCCGACTGGTGGGCCACCATGCAATCCACAGGTAAAAAATGAAAGGCCGTCTGCTGGATGCCATACCGCTCAGTACCCTGACCGGCGTCGGCGCCAGTCAGGCGGGAAAACTGGCTAAACTCAGCCTGTTCACTATTCAGGATTTGCTGCTGCATCTGCCGCTGCGCTACGAAGATCGCACCCAACTCTACAAGATTAATGACCTGCTGCCGGGCGTCTGGTCCACGGTGGAAGGTGAAGTGCTGCACAGTGAGATCACCTTTGGCCGCCGCCGTATGCTGGTGTGCCAGATCAGTGATGGCAGCGGCGTGCTGACCATGCGCTTCTTCAATTTCAATGCCGGGATGAAAAACAGTCTGGCGCCAGGCCGCCGCGTCACCGCTTATGGCGAAATTAAACGTGGTCAGCGCGGTGCTGAAATTATTCATCCCGAGTATCGCGTGCAGGGCGAACAGGGCGGCGTCGAGCTACAGGAAACCCTGACACCGGTCTATCCCACCACTGAAGGCATTCGTCAGGCCACGCTGCGCAATCTCACCGATCAAGCGCTGACGTTGCTGGAAAGCTGCCCGATTGCCGAGTTGCTGCCGTCAGAACTGAGCGGTGGCTTGATGAGTTTGCCGGATGCCCTGCGCACGCTGCATCGTCCGCCGCCCGATTTACGTCTGAGCGAGCTGGAAACCGGTCGCCATCCCGCACAAAAGCGCTTAATCCTTGAAGAACTGCTGGCGCACAACCTCAGCATGCTGGCGGTTCGCGCCGGCGCTCAACGTCATCATGCGTTGCCGATGCCTGCTAAGCACAATCTGGTGGATCAATTACTGGCCGCGCTGCCCTTCTCACCCACCGGCGCGCAAAAACGCGTGGTTGAGGAGATCGAGCGCGATTTAGCCAACGACTTCCCAATGATGCGTCTGGTGCAGGGCGATGTGGGATCGGGCAAAACGCTGGTCGCGGCGCTGGCGGCGCTGAATGTCATTGCGCATGGCAAACAGGTGGCGCTGATGGCGCCGACCGAGCTGCTGGCCGAGCAGCATGCCAACAATTTCCGCCAGTGGTTTGCGCCGCTGGGCATTGAAGTGGGTTGGCTGGCTGGCAAGCAAAAAGGCAAAGCACGTGAAGCCCAGCAGGAAGCGATTGCCAGCGGACAGGTAGCGATGGTGGTCGGCACGCATGCGCTGTTCCAGGAGCAGGTCAAATTCAACGGCATGGCGCTGGTGATCATTGATGAGCAACATCGCTTCGGCGTGCATCAACGTCTTGCGCTATGGGAAAAAGGTGAAGAGCAGGGTTTCCATCCGCATCAGCTGATCATGACCGCCACGCCGATTCCGCGTACCCTGGCGATGACCGCCTATGCCGACCTCGACACCTCCACCATCGACGAATTACCGCCTGGCCGCACACCGGTCACCACAGTGGCCATTCCTGACAGTCGCCGCGGCGATATTATTGAGCGGGTGAAAAACGCCTGCCATGAAGGTCGCCAGGCTTACTGGGTCTGTACGCTGATTGAAGAGTCAGATGTACTGGAAGCACAAGCGGCGGAAGCCACCTGGGAAGAGTTGAAACTCGCGCTGCCTGGCTTGCAGGTTGGGCTGGTGCACGGCCGCATGAAACCGGCAGAAAAACAGGCGGTCATGGCGGCCTTCAAAGCCAACGAGATTCAGTTACTGGTCGCGACAACGGTGATTGAAGTCGGGGTAGACGTGCCCAACGCCAGCCTGATGATCATCGAAAACCCGGAACGTTTGGGCCTGGCTCAGCTGCATCAGCTGCGCGGTCGCGTGGGCCGTGGCGCAGTCGCCTCGCATTGCGTGCTGCTGTACAAAGCGCCGCTCAGCAAAACCGCGCAGAAGCGTTTGCAGGTACTGCGCGACAGCAACGATGGCTTCGTCATCGCTCAGCACGACCTGGAAATTCGCGGTCCCGGTGAATTACTTGGTACGCGCCAGACCGGTAATGCGGAGTTTAAGGTTGCAGACTTACTGCGCGATCAGGGCATGATCCCGGAAGTGCAACGCGTGGCACGCCATATCCACCAGCACTATCCAGAACAGGCGCAGGCGTTGATTGAACGCTGGCTGCCAGAGACCGAGCGCTACAGCAACGCTTAAAAATGGGCAAAAGACGGCGTGTTAAAGAGCCAACACGATGCCCGCCCTTACTCACTACGATCGATCGCCATAAAATCCCCGGCAAATTTCTGCAACAGACGCGCCAGCTCGGTGCGCTCGCTATCCTGCCAGTTCTCAAACAGATGCTGATAAATCTGCGCCCGTGCGGCATCGATTTTATCCGTCATTGCTTTGCCAGTGGCGGTAATGACCGCTTCGTTTACGCGTTTGTCTTTGGCATTTTTCTGTCGTTGCGCTAACCCCAGCTCTTCCAGTTTCGCCACCTGACGGCTCACGGTGGTGTAATCGCGTCCGGCGCGCTCTGCCAGTTCCACCACGCCAATCGGTCCAAAGCGGCCAATCTGAATCAGCAGCGGAAATAGCGCACGATCGAGTTGAATATTGGACTCTTTTATTAGTAATTCATCACGTTGCGGGCGATTAAAAGTACCCACAATCATCAGCAACGCATTATGCAGATCGTCGAACTCTGCACTATTATGTGTATTTTGCACACTTTTCATTGACGTTATCCCGAGGCAGAACTAATGTGTGCATATTACACATATATTCCGATTATCTGAAGGAGAATGCATGAAAGCAGCTATCGTTTCCGCAGCGGGTGAACAGCCGGTTTACGGTGATTTTCCCGAACCACAAGCCGATGAACAGCATGTGATAGTTAGCGTTAAAGCGGCTGCCGTCAGTCAACTGGCGAAAGCACGCGCTTCTGGCAAACACTACAGCGCCACCACACATTATCCTTTTATCACCGGCATTGACGGCACCGGTACACTCAGCAACGGCGATCCGGTCTATTTTCTCGCCTTTGATGCGCCCTGGGGCAGCATGGCGGAAAGAACCCTGGTTCCAGCCACTGCCATTGTGCCTCTGCCCGCCTCACTCGATCCGGTGCTGGCAGCCGCCATCGCCAATCCGGGCATGTCCTCCTGGGCAGCATTGACGCGCCGGGCGCAGTTGCAGCCGGGTGAAACGGTGCTGATCAATGGCGCCACCGGCACTTCAGGTGGATTAGCGGTGCGCATTGCACGACACCTCGGCGCAGGCAAAATCATCGCCACTGGACGCAATCGTGAAGTGCTCGATCAACTGCGTGCCCAGGGCGCGGACATCACCCTGACGCTGGATGAGTTGCCCGGCGCACTGCCCGCACTGATGAAAGAAGGTATCGATATCGTGCTGGATTACCTGTGGGGCCAGAGTGCACTTGATATCATGCAGGCGGCTGTCGCGGGTGGAGAGAAATCGGTGCGCTTCGTGCAAATCGGCTCGCTGAGTGGCCAGGAGATTACTCTGCACAGCAAGCTGTTGCGCTCATCCGGTCTGACATTAATGGGCAGCGGTCTGGGCAGCGTATCCGATGCGGATCTGATCGCCTGCATCAGCGAAATGTTGAACGCCGCGGCGGAGAGTGATTTTTCGGTCGCTTTCCAGATGCGCCCGTTGAGTGAAGTGGCTCAGGCATGGCAGGAAGATGATAGCCGCAGCCGTACCGTGTTTACGCTTTAAATCAATGCAAGTGAAAAGGGGCATTGCAAACGATTGCTTTCACAACGCAACCGTTTAAAATCGCCCCTTTGTTGTCATTGAGAACGCGCACCATGTCCGTCAATACCGCTGAATCTCATCAGTCAGCCCGTCCAAAGAGTGAACTGATTTACCGCCTCGAAGATCGTCCACCGTTGCCACAAACGCTGTTTGCTGCCTGTCAGCATCTGCTGGCGATGTTCGTTGCTGTGATTACCCCTGCACTGTTGATCTGCCAGGCGCTGGGCTTACCGGCTCAGGATACGCAGCACATTATCAGCATGTCGCTATTTGCATCGGGTGTGGCTTCGATCCTGCAAATCAAAACCTGGGGGCCAGTAGGTTCTGGTTTGCTCTCCATTCAGGGCACCAGCTTTAACTTTGTGACACCGCTGATTATGGGTGGCATGGCGCTGAAAAATGGCGGTGCCGATGTCCCGACCATGATGGCCGAGCTGTTCGGTACGTTGATGGTGGCGTCCTGTACCGAAATGGTGCTGTCACGCGTTCTGCATCTGGCGCGTCGTATTATTACCCCGCTGGTTTCCGGCATTGTGGTGATGATTATTGGCCTGTCACTGATTCAGGTCGGCCTGACCTCGATTGGCGGTGGCTTCGCGGCGATGAGCGATCACACTTTCGGCACACCAAAGAACCTGCTGCTGGCTGGCGCGGTATTGGTGGTGATTATCCTGCTCAACCGTCAGCGCAATCCCTACCTGCGTGTGGCTTCACTGGTGATCGCGATGGCGGTCGGTTATGCGTTGGCATGGGCGCTGGATATGCTACCTGCCACCAGCGCGCCCACCGATCAACCGCTGGTGGCGGTACCGACACCGCTTTATTACGGTCTCGGTTTTGACTGGAACCTGCTGATCCCGTTGATGCTGGTGTTTATGGTGACCTCGCTGGAAACCATCGGCGATATCACTGCCACCTCGGATGTGTCAGAGCAACCGGTGAGCGGCCCACTGTATATGAAGCGCTTAAAAGGCGGCGTGCTGGCTAATGGCCTCAACTCATTTGTATCCGCATTGTTCAATACGTTTCCGAACTCCTGCTTTGGGCAGAACAATGGCGTGATCCAATTGACCGGCGTTGCCAGCCGTTATGTGGGCTTTGTCGTGGCACTGATGCTGATCGTGCTTGGCCTGTTCCCGGCGGTGAGTGGTTTTGTGCAGCACATTCCTGAGCCAGTGCTGGGTGGTGCCACCATCGTGATGTTTGGCACGATTGCGGCATCGGGTGTACGCATCGTTTCGCGCGAGCCGCTGAACCGTCGCGCCATTATGATCATCGCACTGTCGCTGGCCGTTGGCCTGGGTGTTTCACAGCAACCGCTGATTCTGCAATTCGCCCCGGACTGGCTGAAAACCCTGCTTTCCTCAGGCATTGCTGCCGGTGGTATCACCGCAATCGTGCTTAACCTCGTCTTTCCACAGGAAAAGTAACCCTTAAGGCAGGCTACGGCCTGCCTGTTATTTATCCGCTTTTACATCCAGGCTGTTGAGCTGTAACGGTAATTCAGGCATAACAACCTCTTACCGGATAAATATCGGGATGGATGGATGCGATGAAATTTTTAGGCAAGTTTTTCCTTACCTTACTGCTGCTGATTCTGCTGGGGCTGGTTGTCCTGTATGTCTTGCTACAGACACAGTGGGGCGCAGGTTGGTTTAGCCGTTGGGTAAGTGATAAGACCGCCTGGCATCTTTCCCTCAGCAAGATAGAGCACAACTTCTCTTCTCCCTCGCACATCATGCTGGATGATTTCAGCTTTGGGCACGATGGTCAGCCAGCGGTGTTGGTGGCCAAGCGCGTCGATCTTGGACTGGCGCTGGTGCAATTCAGTTACTGGCTGCATTTTGATAGCATCGACGTGCGTGATGGCGAGATTAACCTCGCGAATCAGACGCCCGATACCACGCTGCCTATCCAGGCCAATCGCCTGCAACTGAACAACGTGCGCATTGATAGCCCGCACAGCATGCTGCCGATGATCGCTGAACGGGTTAATGGCGGAATTATCCCGTGGAAACCGACCCCGACGGATATGCTGGGCAGCGATGCACAGTTCCAGATGAGCGCAGGCAAGCTGACGCTGAATGGTGTTCCGGGCAACAATGTGCTGCTGCAGGGAAGTGTGAAGCAGCACCGCATGATATTCAGCAATATTGGGGCCGATCTCGCGCGTGGTTCGATGACCGGCAACGCCGAGCGCGACGCGCAGGGTAACTGGAAGATTGATCAGCTACGTCTTAACGATATCCGCCTGCAGACCCATCAAAATCTGAGTGATTTCCTCAATCCTCTGCGCGACGTGCCGTCAGTGAGCATCAATCGCCTGGATATGACCGATGCCCGACTGCAAGGGCCCGATTGGGCTGTCACCGACCTCGATTTAACCCTGAAGAACATCACGCTGCGTGGAGATGACTGGCAAAGCGATGATGGCTCACTGTCGATGAATGCCGGTAACTTCATTAATGGTGGCTTTGAGCTGAACGATCCGATTGTTAATGCCAACTTCTCGGCGCAGGGCATTGAATCGGCCCAGTTCAGTTCACGTTGGGCCAATGGCGTGATCCGTGCCAGCGGCAACTGGACGCGCAGCGATAAACGCCTGACGCTGAATGATTTAGCCATTGCCGGGCTGGAATATACCTTACCGCAGAACTGGCGCGACCGCTGGCAGCAAGCATTGCCATCATGGCTGGATAGCGTGCTGGTGACACACGCTACGGCCAATCGTAATCTGGTGATCGACATCAACCCTGCTTTCCCATTCCAGATGACCGCGCTGGATGGTAACGCCGATAACCTGCTACTGGCACGCCAGCATCAGTGGGGAATCTGGGGCGGTAAAGCGAGCTTTAACGCGGCGGAAGCAACGTTTAATCGCACCGATCTGCGCCATCCCTCCATTGCCTTTAATGCTAACGATCAGCAGATTCAGGTGACGGAAATGAGCGCCTTCAACGGTAACGGTTTGCTGGAAGGGACGGCGAGTATTGGCCAGGATGCACAGCGTCCATTGACGCTGAATCTCAAAGGTCAGGCGGTGCCAGCCAATGTGTTGCAGAACTGGGGCTGGCCTGCGTTGCCTCTTAGCGGCAACAGTAATCTTTTGCTACAGGTGAAAGGTTCATTGAGTGCTGCCGCGCCATTGCGCCAAAGTGTTGAGGGTAATGTGTCCGTGACCACCGATACACAATCGGTGCAGCAGACGATGCATGCGGGTCAGGTTCAATAGATTTTCAGCAAACGGTAGCGATGCGAGGAATGCCGCGTATCAGTAGCGACACCCTGTCGCTCACCGATGCGCCATTCTTCGCGCTGCTACCGATTAAGGTTGAAGATGGCTACAACGTAATCTGCACGCATTAATTAATGCGTGCACCCGAGCCACCCTCTTCTAATGCACCCTCTGCATCGGCTGGCAGTACGATATATACCCCTTCAAACACCGCACCCAGCTCATCATCACCAAACAGTTCCACTTCCATCTGCACGCGTGCTTTACGACCACGCGCCAGACGGTCAAGGTCGCCACTCAGTGATCCCAGGTCGGCAATCGCACCCGGACGCCCACTAATGGGCTTACTGTAACGAATATGAGCATCGGCAAGGATGATAGTGCCGCCGAGATGCCGCTCGCGCAGTAATAGCCAAATCAGCCCCCAGCCTGTGAGCGTAGCCAGTGAGAACAAACTACCAGCGAATAATGTGTGGTGCGGGTTCTGGTTGCCGGTTTCTGGCATGGTAGTAACGAACTTCTGCCCGGTATATTGCAGAATGCGCACGCCCATTTTCTCACTGAGCGGAATATGCTCGTACCAGGCCTGCTGCAACTGACCACACCAGTCAGCGCGGTGCAGAATGTCATCCAGTGTCACCACCGGTTTGATCATCAGGAAATGGCGCACCGGCGTGGTTTGTGGCGCGGTGATTTCTCCCTGATTGACATAGCCCAGCTTGGCGAAGAACTCCACGGCGTCTTCACGCGCGCTACAGGTCACGCGCTTCGCCCCCTCCTGACGCGCAACGGATTCCAGCGTCATCGCCACCAGCGTCCCTAATCCTTTGCCCTGCACCGAAGGGTGTACGGCCAGGAAGCGGATAGCGGCTTCGTTTTCCGCGTTGATATAGAGACGGCCAACCGCAACAGGATCGCCCTGCTCATCGACCACCATCTGATGATGCGCCAGCGCATCCCAGGCATCACGTTCAGAGCCCTGCGGCTGACGCAGCGGCTTACGTAACATTTCCCAGCGGAACTGATAATAAGTATCCAGTTCTTCCGCCGTTTGCGGCACACGAAGATGATACATAAAGTGATTCTCTCGTTCGGAGCTTGCGTGGCTGATCCCTGGCCGCTCGGCTGAAAACCTCACACCTGCAACCAGAAGGTCACTGGACCATCATTCACCAGTGAAACCTGCATGTTGGCAGCAAAACGACCGTTCGCCGTGGTCACACCCTGTGCCCGGCAACAATCGCTGAAATGGTAATAGAGACGTTCGGCTTCCGCCGGTTCGGCACCACCTGAGAATGAGGGACGCATGCCTTTGTTGGTGTCGGCGGCAAGAGTGAATTGCGAAACCACCAGCACGCTGCCACCGGCCTGCTGTACGTTCAGGTTCATTTTGTCGTTCTCATCACCGAAGATGCGATAACCCAGCACACGTTCAGACAACCGCTGGGCCTTTTGTTCGTCATCGCCCTTTTCCACCCCTAACAACACCAGCAAACCGGCGTCAATCTCACCCACCGTAGCGTCATCCACCACGACGCTGGCGCGACTGACGCGCTGAATCAAAGCAATCATGTTTCCTCTCGTTCTTTTTCGCGTTCCTGCTGTTTTAGCTGGCGATAGTCATCCAGGGTGACGGTGATTTCCGCGCCTAACAACACAATACACCAGGTCCAGTAAACCCATAAAAACAGAATCGGGATGACTGCCAGTACGCCGTAAATTAATTGATACGAAGGGAACATCGTAACATAGAGCGCAAACCCTTTTTTGCCCAGCTCAAACAGCAGCCCGGCGACAATCGCGCCGACCAGTGCATCACGCGTTGGCACACGGCGCGTTGGGACGATGCTGTAGAGCAACCAGAACGCGAGGATGGCGAGTACCAGAGGAAAGATGCGTAATACCTGATCGATAAGGCTGGTCACGCCAGTGACGTTGACCCAGCGCAGCGATAACAAGTAAGAGCTGATGGCCAGACTGGCACCAGCCAGTATCGGGCCCAGCGTCAGGATCATCCAGTAGACGGCAAAGGAGTAAACCATTGGTCGTGGTTTAGTACTGCGCCAGATCGTGTTGAGTGCGCTGTCTACCGAGTGCATTAGCAACAGCGCAGTCACGATCAATCCGACAATCCCGACCGCTGTCATTTTATTGACGTTGGCCACAAACTGGTCGAGATAGCGCTGGATAACGTCACCGGCTGCCGGCATAAAGTTGCTGAAGATGAAATGCTTAAGCTGGACGCTGATCTCCGAAAACATCGGGAAAGCAGCAAAAAGCGCAAACACCACGGCGATCAGCGGCACCAAAGCCAGCAATGAGACGTAGGCCAGATTCCCGGCCTGCGTCGTCATGTTGTCTTCATCAACACGGCGCCAGAGCAGTTTAACCCACAGGAAAAACGCGTGTGCCGAGTGACGCAAATGGTTACGTGTTACCACTCAGCGACGGCTCGCGAACCAGTCCGGCACGGTTTTCGCGTCTTCCACCAGCACGCTCTCTATACCTAGCGCGCGCGCGGCATCAATGTTGGCGCGATTATCATCAAAGAACACCGCTTGATCGGCGGTATAGCCTTCGTGCTCAAGCACATATTGATAGATACGCGCTTCTGGCTTACGCATGCCTATGTCTTGCGACATATAGACGTGATCGGCGGCCTGTTGCACTTCCGGATACTGCGTTGGCCAGAACTCAAAGTGCAACTGATTGGTGTTGGACAGGATTACCACGCGCTCACCGTTGGCGCGCAGTGTGTTCATGATCGCCAGCGTTTCCGGACGCACCCCGACAAACACCGCCTGCCAGCCCGCGGTGAATTGCGGATAGCTTAAGGCGATATCCAGTTGATCACAGATACGCGCCGCAAACTCGGGATCGCTGATCTCACCACGTTCGTGTTTCTCGAACGCCTCATCCATCTGGAAGCGACTTTGTAAGGTCGCCAGCGGCACACGTCCCAGGTCACTCCAGACGCCGAGCACGCGATTAAAATCGATATCAACAATCACATTGCCTAAATCAAAGATGTACAGCATGACGCCTCTCCTTCTATTCCCTGGATCATTCACTTTAGCGGCAAAAAGCATGACTGAACAGGTACGATGAGGGGGAAATAAGCGTTCTGGAATCGGGGACAACTTTCACAAAGCGAGCGTTGCAGCGGGTTGCAGGCACAAAAAAGCCCCGCGATGCGGGGCTTAAATATCAGACTGTTTCGCTTACTCTTTACCGCCGCGAGACGCACGCTTACGGTCGTTCTCGGTCAGGTGACGTTTACGAATACGGACTGACTGCGGAGTCACTTCTACCAGTTCGTCATCATCGATGAACTCGATAGCCTGCTCCAGCGTCATTTTCTGCGGTGGAACCAGAGTGGTCGCTTCGTCAGTACCTGACGCACGCATGTTAGTCAGTTTCTTACCGGTCAGGCAGTTAACTGTCAGGTCGTTAGAACGGCTGTGAATACCGATGATCTGGCCTTCATAAACTTCAGCACCGTGACCCAGGAACAGCTTACCGCGATCCTGCAGGCTGAACAGTGCGAATGCGACTGCTTTACCCTGGCCGTTAGAGATCAGTACACCGTTCTGACGCTGGCCCACTTCGCCTGGACGCACATCGTCGTAGTGGCTGAAGGTGGAGTACAGCAGGCCAGTACCTGAAGTCATGGTCATGAATTCGTTACGGAAGCCGATCAGGCCGCGGCTTGGGATCATGTAGTCGAGACGTACACGGCCTTTGCCATCTGGATCCATATTTTTCAGATCGCCTTTACGCTCACCCATCGCCTGCATCACAGAACCCTGGTGGGTTTCTTCGATGTCGAGGGTCACGTTTTCGAATGGCTCTTGTTTACGGCCTTCGAATTCGCGGAAGATAACTTTCGGACGGGATACCGCCAGTTCGAAACCTTCACGACGCATGTTCTCGATCAGAACAGACAAGTGCAGCTCACCACGACCAGACACACGGAATGCGTCTGAATCTTCGGTTTCTTCAACACGCAGTGCCACGTTGTGCACCAGCTCTTTGTTCAGACGCTCCAGGATCTGGCGCGAAGTCACATACTTACCTTCTTTACCGCAGAAAGGTGAAGTGTTGACGTTAAAGAACATGGTTACGGTTGGCTCATCAACGCTCAGGGCTGGCAGCGCTTCAACCTTCTGCGTGTCGCAGATGGTGTCAGAGATGTTCAGCTCGCCCAGACCGGTTACAGCGATGATATCGCCTGCTTCAGCCTCGGCGCTCTCGATACGTTCCAGACCCAGGTGGCCCAGTACTTTACCGACTTTACCGTTACGGGTTTTGCCTTCGCTATCAATGATAGTGACTTGCTGGTTCGGCTTGATTTTACCGCGCTTGATGCGGCCAATGCCGATAACGCCCAGGTAGTTGTTGTAGTCCAGCTGCGAGATCTGCATCTGCAGTGGGGCTTCAACTTCAACCTGTGGTGGAGAAACACGATCCACAATCGCCTGATACAGCGGGGTCATGTCGTCTGCCATGTCGTTGTGATCCAGACCGGCGATACCATTCAGCGCTGACGCATAAATGATAGGGAAGTCCAGCTGCTCGTCAGTCGCGTCGAGGTTAACGAACAGGTCAAACACCTGATCAACAACCCAATCAGGACGCGCGCCCGGACGGTCAACTTTGTTGATGACTACAATCGGCTTCAAACCATGAGCAAAGGCTTTTTTGGTTACGAAGCGGGTTTGCGGCATAGGGCCATCCATCGCATCTACAACCAGCAGCACCGAATCCACCATGGACATAACACGTTCCACTTCACCACCGAAGTCGGCGTGTCCTGGGGTATCAACGATGTTGATACGGTAGTCGTTCCATTTGATGGCGGTGTTTTTTGCGAGGATGGTAATCCCACGCTCTTTCTCCAAATCGTTGGAGTCCATTACGCGCTCAGTCGCTTCGGTACGAGCATCAAAAGTACCGGACTGTTGTAACAGCTTGTCAACCAGGGTGGTCTTACCATGGTCAACGTGCGCGATGATGGCGATGTTACGCAAATTTTCGATCACAGCTTTGCCTCAGGCATTATAGAAATAACGCGGTATTGTACACGGATTAAGCGAAAGACTGAACATGATCACAGTATTCCCTTAAAGTTTATCTTAGTGCTGTTTTTTAGCACCAATAACGGTGCATTAATCTGCACTGTGATGGGGTTTTGCACCTTTTTGATGCGATAATTGATCTATTAAGCACCAAATTAGTGCGCATCATCCATACTGGTGCAGTGACCGACTCACGAAAGAGCGCGTCACAGCGCCATTTTTACCATTGTAATAAAGTTGGCACAGAATTCGCTTTATATCTTTCAAGCGAAAACGACAGTTATACAACGGTTGAAAAGAGCTTGCCGAGATCTTGGTTAGGGGTGGTCAGTAAGCGTGACACATTCCAGGCAACGAAGTTCTCTCACCATGACGATTATGACCATTTCCAGGAGAGTTTAAGTATGTCCGCTGAACACGTCCTCTCGATGATGAACGAGCACGAAGTTAAGTTTGTTGACCTGCGTTTTACCGATACCAAAGGTAAAGAACAGCACGTTACTATCCCTGCTCACCAGGTTAACGCTGACTTCTTCGAAGAAGGCAAAATGTTCGATGGCTCATCCATCGGTGGCTGGAAAGGCATTAACGAATCAGACATGGTGCTGATGCCGGATGCGACCACTGCAGTTATGGATCCTTTCTTCGAAGATCCAACGCTGATCATCCGTTGTGACATCCTCGAGCCAGGCACGCTGCAGGGCTACGACCGTGACCCACGCTCCATTGCTAAACGTGCAGAAGAGTTCCTGCGTTCTTCAGGCATCGCGGATACCGTGCTGTTTGGACCAGAGCCAGAGTTCTTCCTGTTCGATGACATTCGTTTCGGTTCTTCTACTTCAGGTTCACACGTGGCTATCGATGATATCGAAGCGGCATGGAACACCGGTAAAGAATACGAAGGCGGTAACAAAGGTCACCGTCCATGTCTGAAAGGCGGTTACTTCCCGGTTCCACCAGTCGATTCATCTCAGGACATCCGTTCTGCTATGTGTCTGACCATGGAGCAGATGGGCCTGGTGGTTGAAGCTCACCACCACGAAGTTGCTACTGCTGGTCAGAACGAAGTGGCTACCCGCTTCAACACCATGACCAAAAAAGCTGACGAAATTCAGATCTACAAATACGTGGTGCACAACGTTGCTCACGCGTACGGCAAAACTGCAACCTTCATGCCTAAGCCAATGTTCGGCGATAACGGTTCTGGTATGCACTGCCACATGTCCCTGTCAAAAGGCGGCGTGAACCTGTTCTCTGGCGACAAGTACGGCGGCCTGTCTGAAACTGCTCTGTTCTACATCGGCGGTATCATCAAGCACGCTAAAGCGATCAACGCCCTGGCTAACCCAACCACCAACTCTTACAAGCGTCTGGTCCCGGGTTACGAAGCACCTGTTATGCTGGCTTACTCAGCACGTAACCGTTCAGCTTCAATCCGTATCCCAGTGGTTGCCAGCCCGAAAGCACGTCGTATCGAAGCACGCTTCCCGGATCCAGCGGCTAACCCGTACCTGGCCTTCACCGCGCTGCTGATGGCGGGTCTTGATGGTGTTATCAACAAGATCCACCCTGGCGATGCGATGGACAAAAACCTGTATGACCTGCCACCGGAAGAAGAAGCTGAGATTCCAAAAGTTGCAGGTTCTCTGGAAGAAGCACTGAACGCACTGAACGAAGACCGCGAGTTCCTGACCCGTGGCGGCGTGTTCACTGATGACGCTATCGACGCGTATATCGAACTGCGTAAGCCAGAAGTTGACCGCGTGCGCATGACTCCGCACCCAGTTGAGTTCGAACTGTACTACAGCGTTTAATTTAAAAAATTTCAGCGCATTTCACGCCGCTGATTGGCGGCGTAAATAACCTGAACGTTTTTTTGTTGCCGTGGAAACTTTAGCCCATCTCCGGATGGGCTTTTTTCACCGCGAATTCATCGTTCAAATGATAGTTTTCAGTCCCAAAAGGCTATAATGCACTAAATTAGTGCAGAGGAACGCTGTATGGCAACTGGCACACTGCCCGACGCGGGGCAGATTCTTAACTCTCTAATCAACAGTATTTTGCTGGTCGATAACGATCTGGTTATCCATTACGCCAACCCGGCGGCGCAGCAATTACTGGCGCAAAGCTCACGCAAATTGTTCGGCACGCCATTACCGGAATTAACCGGCTATTTTTCGCTGAATATTGAGGTGATGAGCGAGAGTCTTGGAGCAGGCCAGGGCTTTACCGACAGCGAAGTGACGTTAGTGGTCGATGGCCGCGCGCACATTATGTCGCTGACCGCACAGCGTCTACCCGATGGTCTTATCCTGCTTGAAATGGCGCCGATGGATAATCAACGCCGTCTCAGCCAGGAACAGCTGCAACATGCTCAGCAGGTCGCCGCACGTGATTTAGTGCGCGGACTGGCGCATGAAATTAAAAACCCGCTCGGAGGTTTACGCGGCGCCGCGCAGTTATTAACGCGTGCTCTGCCCGATCCTTCGCTGCATGAATATACCCGGATTATTATCGAACAGGCGGACCGCCTGCGTAATCTGGTTGATCGTTTACTGGGGCCCCAACAGCCCGGTATGCACGTCACACAAAGCATTCATCAGGTGGCGGAGCGCGTGGTGAATCTGGTCTCGATGGAGCTGCCGGACAATGTCTCGCTGGTGCGTGATTACGACCCGAGCCTGCCCGAGCTGCCACACGATCCCGATCAGATTGAGCAGGTGCTACTCAACGTAGTGCGTAATGCGTTGCAGGCGCTGGGTGACGAAGGTGGCACTATCGTGATCCGCACCCGTACCGCGTTCCAGCTGACGCTGCACGGCACCCGTTATCGCCTGGTGGCACGTATTGATATTGAAGATGATGGCCCTGGGATTCCTGCTCAGCTACAGGACACGCTGTTCTATCCGATGGTGAGTGGTCGTGAAGGAGGCACCGGTTTAGGTCTCTCCATCGCCCGCAGCCTGATCGATCAGCATTCAGGAAAAATAGAATTTAACAGTTGGCCAGGACATACCGAATTCTCGGTTTACCTGCCTATTCGCCAGTGAGGTTTCTATGCAACGAGGGATAGTCTGGATCGTCGATGACGATAGCTCCATCCGCTGGGTGCTTGAACGTGCGCTCACTGGAGCCGGTTTGAGCTGCGCGACATTTGACAGCGGCAATGAGGTGCTGGATGCACTCTCAAGTAAAACCCCAGATGTATTGTTATCGGATATTCGCATGCCGGGCATGGATGGACTGGCGCTGCTGAAACAGATTAAACAGCGTCACCCAATGCTACCGGTCATCATAATGACCGCGCATTCGGATCTTGATGCCGCCGTCAGCGCATATCAACAAGGCGCGTTCGATTATCTGCCCAAGCCGTTTGATATTGATGAAGCGGTCGCGCTGGTTGAACGTGCGATCAGTCACTATCAGGAACAGCAGCAGCCGCGTAATCAGCCGGTAAGCGGCCCGACAACCGACATCATTGGCGAAGCGCCGGCGATGCAGGATGTGTTTCGCATCATCGGCCGTTTGTCGCGATCTTCCATCAGCGTGCTGATTAATGGTGAATCGGGTACCGGTAAAGAGTTAGTGGCGCATGCTCTGCATCGTCACAGCCCGCGTGCCAAATCACCGTTTATCGCGCTGAATATGGCGGCAATCCCGAAAGACCTGATCGAATCCGAATTGTTCGGGCATGAGAAAGGGGCCTTTACCGGGGCGAATCAGATCCGTCAGGGCCGTTTTGAACAGGCCGATGGGGGCACGCTGTTTCTTGATGAAATAGGTGATATGCCGCTCGACGTGCAAACCCGCTTGCTGCGCGTGTTGGCCGATGGCCAGTTCTATCGCGTGGGCGGCTACGCACCGGTGAAAGTGGATGTGCGTATTATCGCGGCAACCCACCAAAACCTTGAGTTGCGCGTGCAGGAAGGCAAGTTCCGTGAGGATCTGTTCCATCGCCTGAACGTGATTCGCGTGCACTTACCGCCGCTGCGTGAGCGTCGCGAAGATATCCCACGTCTGGCGCGCTACTTCCTGCAAGTCGCCGCGCGTGAGTTAGGCGTCGAAGCGAAGATTCTGCATCCGGAAACCGAAACCGCGCTGACGCGCCTGCATTGGTCCGGTAACGTACGCCAGCTGGAAAATACCTGTCGCTGGTTAACCGTGATGGCTGCAGGCCAGGAAGTACTGATTCAGGATCTGCCGCCGGAGCTGTTTGAGTCGAGCACGCCGGACAATCCAGTGCAGTCTCTGCCGGATAGCTGGGCCACCTTGCTGGCACAATGGGCGGACCGCGCGCTGCGTTCCGGTCATCAAAACCTGCTCTCTGAAGCGCAGCCGGAGATGGAGCGCACGCTGCTCACCACCGCCCTGCGTCACACTCAGGGACACAAGCAGGAAGCCGCACGTTTATTGGGTTGGGGTCGTAATACCCTGACGCGTAAACTGAAAGAGCTCGGAATGGAATAAGTGAGAATCAGGGGAGCGCGATGCTCCCCTGATTTTTATATCACCCGCGAGAATTGCTGCATGCAAGCCTTTTGGCGCAGATAACGATCGAAGCACATGCAGATATTACGAATCAGTAAACGCCCAATTCCTGTGACATGCAGACTACGCCCACGCCGTTCCAGCAAACCATCCGCCATCAAAGGCGCCAGTAACGCTAAATCTTCCGCAAAATAGGTTTCGAAGGTGATCGGCCACTGCGCTTCAATCGCCGCGAAATCTAATGAGAAATGACAAATCAGCGTTTTGATGACATCACGGCGCAGACAGTCATCGTCGCTTAGTGTCAAACCACGCCATAGCGCGTTCCCGCTCTGCTCCACGCTGGCATAGTATTCTTTCAATTCTTTTTGGTTCTGAGCATAACTGTCTCCCAGCATACTGATCGCTGAGACGCCGAATCCGACTAGCTCGGTTTCGCCTTGCGTGGTGTACCCCTGAAAGTTGCGGTGCAGTTCACCCGCACGCTGCGCAATGGCCAACTCATCATCCGGTTTGGCAAAGTGATCCATCCCGATGAACTGATAGCCTGCATCCGTTAGGGTGCCAATGGTTTGCTGCAGGATTTGCAGCTTCTGTTCCGCACCAGGTAGCTCTTCATCTTTGATTTTGCGTTGTGCAGCAAACAGCGTCGGCATGTGCGCGTAATTGAATACGCTGAGACGATCGGGATTAAGCGCGATGACTCGCTGTAAGGTGAAGGCAAAGCTTTCGGGCGTCTGGAGCGGCAGGCCGTAAATCAGATCCAGGCTGACTGAGCGGAATCCTCGCGCACGCGCACGCTCAACCAGCCCGAAGATAGTCTCTTCATCCTGCACGCGATTGACGCGCTCCTGCACCGCCTTATTGAAGTCCTGCACACCCATACTCAGGCGATTAAAACCTTCAGCACGCAGATGATCGATCATCGCCAGCTCAATTTCGCGTGGATCGACTTCGATCGACATCTCAACGTCATCAGCAATCTCAAAATGGCCACGCAGCAGCGCCACCAGCCGGCTGACCTGAGCTTGATTGAGAAAGGTTGGCGTACCACCGCCCCAGTGCAACTGCGTGACGCGGCGTCCGGCAAACAGCGGCGCACGCTGGCGGATTTCCTGCTCCAGCACATCCAGATAGCGATCGGCCTTGTGCAGCTGGCGCGTCACAATCTTATTACAGCCGCAGAAGTAGCAAAGGCGATGGCAGAACGGAATATGGACATACAGCGACAGGGAACGTTGAGGATAGCGTTCAACCGCAAACTGGAAGCTTGCCTCGCCAAAGTTCTCATTGAACTCCAGCGCAGTGGGGTATGAGGTGTAACGCGGACCCGCGTAATTGTATTTTTCAATCAGCCGCTGGTCCCATTCAATCTGCTGCGATGACATGCTCACTCCTTACGGTGACGTCGTTTGAGGGAGGGTCGCGTTGCAGAAGAGGAGAGATAGCGGTGAGCCGTACGCCGGCGTAAACGCGACTTCAGACGCGACAGGCGACGAAGTTTAAACAATAACCACAGGAGATAACATGTCAGCAGCAGCGCTAAAATTGATCCAGGCCAAAGCATCAGCGAATACCTGTTTAGCGCGGCATGCGCAAATGCGCATGCCGATCAAAAATGACTTAGTTGCCTTTTAACAAGCGCATCATATCGACTTCGGCTTGTTCATCTTCAGCACCGTCATCCAACGCGATACCGAGGGTTTCCATCAGTTCGTCAATGCGATCCAGCGTCTGATCGAGCCATGCCTGATCTTCAGCGCTGAGTGTCTCACCACTTTCCAGACGATCCAGTAAGGTGTCGAGGCGTTCATCATTTTCCAGCTTCGCCAGCTCTTCTTCCGGTGTCAGACGAACCTTCTCCGCTTTCGGCCTGGCTTTCGCTACCGGCTTTTTCTCCGGTACGGTTTTACCATCGGCCACCAGCGCAACCGGTTTTTTACTGCCAGTACGTGGATCGGCATTTTTCTGACCCTGGCCTTTGCCAGCGCCTTTGGTTTCCGGGTTAGCACGGCTGCCCGCTTTATGGCCGCTGTGCTTTTTATCGCGTTTACGATCGCGTGCTTCCTGGTTCAGTTCTTCACGCGATTTGCGTTTGGCTTTAGCAGCAGGTTTGCCACGCTGGGCTGGTGCAGGTTGCTTCATGGTGTCCGGTCTCGGCGATTTTTCTTCAGTATAGAATTGCGGCGAAATCTAGCAGAAAGATGACAAAGAAAAAAGGCGATAGCCTATGCTATCGCCTTATTTCGCACCTTCTACTGAAGGAATAACGGTATAAATCCTTTACAGCTCTCAACGTCCCGGTTGCTCCTTCGCCTCATCGCTCCTGCGAGTAATCCTTTTCCTTGTCCGACTCGTACCTGAATCACATCCTGCCATGCTCCTGGTCATCCCCGACACTCCTGAGCGCATCATCCTGATGGGTGCTGCCGTGCACTGACACCAAATGTAGACCAATCAGTAAAATGAACAAGTGAGACATGTCTTTAATTTAGAGCGGTAATTTTCAATATCTACTTATCTTATTGAAAATATTACGATATCCAACATATGAACATTCTATTAATCGGTAATGACTGGCAGTAATTATCGTCGATCTCTTACAAAGTGGCGCGTTAAGACGCTATCGGGCACTTTTGCGCCATAACAGGTATAATCAGCCCAATTGAACGAATCACTTTGCTGGAGCTTTACTTTGTCTGCTTTGAATTATCACATGACCCACTTCGTGCTCAGCGCCCCGGATATTCGCCATTTACCGGCAGATGTGGGCATTGAGGTCGCGTTTGCCGGACGCTCTAACGCAGGCAAATCCAGCGCGCTGAATACCATCACCAACCAGAAAAGCCTGGCGCGTACCAGTAAAACGCCAGGTCGTACTCAGCTCATCAACCTGTTCCAGGTCGTCGAGGGGAAAACCCTGGTCGACTTGCCGGGTTATGGCTACGCCGAAGTCCCGGAAGAGATGAAACGTAAATGGCAGCGTGCGCTGTCTGAATATTTGCAGAAGCGCCAGGCGCTGAAAGGCCTGGTGGTGCTGATGGATATTCGCCATCCGCTGAAAGACCTCGATCAGAATATGATTGAATGGGCAGTCCAGAGCGGCATCCCTGTACTGGTGCTGTTAACTAAAGCAGATAAGCTGGCATCAGGTGCACGTAAAGCGCAGCTCAAACTGGTGCGTGAGGCAGCATTAAGTTTTATGGGTGATGTGCAGGTAGAGATGTTCTCATCACTCAAGAAGATCGGCGTTGATATCGTTCGCCAGAAACTGGATAGCTGGTTCAGTGAGCTGGAACCGGCGCAGGAAGATGAAGAAGCCCCTTCTGCGTAATGTGAAGTGCGGGTTTACGACCCGCTTTTCAGAAAAAGCCCAATAAAAAACGCCCCAGTCATAAATGACTGGGGCGGCTAAATATTCAGCCAAATCCGATTACGTGAAGTAAAAGGTCTGAAAGATAGAACATCTTACCTCTGTACCCTACGCGATGAACTTTACCTGATTTTTCCTGACCAACAAAGGGTTTTTTGTTGTTAAGTTTCAGGATTCCACATCTTTTTTACCGGGTCCGTCACACTTTGGCTTAAGGCGTGTAGTTTAATTACTAAAAAAATGCTTAGCCGATAGGCATTTACAAAATGCGCATTTAACAAGCGGCTTTACATCGTTGCTGAACCGATTAAGTAAACTTTTTTCTTATGACGATGTCAGCGGCATAGATATACCGCCGACAACGTTCCTTAGTGCGCCTGGTCCCAGTTATCGCCCGTTCCCACTTCAACCTGCAGCGGTACATCAAGTTTCATGCTGCTCTCCATCAGTTGGCGGATCGTCGCACTCGCACTCTCTACCGCGTCTTTGTGGATTTCAAACACCAGTTCATCGTGTACCTGCATGATCATCTTCACAGCGTCATCCTGCTGTTGCAGTAACCAGCCATCTACAGCGATCATCGCGCGTTTGATAATGTCCGCTGCGGTGCCCTGCATCGGGGCGTTAATCGCCGCGCGCTCTGCCGCCTTACGACGAATGGCGTTGCTGGAGCTGATGTCCGGAAGCCACAGGCGGCGACCATCCAGTGTCTCCACGTAGCCCTTCTCGGCCGCCTGGGTGCGAGTCTCTTCCATGTAACGCAGTACGCCCGGATAACGCTCAAAGTAGAGATCCATATACTTTTTCGCTTCGCCAGCACCGATATTCAACTGGCGCGACAGACCGAAGGCGCTCATGCCATAAATCAGGCCAAAGTTAATTGCCTTGGCACTGCGGCGTTGCTCACCTGAAACCTTGCTCAGCGCAACACCAAAGACTTCTGACGCTGTCGCGCGGTGAATGTCTTCACCCTGCGCAAACGCATCCAGCAGGCCTTTATCCTGCGACAGATGCGCCATGATGCGCAGTTCAATTTGCGAGTAGTCAGCCGCAACGATGCGATTATCTTTACCTGCGATAAAAGCCTGGCGAATACGACGGCCTTCATCGTTGCGCACTGGGATATTTTGCAGATTGGGATCGGTAGATGAGAGACGTCCGGTGGCCGTGACCGCCTGATGATAAGAAGTATGCACGCGGCCGGTAACCGGATTGATCATCAAAGGCAATTTGTCGGTATAAGTCGACTTCAGCTTAGACAGGCCACGATGCTCCAGAATCACTTTGGGCAGCGGATAGTCCAGCGCCAGTTCAGCCAGCACTTCTTCGCTGGTTGACGGTGCGCCACCCGGCGTTTTTTTAGTGGGCTTGATGCCCTGCTTTTCAAACAGAATGGTTTGCAGCTGTTTGGTGGAGGAGAGATTAAACGGCTCGCCTGCCAGTTCGTGCGCTTTCAACTCCAGTTCCGCCAGACGTGCGGTCAGCTCCTGCGAATGTTTGGCCAGGATGTTTTGATCGATCAATACGCCGTTGCGTTCAATGCGTGAAATCACGGTCACCAGCGGCATCTCGATATCGGTGAAGACCTGCTTCGGACCCGCTTCCTGCTCCAGCTTCGGCCACATCTGCAGATGCAACTGCAGCGTGACATCTGCGTCTTCTGCAGCGTAATGAGCGGCCTGCTCGATAGCAATCTGGTTGAAGGTCAGCTGATTTTTTCCTTTACCGGCAATCTCTTCGAAGGTGACGGTTTTATGGTTCAGCCAGCGCGAAGCCAGGCTATCCATATCATGTTTGCCGCCGACGCTGCTCAGGCAATAAGATTCCAGCATGGTGTCGAATTTAATGCCGTTCAGCTCAATATCGTAGTTCTTCAGCACGCCACGATCGTATTTGAGGTTCTGACCGACTTTTGCAGATTTAGCGTCTTCCAGTAGCGGTTTTAGCTTTTTCAACACGTCGCTGCGGTCGAGTTGTTCTGGCGCATCAAGATAGTCATGGGCCACCGGAAGATAAGCGGCTTCACCGGGCGCAACCGCAAAGGAGAGGCCGACAATGTTGGCACTCCAGCTATCCAGAGAATCGGTTTCCAGATCGAAGGCAAAGAGTTCTGCTTTTTTCAGTTTTTGCAGCCACTCGTCGAAGGTTGCCTCATCCAAAATGGTGACGTAGCCGTCAGATGACAGCACGCTAGCGGTTTCCGCCACCGCAGCCACAGGTTCAGTCGCCAGCGATTTCTGCGCCTGCACATTGCTCTTTTTGCCCTGCAACCAGGTGCCGTCCTGTAAATCGGTGATCCAGCGTTTGAATTCATAACGGCCGAAAAGATTTTGCAGCTTTTCAACGTCCGGTTCGTTAACGGTGAGTTGCTCACAACCCAGTTCCAGTTCTACATCCGTTTTGATGGTCGCCAGCTGATAGGACAGGAATGCGACTTCGCGATTCTGCTCTAGCTTCGCTGCCATGGTCTTCGCGCCACGGAACGAGAGATCCGCCACTTTATCCAGGTTGTCGTAAATCGACTGCATGCCGCCCAGGCCCTGCAGCAGCGCCTGTGCCGTTTTCTCACCCACGCCAGGCACACCCGGAATGTTATCCGAGCTGTCACCCATCATGGCAAGGAAATCGATAATCAATGAAGGCGGCACACCGTATTTTTGCTCAACCTCTTCCGGGCCCAACACGGTGTTGGTCATGGTATTGATCAACGTAATGCCGGGCGTGACCAGCTGCGCCATATCCTTATCACCGGTACTGATCAGCACTGCACGGCCCTGCTTTTCTGCTTCCAGTGCCAGAGTACCAATCACGTCATCAGCCTCAACGCCGGTCACCGCCAGCAGCGGTAATCCCATCGCTTTGACCATCTCGTGCAGCGGCTCGATCTGTGCACGCAGATCGTCGGGCATTGGCGGACGGTGCGATTTGTAGTGCTCGAATAATTCATCGCGGAAAGTTTTGCCTTTCGCATCGAAGACCACGGCCACATGGCTCGGCTGATACTGCATCAGCAAACTTTTCAGCATGTTGAGCACACCGTACATCGCGCCCGTGGGCTCGCCTGCACTGTTGGTCAGCGGCGGAAAGGCATGATACGCCCGGTAGAGATAAGAGGATCCGTCTACCAGAATCAGGGGATTTTCTGCAATTTGCGCCATAGGTTCGTATTTTCTTCGTTGCGATAATGAGGGCTATAAGGATGCCACATCCAGAGAGGAATGTTGAATCAGAGCAGGGATGTCAGGATCTTTTTCATTGTTACGCGGAGTGGATCGCAAGGATCGGTCTGTGGATAACTTTGTGCGTAAAATTCATAACGTATTGTTATTTACGTTAATTGCACTCATTTTACTAATAAAAGTTATTGTTTTTCAATCTGTTATTAACTTACCGTGATGAAGCGCGCCTTTTTGAAAAGGTGATCGTCCATGTGGATATTAAGCGGAGGGTTAACGGGGATATCATTATTACGTCATGGGAAAGGGAGTAAAAACGCCGACATCGCCGTAATGCCGATCAGTTAAGACAAAAATGATCGGATGAACGATCCGGCAGTTCTGCAAGAATCCGTAATCTCTCAGGGATTACGGATTTTTTTATGCTTCTCAGTCAGGCTCTCGATATCGTTCATAAGTTTACGCCTCAGGAATTCTCGGGGCTTTCCGATCTCCTTTCTCCTGAACTCATTGACGAGTGTCTCGCTGATACCGGGACAGTGACGTTACGAAAGCGCCGTTTATCGATGGAAATGATGGTCTGGGCTGTAACCGGCATGGCACTTTTT
>NZ_SZZZ01000017.1:0-98850 GCF_009830025.1 Pantoea sp. Taur
TAACCTTCTGAGGTTCATGATGGCGCAGATGGCGTACAGCCTGAAAGGCGTGGAACCTTATCAGATGAGTTTTAAGCAGTCCGCACTGTATCTGAGAAGTCATCTGAGCCTGCTACCGGGCATCTCACCGGGAAAAATACCGCGGATAATGGAAGAGATAATGGCGATGGCTCCAGGGCTGGTGCTGCCGGAAAGAAGAGTGCGGCATTACCCAAGGGCGGTAAAAAAGAGGCCACAACGTTATCCGTTGCGGCCTCCATTAAGATCTTAACTGACAAGCATTATCACTTAGTGAGCCTTTTTGATATTAACTGGCGGATGAATATATCGGGTACAGTCCGAGTAAAAGTCCCGATCCTAGGAAGATCATGCACAGCAGGAATGCCCACTTAAAGGTGTATTTCTGATGGTCGCTGAACTCAACACCTGCCAGGCCAACCAGCAAATAAGTTGAAGCCACAAGTGGACTCAAAAGATGCACGGGTTGTCCCACCAGTGAAGCTCTGCCAATTTCTGCTGCAGTAATACCATAAACCTTAGCCGCTTCTGCCAACACCGGCAGTACGCCGTAATAGAAGGCATCATTAGACATAAAGAACGTACCGGGCAAGCTAATCAGCGCTGTAATCGGAGCCAGATAAGGTCCCCACGCATCAGGTAATACGTCAAGCAATGTGCCTGACATCGCGGTTACCATTCCGGTGCCAGAAAGAATACCCGCGAAGATACCGGCAGCAAGGAAAATGGATGTCTGGTTAAGTGCTGCCGGTGCGTGCGCTGCGATGCGTTGGCGCTGTGCATCCAGATGCGGATAGTTAATTAGCAACGCGATGGCAAATGCGACCATAAACAGTACCGACAGGGGAAGAAGCTCCATCACCAGCGATGCCATTAAGACAATCGTTAGGACTGCATTCAGCCAGAACAGTTTTGGTCTGCGCAGTTCCTCATTCACATCATTAATGGCTGGCAGATAGCTCTCAGCATCCTCTTCCAGCACTGAGCCGTTACTATTCGTTTGAATACTGAGCTTACCCAAGCGGCGCCGCTCACGAATACCAATATACCAGGACAGCACCAGCACGCCGACAAGGCCGCACACCATCGTCGGAATTAGCGGGATAAACAATTCGCTGGATTCAACTTTCAAAGATGCCGACACACGTGCCAGCGGTCCGCCCCAGGGAAGAAGATTGGTTACACTGCCCGACAGGAACACTACACAGGTTAGCGCCAGCGGATCGAGGCGAATACGTTTGAACAGCGGCAACATCGCGGTGACGCAAATCATGTAGGTCGTTGAGCCATCACCGTCCAGCGAAACCATCGCCGCCAGCAGTGCAGTACACATAACGGCCTTTACGGGATCGCCATTAATAATTTTCAGGAAGAAGCGAATTATCGGATCAAATAAACCGGTATCAAACATGGTGCTGAAATAAAGAATGGCGAATATCACCATAATGGCCGTTGGGGCCACTTTCTTTAATCCCTCAATCATCATCTCGCCCATCTCACCACCAAAACCAGCAATGATGGCGAAGATAATCGGAATAATCGTTAATGCAACCAGTGCGGAAAGTCTTTTGGTCATAATCAGGATCATGAAGACCACGATCATGCCGTAACCCAGAAAAGAGAGCATAGAAGCCTCCAACGCATATATTGCTATATGCGTAATAAAAGTAGTTGTCATTATTAAAAAGTGTGGCTTAGATTTTATTAACTCATGTGCATTCCGCCATTTACGGAGAAGTTTGCCCCGGTGGCATAGCCTGCTTCATCTGACGCCAGCCAGGCACAAATCGAAGCGATTTCTTTTGGTGAGCCCAGGCGACGCACGGGAATTTCCTGCACAATTTTATCGATGACCTGCACAGGTGTGACCGTTTTCAGCTTGCTCGTCGCAAGATAGCCCGGGGAGACCGTGTTGACGGTGACGCCGCGCGCGGAAACCTCACGCGCCAGTGCTCGGGTAAAACCTCTCACTGCATATTTTGCGGTTGAGTAGTTTACCTGTCCAATCGTACCGACTTGAGCGTTTAAGGAGGATATATTAATTATCCTGCCCCACCCACGCGCCATCATTCCGTCAACGACCTGACGTGTAACGTTAAATAATGAGTTCATATTAATATCGATAACGGCTTTCCATTCTGGCGGCTGCATGTCACGAAATAAAACATTACGAGCCGTTCCTGAATTATTTATAAGCACGTCAACTTCGCCAACTTCAGCACGGATTTTTTCAAAAGCCTTAACGGTAGAATCCCAGTCTGCAACATTGCCTTCAGATGAAATAAAATCGAAACCTAATTTCTTATTATCATCAAGCCAGGTTTGTTTTCTTTTTGAGTCTGGCCCGCAACCAGCAATCACTTTAAAACCATCTTGAGCTAATCGACGACAGATTGCGGTTCCAAGACTGCCCATACCGGATGTGACATATGCGATACGTTGGGTCATACCCTTCTCCCAGATACATTTTTTTAACGGTTGTTTACTGCCTGTTAACAGTAAGCGGCGAGCAAGGAATTTCTGCAATGTAGGTTTGCTGGAAATGTGAGCGAGATCGTTCATTTTTTGCATTTGAAGTTAATTAAATGCACATTGCGCGCCCGAATTTATAATTGCACCTGTCTTGAATGGCCACTTCAATCCGCTCTAACCCATGTTATTACTGATGAATGGCTAAAAGTTGCGACGCAGATCACTTTGCCACGTTTGCACTTGTGTAATCATAAATGCAAATAACGGGGGTGTTGATGACAACTTTTGCATATGTTGGCTGCCGTACGTCAACCTGGCGCGGGGCTAGAGGTAAAGGTATTGAGGTGTTTCGCATCACAGATTCTGGTGTATGGCACCATCTGCAGCGCATTGAGTCTGTTCAGGAAAATCCTTCATGGTTAACGTTAGACTCAGAGCGTAAACGCTTGTATGCATTGCATGGGGATGGCGATCGAGTCGCGATTTATGATCGTGATGAGAATACTGGCTTGCTGACATTAATCAGCGATCAAACAACTGGACCTCGCCACCCCAATCCGGCACTTGACCCGAAGCGTCGAAACAATCCCGTCGGCAGTGCGCTGACACCAGACAATACCGTGTTGCTGATTGCGAATCATGAAGGCGGCAATATTGCAGCACTAACCATCGATCCTAATGGTCTGGACGCGCCATCACATCTGGCTTATGTGGAAGGTCGCCCGCAGGATGATGCTCCGTCACTTTCACGACCGCATGAAATTGTTTTTGCACCATCGAGCGCGTATTTTGCTGTTCCGATGCAGGGACGTCCCGCTGGTAATGGCATCGACATGGTGTGCCTTTATCACTGGAATGGCATCCAGTCTGAGCTATCTGACGAAGTACAACTGGCTGAGGGCAGCTGGCCTCGCCATGTTGATTTTCATCCCAGCGGGCAATGGCTGTATGGCGTTAGCGAACTCAGCAGCACTGTAAGCGTATTTGCCGTGGATTTGACGCAGGGCAAATTAACGCTAATTCAGAGCCTTTCTGCATTACCTGAAGGTTACACGATGCGCAGTGACGCGAGTGAAATTGAGGTTCACCCTTCCGGTCGTTTTCTCTATGCAGCTAATCGGGGTCATGACAGCATTGCAGTATTCGCGATAGATGCACAAAACGGCGCGCTTGAGCCAATTGGTTGGGTGCCTTGCGGTGGAAAAACGCCTCGTTTCACCACACTATCACCTGATGGCACGCAGTTTTATAGCGCCAACGAAGATTCAGATACCATCCAAGTCTTCAACGTGGATCTCAGCAGCGGTATGTTGATGAAAACCGACATTGTTATTGAAGCGGCCAGCCCGACCTGCATTTGCTTTGCCTGAAAAATAAACCTGTTAGCCTAGACTGACAGGTTCTAACGCTATTATTTGCCATCCTTAATCTCGCATCTTTCCACTGGCACAAGGCTTTTGAGCAAGGTCTTAACCGATGGGGAAGCATGTGCATAATTTTTGACCCCAACTAACAGCTCTCTGCTTGCCCAGGTTTCAGCCAGAGGGATGCTTCTGACCCCGTTAAGCAGGGCGGACGGAGAGATCTCATTGACCGGTAAAATGGCTATGCCAAGCTGGTGACTGACCAATTCCGCCATTGACACAAAACTACTGACGCGCAGCCCGATATTGAGTGTTTTTCCCAGCTTGCGTGCTTCCCTGTCAAGAATATGGCTGACCGCACTGTCACGATGCGGGCCAATAATTTTTTCATCAATGACATCTATAAGCTTCAGGGAAGTGCGATCTGCCAACGGGTGGGCTGGCGACACCATCACCGCAAGGTGATCGTGTTGCCATGGCCAGATTTCTATGCCTGACGATGTTGTCCAGCTGGAGAAAATCCCCACGTCAGCGCTGCCTTCCAGCACCCCCTGCACCACGCCTATGCCGATATGTTCTTCGATATCGATATCGGTTTGTGGGTAATTTCCCAAAAATTGCCCAACAGCCTGCGGCAGACAATGCATCAGCGCTGCTGAAATGGTGTAGATGCGAATATGGCCTCGTACACCTGCGGCATAATCACTCAACTCCTCTTCCATTTGTTCCAGATTGCGAAATACCTGACGGGCATGGTAGAGCAAGGAGTGGCCAGCGGGTGTCAGTTCAATGCCACGCGGCAGCCGCAACATCAACTGTGTGCCAACCTGCTGCTCCAGTTCGGCAATGCGTTTGCTCACCGCCGATACGGCAGTGTGCTTGCGGTGCGCTGCGCGCGTCAGGTTCTGCTCTTCAGCAACGGCCACAAAAATTGATAACGACACCAGATCGTAACGCATCGGACTATCCACTCATTGTTTCAATGTTTGCTGAATAACATACGGCAAAATACCACCGTGACGGAGATAACGTAGCTCCTGGTGTGAATCAATAACTGCTAAAAGGCTAATTTTCGCCAGCAGCTCACCATCGCGGTTGATATACAACCAGAGCGGGTTACAGCCAGGCTGCAGCGATTCTAATCCAGTGAAATTGAGTGTTTCACTGCCATCCATTTGAGGTAATCGTTCTGCTTCACCGGGTGCAAAGTGCAGCGGCAGAATCCCCATGCCGATGAGATTGGTGCGATGGATACGCTCAAAGCTTTTAGCCACCACAGCTTTCACGCCCATTAATGCCTGAGCTTTGGCTGCCCAGTCGCGGCTTGATCCGGCACCGTAACGCTCGCCAGCAAATACCACTAACGGTAAACTCTCTGCAAGCCAACTCTGAGCGGCTTCATAAGCTGGCAGGATATGTTGATGCCCTGCATCCCAGGCAAAACCACCGCCACCGCGCCGTTCTTCGGGTAACAGGCGATTAGCCAGTGCTTTGTTAGTGAAAGCACCACGCACCATTACTTCATGATTACTGCGACGTGTGGAGTAAAGATTCAGGTCCTGTGGATCTTCATTGCGGTCTAACAGCCATTTTCCCGCCAGGCTACTGGCGTGAATAGCACCGGCGGGTGAGATGTGGTCGGTCGTTACGTCATCACCAAACCACAGGAAGGGCCGCGCGTCGCGAAGCGTTAAAGGGTCTTTGGCGTCACGCGGCAACTTGTCCAGATATCCCGGACGGCGCAGATATGTTGAGGCGTCTTCCCACGGATAATGAACGCTGCCCGGTGCGGCAATTTGCTGCCAGTGGGGAGTGCCCTGCCAGATGATGTCACGACGCTTAACGTAAAAGTCGCGCTTCATAATTTTTTTGACCCAAAGCTGCACCTCTTCCCGGCCTGGCATTAAATCCCGCATATAAATCGGCCGCTGATCTTTATCATTGCCTAATGGGTCATAGAGCATGTCATGCGACATATGACCCGCCAGCGCCCAGGCGATTACCAGCGCGGGAGATGTCAGGTAGCCGTGGCCAAGACTAGGGTTAACACGGCGCGGGAAATTACGGTTGCCGGACAATACGCATACCGCCTGAAGCCCTTCATTCACCAGTTCTTCCATCGCCGGTTGGAGCGCACCTGAGCTACCAATACAGGTCATGCAGCCATATCCGGCAACATCATAGCCAACTTTTTCAAGTTCATTCAGCAGCCCGGACTCGCCGAGATAATCGGTCACCGCACGTGAACCCGGTGAAAATGATGTTTTGACCCAGGGCTTAGGTTTCAATCCATGACGGGCCGCATTACGTGCGAAGAGTGCCGCCTGTACCACTAACCAAGGATTGGCCGTCGTGGTGCAACTGGTTATGGCAGCAATGGCAATTGCCCCTTGATGGATAGGCTCGGGATACGCTTCATGCTTCCAGCTGCGTGATTGAGCTTCAACGGAAATACTTTGCCTAAAGCTCTCAGCAGCATAACTTAATGGGATCTGCTGATGCGGATTCACCGGCCCGGCCATACTTGGTTCAATGCTGCCAAGATCCAGCTCAATCAGCTGCGTGAAATGGGGTTGCGGCATTTCCGGGCTGCGCCACAAATGCTGTGCCTGCATATAGCCCTTAATCAGCGCCTGTTTCTCTTCACTTCTTCCGGTCATACAGACGTAGTCCACGCTGCACTGATCAAAGGGAAAAAACACCACGGTAGCGCCGTATTCCGGGGCCATATTGGCGATGGTGGCGCGAGACTCCAGTGGCAACAGATGCAGTGATGGCCCTGTAAATTCAACAAATTTTCCGACAACACCCTGTTCACGCAGCAGACGGGTTACGTGTAGTGCAAGATCGCTCTCACTAACGTCAGCAGACAGTTTTCCTGAGAGCGAGATACCGATTACTTCTGGAAAACGTAGCGTAACCGGTTCGCCTAGTAACGCGGCTTGACCTTCAAGTCCACCCACGCCCCAGCCAAGAATCCCGAGTGCGTTAATCATCGGCGTATGGCTGTCGGTGGCAATCATGTAATCCGCGTGCAGCAGCGGAATGGCTTCACGATCATCAACAGTTGCCACCTCTGCAATCGCTTCAAGGTTCATCAGATGAATGATGCCGGTTCCGGGAGGGATGACACGGAAATTATCCAGGCTTTGCTCTGCCCAACGAATGAAGCGATAGCGTTCCGCATTGCGGCGAAAATCAAATTGCAGGTTTTCTTCCAGTGCGCTGGATGATGCATAGCCCTCAACAATCACCGAGTGATCGATAGTCAGCACTGCCGGAATAAGCGGATTAATGGCGCGGGCATCGCCACCCAACTCTGCCGCCAGATCACGCATTGCGGCGAAGTCCGCTAATGCAGGCAAACAGGTTGTGTCATGGAACATCAGACGATCGGGATAAAAAGCCACTTCTTCATAAGCGGCTTCCCCGGACAGCATGCGGAGAAATCCATGCAGCGTTTCTGGTGAACGTAACGCGACGTTCTCCAGCAGGATGCGCAAGCTGTAAGGCATTTGCTGCAGCTGTTCCAGCGATAGCAAACGGCTTAAATCGATGAAGTGATATTTAGAGCCGTTTATAACTAACTCAGAGCGTTCCAGAGATAAGAGCAATGTCATACAAACCTTCCGTAACCGAATTTATTCTTATGTTCTTGAAGGGATAACGATGACAGGGCTAAAAGAGAATGAAAATTGAACGTTTGATAAGGAAGCGTTCTCAAAATGAGAACGATTCACGGGGGGCTACTGTTCGGCTAAATGACGTTCAATGATGTCTTGCACAGAGCCATCCTGCTGCCATCGCGTCAAAAGTTCAGTAATTTTTAGGTGTAAATCCGCTTTCTCATGCGGTACGCAAATAGCCTGATTGATTTGTCCAAAGTTATCTGGCAACACCCGGAAACCTCGATTTTCCCGTGCTGCACGCTCAAGTGGTTGTCGAATACCAGCCGCCATATCGCCTTCTCCGTTGAGAAACACATCAATCGCCGCCTGCGAAGAATCGAGTCGATTAAGCGTGGCGCGCTGCATTTCACGCGAAAGATGCAGGTCGTAAGCTGCTCCTTTGCCCACGTTAATAACGACACCTTCTCTATCCATTTGATTAACGCTTTGCCAGTTGCTGTCAGCCTTGACCAGTACCGTACCCTGAATCGTGATGTAAGGCTGCGTAAAACGCAGCACCTCTTCACGTTTTGGATCGACAGCCAGAAAAGCAATATCCCAGACGTCATGTTGTGCTGCATCAACCACTTTGCCTGCGGTCGGGTAAGTCACGAAATGGGCATCTGTATTCATTGCAGCGGCAATGCGATTGGCGATCTCTACCGTGATACCGCCCGCCGATCCATCGGGCAATACTTTTGCCAGAACAGCATTACCGAGATTGATAGCGAAACGTATTGGATTAGCGGTGGCTGGCATGCGGTTCCTCCGGGAAGCTGTCGTTGTTTTCCTGCTTGGGCTCGAAGTTCAGGCGCTGGATTTTACCGGCGACAAATAGATAACAGCAGAGATTCAGGAAGGCGCAAACGCCAACGAATATCAGCGCGCCGTTAAATGAACCGGTATCATGAATGATATACGCGATGATAATGGGCGTGAAAATGCCTGAAATATTGCCAATCATGTTGAACAACCCGCCGCTTAGACCGACCGCTTCCTTCGGCGAGAAGTCAGAGACTACACACCAACCCATTGCGCCAAAGCCTTTGCCGAAGAACGCCAGCGACATAATTGCTACCACAACCCATGCGGAATCAACGTAATTACAAACCACCATGCTCACGGCGAGTAGCATGCCAATCACGATTGGTGTTTTACGTGCAGCCGACAAACTGAATCCGCGAGCCAGCATTGCATCTGACAGCACCCCGCCAAGTAGCGCACCCGCACAGCCGCATAGTGCAGGGAGGGAAGCAACAAAACCGGCTTTAAGAATCGTCATGCCACGATCGTGTACCAGATAAACCGGGAACCAGGTGAGGAAGAAATACGAGAGCACGGTGAAGAAAAACTGTCCCATGTATACACCGAGCGCCAGGCGGCTGGTGAGCAACTTACGCGTATATCCTTTACCGCTTTTATCACCTTTTTTGCTGACCTTCATGTTAGTTAAGCCACCGCCGGACTGAATATATTCCAGCTCAACGTCATTCACTAACGGATGTACTTTTGGCGTATCCGCCAGCACGCGATGCATTATCAGTGAAACTAAAATGCCAAGACCACCCATAAACCAGAATACCGACTCCCAGCCGAAGGTATAAGAGAACCAGCCCATTAATGGCAGGAAAACGACAAGCGCAAAATATTGCGCGGCGGTAGTGAATCCGGAGGCTTTACCACGCTCTTTTGCCGGGAACCATGCGGCGAGAAAGCGGGAGTTTGCCGGAAGAGTCGGCGCTTCTATCAACCCCATCATAAAGATGAAGCCAAACATCATAATTCGCGTCACCCAGACGTTATCGAATGAGGTACTGAACCCGACAAGGAATACAAAAAAGGACCAGGTAAAAACGCCTGTTACCAGCACTTTTTTGGAACCAAAGCGATCGAGTAGCCAGCCGCCGGGATATTGCCCAAGAACATAAGCCCAGGTGAAGGTAGAAATAAGATAGCCCAGCGCTACAATATCCAGGCCGGCAGATTTCATCATATCAGTGCCAGCTATCGAGAAGGTGGCGCGATCGCCATGATTGAGTGCAATACTGAGAAACACCATCAGCAAAATCATATAGCGATAGTGAGTAGGTTTATTTTTTCGTGCAGTAGAGTTCAGCGTATCCATTATATTCGGCCTTATTTGGCATTCGACTCTGTAAATCGGTAAAGGTCAGCCGGATTCGACACAAACAATTTATGTCGTACCTGTTCGTTACTTGCCCAGTTAAATATTTGTGAAAGGATTAATGCATCATCTGGCATATTTTTATTCGCGCTAATTAAATTGGGATGCGGCCAGTCGCTGCCCCACAACACGCGTTCCGTTGCTTCATGTAAAAACGCCTTTATCACATTTGCCATATCAGAAACATCAGTGCGAGTTGACTGGTGATAGAGCGCTGAAAGTTTCACCCAACAACGCCCCTGATCGATTAATTCCCATGCCAGTCGCCATGTCTGATGATTTAGTGGCTCTGGCTGTGGCAGACGGAAAAAGTGATCAATGACCAGATTTCCAGGCACCTGCAACAGCAAGGAACGCAGTGCCCACAGCGTATCTGCAGTGGCGTGAACCTGAATATGCCAACCTCGTTCCGCTAGCCTGTGCGCTAGAGGAAGAAGCATTTCAGGGGTTGTCGCGCTCCCTGCTCCGAAATTAAAACGCACCCCCGTAACACCCGCGCTGCCAAGGCTGTTCAGCTCACTGTCGGTGACACAATCTGTCACCACAGCTTCACCACGCGTATTGCCACCGAATTGCGTCAAGGCGTCCACTAAACAGCGATTATCGGTACCGTATGAAGAAGGTTGCACAACAACATGCCTACTGAAACCGAGGTGATTTTTAAAATGGCGATAATCATTAACTGTGGCGTCAGGCAGATCACGTTTATCATCTGGCGCATAGGGGAATCGCCGATCAAATATATGATGGTGGCAGTCGCAGCTATGTGGCGGTAAATCGATGTCAGGCAGAGAAGAAATAGCGCTGTATTTCACCTCTTCTGTTAATTGATGGCTGTTCACGGCCTTGCCTTAATTTTGATTAACTCATCAAACGCTTTAATTTCGCCACAGCGGCCTGAGGACTACTTAATACCGGGCACGTCACTGCGGCCTGGGCACTTTCAAATGCCACTTCCATAGAGAAATGGGCCAGCACAATGGCATCGGCCTGCTGATTCTGACTCGCGGCTTCAATGATCAGTTTATTGTGCAGCGCTACGTCGCCTACGTTCAATGCATCACGCGCTCCTGCAACCACTATGGCAGTCATTTTTGCATTTGATTGTTTGGCAGAGGCGAGCTCACGAAATTCGACTTCCATCCCTGCTACGGCTGGGGCGAACGTGGCGAGCATAACTATGTCATCACCATGCTCTAATGCGGCTTCAAACATGGCTTCGTTCGGTTTTAAAACTGGAAGCGTGTGCTGCCTTGCGCAATCATCAATTGCGCTACCAAAGGCTGAACAGGTAAACAGCACTGCAGCTGCATCAATACTTATCGCGTACTCAACCAACGAGTGAATGCGCTTGTTCAGACGTGGGCTGACTTCAGTGACTTTCGCGCGATCGGTGCTTAGGGCATCATCCAGCAAGTTACTGATTTCAGCTTCCGGCCACTGTTTAGAAAAGGTGTCATTGATGGGTGCGACCGCCAGCGGCGTCGCGTGAATCATTACAATCCGTTGGCTCATCGTCTTCTCCGCGAAACCGAACCGCTGCACTTAGCAGCGGTTCGATATCAGCTATTACGCGCGAATAACCGCAGCAACTTTCTCTGCAAATGCTTTGGTACCGCAGTTGCCACCCAGATCAGGGGTGCGGGTTTCTGGGTTTTCCAATACTTCATCGACAGCCCGGTTAATCTCTTCAGAAGCCTTGAGGAATTTAGGCTGGTTATGCTTCTCCGCATACCATGCCAGCATCATTGCGGCAGAAAGGATCATCGAAACCGGGTTGGCTTTATCCTGATTCTGGATATCCGGTGCTGAACCATGCTGTGCTTGTGCGCAACAAAGGGTGTCGCTGGCCATAATGGAGCCTGCAAGACCCAGGCTACCTGACAATTCACTTGCCAGATCGCTGATGATGTCGCCATAGAAGTTGGTGGCGACCAGCACATCGAAACGCTCTGGGTTACGCACCAGGTGCGCAGTTGAAGCATCAACCAGCAGGTCATCCAGCTCGACTTCCGGGAAGTCTTTTGCCACATCACGCACGGCTTCGAGGAACAAGCCATCGGTCATATGGAAGCTGTTGGCTTTATGAATCGCTGTCACTTTCTTCTTACGTTGCATCGCCAGCTCGAAGGCTTTGCGCGCGATACGCTCTGAGCAGTGGCGGGTAATTTTACGTGTAGACAATGCCATATCCGGGCTTGGCATCACTTCACCCCAGCCGCGTGTCATGTTGCGGTCCGGGTAAAAGCCTTCGGTAGCTTCACGCATGATCACCAGATCCATTGACTTGCCCTCTTTCATGTTCGAGGTCAGGAATGGACGGGTACGGGCTGGACGCACGTTAGCGTAAAGGTCGAGGCCGATACGGAAGCCAGCAGACACGTTACGGCCACCTTTCTCAGGTGCCGGGTAATCAGCATGTGACTGCGTACCCAGAATTATGCCGTCATAGGTTTTCGCTTTGTCTAACGATTCCTGACGCAGGGTTGTTCCATGCAGCTCCAGGCTTTTGAAGCCCACATCTTCGTAATCAAACTCAAAACCCAGGCCGAAAGCTTTGTCGAGAGAAGTCAGCACGGTTACCGCTGCTGAGGTGATTTCAGGGCCGATACCGTCGCACGGCAAAACCAGAATACGCATATACACTCCAAATGATTTATCGGTTTCGATTGCATTTTTATACCAATAAATGCACTAGATGCAAGGTGATGGAGATCACATTTATCATACAAAAAAATCACATTCATATTTTATTGTTAATTATCAATGTACTACATGAAAATTAATTCATCAGGCCTTACATCATGCATCCAGCCATAGTCCCGGGAACTCATTTAAAAGAGCCTGATAAGTCGATTTTAGCCACTATTTGTGATCAACCCCACAATTTAACATTGATCGTATTTGCATTTATGTAATCACAAAAGCAGTATGTTTCGAATTCAAGAAAGCTAAGGAAACGATCATGACGAAGTTAGGCGTCATTGCCGATGACTTTACCGGCGCAACCGACATAGCCAGCTTTATGGTGAATGCAGGCTGGAAAGTGGTGATGTTTAATGGGGTGCCATCGCAGGCATTCGATGCAACAGATGTTGATGCAATCGTGATTGCATTGAAGAGCCGATCGATTCCACTAACTGATGCAGTCCATCAGTCACTTTCAGCGTCTGACTGGTTAAAATCGCAAGGGTGCCAGCGTCAGCTTTTCAAATACTGCTCAACTTTTGATTCGACTGAACAGGGCAATATCGGTCCGGTTACCGATGCGCTAATGAAAAACCTTAACACCGCAATGACGCTGATCTGTCCGGCGGTACCCGACAATCAGCGTACTATCATTCATGGGCATCTCTTCGTGAAAGGCGAACTGCTCAACGAGAGCGGTATGCAGCACCATCCTGTCACGCCAATGACTCAGTCTTCGTTGAAAAAACTAATGGAAATGCAGTCGACTGGATTTTGCGGCAATGTCTCATTCGACTGTGTGAAAAATCGTACAGATGAGATTGCAGCGCAGCTTGATGCGCTGGCGGCCAGTAAAGCGAAGTATGTGATTTTTGATGTATTAGACAATGCGGATTTACTCACCGTTGCGCGCGCGACGCAGCATTTCCCTCTAGTTACCGGTGCTGCTGGGTTGGGCTATGCAATCGCCGCGCTGGATACTAAACAGCTTACTTCAACAAAAAGCTCGATTGAGATTGCAGCCTCAGGTTCCAGCGTCGTTCTGTCTGGCAGTTGCTCTTCAATGACCAATCAGCAGGTTGATTTTTACCAACAGCTCGCCCCATCGCTGGCGCTGGATGTGGAAAAAATCATTCACGATCAGGGCTATTTGCACACTGTTTTTGATTGGGTTCAGGAATATAAAGATGCCACTCTGGCACCGCTGGTTTATGCCACACAGCCACCACAAATTATCGAAATCATTCAGAGAAACTATGGCGCAGCGCTGGTTAGCGAAAAGATTGAAAACTTCTTCGCTAATCTTGCGCGGCATTTAAGCAGTGCCGGATTCAATAAATTCATCGTGGCGGGTGGCGAAACCTCTGGCGCTGTCACGCAGGGACTGGATATCAACGGCATGGTGATTGGCGAAGCTGTTGCACCAGGCGTGCCGTGGACACAGGTTCTTGGTGAAGATAAATGGGTGATTCTCAAATCTGGAAACTTTGGTAATAGCGATTTCTTCCTCAAAGCACAGGAGTATTTCCATGAGTGAAGCACAGTTACGCCAGGATTTGGTGCGTTACGCCCGTTCAATGTATGAACGTGGTTACAGCAGCGGTGGCGCAGGCAACATCAGTTTAAAATTGCCGGATGGCAACGTGCTGGCGACGCCGACTAATTCAAGCTTCGGCGATCTCGATGCCGAAGAACTGAGTAAAGTCACCATGCAAGGTGAGCTACTATCGGGACAAAAAGCATCCAAAGAAGTGCTGATGCATCTGGCTATGTACCGCCAGCGTCCGCAGTGTGGAGCCATTGTTCACTTACATTCGCCATGGCTGACCGCGCTATCATGCATGCCCGGTTTGAATTATGAAAATGCTCTACCACCTATCACTCCTTACTATGTGATGCGCGTGGGCAAACTGCCAGTCGTTCCTTATATTCGGCCTGGTTCGCCGCTTATTGCTGATGAAGTAGAAAAGCTCGCGGTTAACCACAATTCTATTTTGCTGGCAAACCACGGACCGATTATTTCCGGCAAGAATATCCGTGAAGCAGTATTTAATGCCGAAGAATTAGAAGAAACGGCAAAGCTTTATTTCATGCTTAAACCTTTTGGCATGAATACATTGACATCAGAAAACGTCAACGAATTAGATTCACTATTTAATATGAAGTGATTTAAAAAAATACCTGGCCAATTTATTGGTCAGGGTAATCTGTATCTGAAAATCATAAAATTATAATCGGAACTAATTATGTCATTAATGCTGATCACCGGGATCGTCATGTTCATCGTACTGACCTGGTGTTTACTCAAAAATACGTTTCCTCCGGGAATTCTGTTTATCATCTTACCTACTGTTGCAGCTTTAGTCTGTGGCTTCGGTTTCAAAGAGCTGGGTGAATATGTCGCGCTTGGCCTGAAATCCGTGGTGGGCACTGCAACGTTGGTTGCTTTTAGCGCCATGTTCTTCACTCTGATGAAGGAAGCCGGTGTATTCGATGTTATTGTGCGATTTATTTTACGCTTCGTAACACCCTCCACATTTTCCGTATTGCTGGCAACGTTGGTGATTGCCTCAATCTGTAGCCTCGACGGCAATGCCTACGCCACTTTATTGGTTACTGTTCCAGCACTGCTGCCTATTTATGAAAAGATGAATATCAGTAAAAAGACGCTATTGCTGCTGGTAACAGTCGGTGTGGGCGTTACAGGTATCACGCCGTGGGGTGGTTCTCTCAATCGCGCTATCGCCGTGACGCATCTGGATATCCTTGAGGTTTACTATAAGCTGCTTCCCCTGCAAGGTGTCCTGTTTGTACTTGGCATTATCTTGTGTTGGTACATGGCTAGAGTGGAAAACCGCAGCGGTTCCGGCATTACGCCTGAAGCATTCCATATAATGCGTCAGGAAATGTTGAATCCTACACACAGTCCTAATCCGTGGTTATTAAAACTCAACTTTGCGTTAGTCATAGCCACCATCGTCATTCTGGTATCCGGTTGGGTAGCCGGTAATTTCTTGTTCATGATTGCATTTTCATTAGCAGTAATTATTAACTATCCTGATGCGAAAAAGGCGCAGCAAAAGATTAAAGAGTATGCCGTCACTATCTTCCCGGTCATTGTAATCTTTCTAACGATCGGCGTATTTGTTGGTATTTTGCAAAATACCGGAATTATTAAAGTATTGGTTAATGAACTTGCGGAAATATTTCCAACTAGCCTTGGGCCTTACTTGTATTTGATTTTGGCTGCATTCAGTGTACCTATCGTCATTCTGATTGGTTCTGATGCTTTCTATTTTGCCTTACTTCCTCTGGCCGTTGGATTGGGGCAAAGCTTCAACGTATCTCCACTGCATGTGACCATAGCCATGCTTATCACCGAGCAGATTGGCTTACTACTTAGCCCAGTAATCCCGGCTACGCATTTGGGACTTAGCCTGCTGGGCCTTCGAGTGGACGAACATGTTCGACACTCGATGATGAAGGTCTGGATCATGAGTGTATGTGCGTTACTGGCGGCAATCACGTTCAATATCATCCCAGTATAACTATGATCCCCGCTGAACGGCACCAACACATTATCGAAGCGCTTAGAGAGCAGTCTTTTCTTAGCATGGCAACATTGGCACAGATGCTTAGCGTATCAGAAATGACAATCCGTCGTGATGTGGCTGAATTGTCCTCCAGAGGAGCGTTACTGGCAGTTCGTGGCGGGGTCAAATCACTAGCAATCCCCACTTCTGGATCTATGAGAGAAATAGAAAATCGTCTATTGCTACGTGCAGCCCTAAGCTATCTGGAAGGATGCCGGGTTATATTCTTTGACAGCGGCGTAATCTGCCGGCAGCTAGCACACCTTATTCCCTGGTCATCTGGAATGACTGCAGTCACCAATGATTTCAATATCGCTCATGACATTATGCGCCATACGCAAGCACAACTGCTTTTCATCGGCGGGGAATTGAATCGTAATGACAGTAGTTGCCATAAAGTTCTGGCTCTTAACTCTCTGGAAAAGTTGAACTTTGAATTACTCTTTCTTTCTCCCGGTAGCTGGAATGAGAAAGGGATATGGCATCATGAAGAACATCGCCAGGCATGGTATTCCCAGCTAATGAGTATATCGCACCGTAAAGTAATTCTGGCAGAAAGTGGTAATTATGATCAAAGAGGGATGTTTAAACTGTATTCTTTAGCCGATGCGGACGTTGTTATTTCTAATAAGATTTCCATTGAGCGACTTCTTAACGGAAGCATCGATCCACTTAAACTCCATCCGGTTTCGCCAATAGTGTAATAGTTTGCTGAGCTATTCACCTTTAAAAGATAATTTAGTTGTCTTATAAAACACGTGGTTAATGTTTCTATTAAATGGTGAGCTTCCGTCGTTAGACGGAAGCTCACTCAGAGTTCATTGAAACTCAGGATATATTGTTCCTCTTCCCTCAACCTTAAAAGATTGTTTTAATTTTCCTGGAAAAAGGCTCCTTATAATTACGTAAAATAATGGGACAAAGAAGATGCCCAATAGGGTTGATGTCAGTGTTCCACCAAATACACCAGTACCAAGCGAGTTGCGTCCCCCGGCTCCAGCCCCTGAGCTCAGTACTAAAGGTAAGACGCCTAACATGAATGCCAGGGATGTCATTATTATCGGGCGCAAACGCATTCGTGCGGCTCTTAGCGTGGCATTGATCAGTGTCTCTCCCTGTTGTTCAAGCTCCCTAGCAAATTCAACGATTAAAATGCCATTTTTAACTGCCAGGCCAATTGTTGCCAGTAGTCCTACTTGAAAATAGACATCGTTCTCCAGTCCGCGCAATGAAGTGAATAACAATGCACCTAGAATACCAATTGGCACGGCCAACATAACGGATACGGGGATTGTCCAACTTTCATATAGTGCTAAAATGCACCCGATAAGTCGCTTAAGGCCATTTTCAACGCGCATCTTGATGCGTCTTGCGGCGGTTGAAAACGACTATTTCGTTATACATTTTATAGACCCTAAGTTACTCCTATCAGGAACCACTTTTTCTGGATGACGGGCTTTGCAGCTTTTACGCCAGCCGTCTTTGAACGCAGAAACACAGATGTTCATTTCTTAACTGCGTCAGCCACGACAGCAGTGACTGCTTTAAACCGGAAGTAATTGCGCCAGCATCTGGCCCGCCAGACGCGCTGTCTCCCGCAAACGCTCCACGCTGGCACCCTGCCGTGAGCGAGCCGACAAGCCCGACATGATCGTCACCATAAAATCCGTTATTCGCACGGCCTGTTCTGGATAGCGCTCGGCAATATAGGCATGAAACATCTTCTCGGCCGCTGTATGAAAACCGCAGGCAACCTCACGCGCGGAGAGATCGTCGCAATGAATACCTTCCAGCACCAGACATCCGGTGGCTTCTGGATCGGCAGCATAGCGACTTGCAGCTTCATCCAGTACCGCAGAGAGACACTCCGCCACCGGGCGATCGTGACGCAAAAGCGCTTTGAAACTGATAGCGCCATTTTGGGCATATCGATCAAGCACCAGCCGATAAAGCCCGAGTTTGCTGCCGAAGGCGGCATAAAAGCTGGGCGGATTGATGCCAAAGGCTTTGGTCAAATCCCCCACACTCACCCTGTCGTAACCACACGAGTGAAACAAATTCTGTGCAATGCATACCGCCTGTTCCGCATCAAACTTGCGTGGGCGGCCTGGCGTACGGATAGTTTTTGTAGTCATCACTACATATTCCTTTGACAACCTGACTGACTCAATAATATTGTAATGACCACTACAATACAATTGAGGATACTCTAATGGCGGTATTTACAAACAAATCGGTACTGGTGTTGGGCGGTAGTCGGGGCATTGGTGCGGCCATCGTGCGGCGTTTTGCCTCCGAGGGTGCTGCGGTAGTGTTCAGTTACGCCGGCTCGCGCGAAGTGGCAGAAAAACTGGCGGAAGACACAGGCAGTAAAGCGGTTCAGGCGGATAGCGCCGATCGCGATGCCGTGACTAAACTGGTACGCGAATCCGGGCCTCTGGATGTGCTGGTGGTGAATGCGGGCGTGGCAATTTTTGGTGATGCGTTAGAGCTGGAAAGCGATGCCATAGATCACTTATTCCGCATCAACATTCACGCACCTTATCACGCTGCGGTAGAAGCCGCCCGTCAGATGCCACAAGGCGGTCGCATTATCGTCATTGGTTCCGTCAACGGAGACCGGATGCCAATGCCAGGCGGCGCAGCCTATGCCGTCAGTAAATCGGCCCTGCAAGGATTAGCGCGCGGTCTGGCCCGTGACTTTGGACCACATGGTATTACGGTGAATGTCGTCCAGCCGGGTCCCGTCGACACCGATATGAATCCGGCAGACGGCCCGATGAAGGAGCTGATGCACAGTTTTATGGCCATTCAGCGTCACGGTAAACCTGAAGAAGTGGCCGGTATGGTTGCCTGGATTGCCGGTCCGGAAGCTTCATTCGTGACAGGCGCTATGCACACGATTGATGGCGGATTTGGCGCGTAAGATGTCATCGATGAATTGAGCCAGGTTGCCCCACTAAAACCTGGCTGCATTTGCTCTTTCAGCTGTGAGTGTTCAGATATGACTCATCGCTCTTCACCTGATTTCTGCCCGCCTGCTTAGCGGAATAGAGCGCCATATCGGCCTGCCTGATCAACAATTGAGCCGAGCGATTTTCTCTCTCAGTGTTCAGCGATGCACATCCCGCGCTCAGCGTCACCCGTTGGGAAGCTAACAGAGACGAGTCATGGATGATGTCCTGCTCACGTACAGCTTGCACAGCAGCAGCAGCCACCGCCATCGCATGTTCAATATCAGCACCGGGAAGTACGATGGCGAACTCTTCTCCGCCATATCGTGCCACCAAATCGGTACCGCGCAGAGAGATGGCGTTTATCGCCTGCGCCACACGCTTCAGGCATTCGTCCCCGGCCACATGGCCGTAAGTGTCGTTATAGCGTTTGAAATAATCGATATCGATCATCACCAGCGAAACCGGCTCGTTGTGCGTGTCAGCGGCCAGGATGCACTCCTCAAGGTAGCGATCAAATGCACGTCTGTTTGCCAGCCCCGTTAACGCATCCGCATGCGCCAGTCTGTTCAGTGCATGGTTGGCTACGCTCAGTTCATCACGAAGATTGGTCAGTTCAAGCTGGTAATGCAAGCTGTGCCGGGCCTGACGCAGGACGAATACGCCCATGGCAACGATGGCGGATAATAGTGCAAGACTCAGCAACACATCCTGTACGCGTCCTTTCATCCATTTAATGAACAGGCTATGCGTGTCATACCCTGCTGCAACCACCAGCGGGTAACGATCTGATCGTGCAAAACCAAAGATACGCGGTTTGCCATCAAGAGCCGAGGTCCACTGCCCGCTTCCACGATTTGTGGCCTGCAGCATCTGCTGAAACAGATGGCTGGAAGAGAGGTCTTTGCCGATAAAACTATCAGGCATCGGCCGTGCGTATAACACGGAACTGTCAGCCAGCATTAACACCAGTACGTCCTTAGGCCCCATCTCGTAATAAGCGTAAAAGTGCCGGAAATAGTCAACTTTCACCGTAGCCAGCAAAACGCCCTGAAACCCGCGCAGCGCATCGCTGATACGAAGTGAAACGGGGATCACCAGATCGGCGGTACTTCGGCTACGGATCACCGGACCGAGATGAATGCTGTTGCGCGGATTGTCGCGTTGAAACCTAAAGTATTCGCGATCGGAGTTATTGATGTCTGCCGGTATCTGCGATGCAGAGGTGGCTATCCACTTGCCCTGGGCGTCGTAATAGAAAAGACCGTGCAGCTGCGGCAATCGCCCCTGAAGCTCCCGCATGGTCTGGCTCAGATTGCGGCTATTGATACCGGTCACCAGCTGCGATTCAACGTCACGCTGCATTTCACGCATCGCGAGCTCAGTTTGCAAGAAGGTATCTTCTGCCTGCCGCGCCTGCGACAGCGCCAGATTGGTCGCCGTTTCTTCACTCTGCCTGACGGTGTCATTCCAGTCCTGCCGCAGTGTCCATATGCTGATGCCTAATACCGCAGCGATCAGCACAATGCCTGCGAACGTGATGCTTCTGATAAGGGAGTGATAAAGGAGCCCTGCTTGCTCGCGCGCGTTTTTTTGCTTCATCCTTCATCCCCATTATCTTTTTCCAGCATTCAGTTAAGCAGATAAAGAGAAATGCGAAAGCTTAGCTGACACAACCCGCCAAAACGGCTGAACTCCAGGATATTTCCTGCTGCTCAATGTTGATAACGTTCAGAAATGATTGCAAATAGATATCAGGAAGGATGACGGAGGACATTGCGTAAGAGCGTTTGAATAAAGATAGGTATTTCAGTGAATATTTTTAGAATGCCATAATTAAGTTTCTTAAAAAGAAACCATGATGAATCTGACCGGCTTAACAGGCCAGATTAAATCGATGACCGATTTAAGTATTTAATTCAGCGCACCATCATTATTCAACCCTCTGAAGAAAACATTTTGATGGCGCACCGGATTAACAGCATGAACTGGCGTCTCTCTCAAATCAGTTCCCGACGATTGCATTACGCCGATTCAGCAATGACCGATTTAAACTGAGCGTGCCACATATTATAAAACTTGCCCTGTTTACCCATCAACAGAGCAAAACTTCCGTTTTCGATCACTTTTCCCTCCGCCATGACCACGATTCTGTCGAACTCTTTGATATTTCCCAGACGGTGAGTCACGGCGATAACCGTCGTGTCGAGTGAAAGGATTTCTTTAAACAGGCGATGTTCAGTTTCTGGATCGAGCGAGGATGAAAACTCATCAAAGATGAACAGATTGGCTTTACGGTATAACGCACGCGCGATCGCCAGTCTTTGCCACTGCCCGATTGAAAGTTCATCACCGCCAAACTGTTTACCCAGTCGGGTCTGCTGCGGATGAGGAAACGCGACTTTACTGAGTAAATCGTCAACCTGAGTGGAATGCGCTTCTGTGTCATATTGACTCAGTGCGATATTCTCACCGACGGTAAATTCATACTTGCCGTAGTCCTGAAACACGGTTGCCACCTGCTGACGGTAACCGTCAATATCCAGACTTTGTAGTGGAACACCGGATACGCTGATATCACCCTGTTCATAGGCATACATCCGCAGCAGCATTTTAATCAGCGTGGTTTTACCACTTCCGTTATCCCCCAGAATAGCCACTTTCTCACCTGCCCTAATCTCAAGATCAATGCCGTCTATGGCTCTCTTGCTCCGGCCTTCATAACCAAAGCTAAGATGCTTAATACTGAGTGAGAACGGCGTGTTATCGGGGAGTAATTTTTGGCCGTTGGTAACGGGCTCAATCTCCTCGGTCATAAAGGAGTGGTAACTATGAAAAAAGCTGCCCATTGATGTCAGATTGGCACCGTAATTCGCAATTTCATCCAGATGCGATTTCATCATCACAATGGACTGAAACACCATCACTAACGCGCCCACCGCGATATCACTGCTGCGCAGATTGCTCAGGAAAAGATACACCCCGGCAAATAGCATCACCAGGCTAAGCAGCATGGCGGGAATGGGCGTTATCAGCGCCCTGACGCGTTGCTGGTGCATACGTTGATAGGTATTAAATGCTGACCCTGAGAACTTTTTTAGCAGATAACTACCCAGCCCATAGAGTCGAATTTCCTGTAAAAAGCTTTTATCCATACTGACACCATAGACGTAACGCATTGCAATTGCGTCCTTAGAGTTTTTGAATAACTCGTGCACGTATTTTTTCTGGATATGGATATTAATGATAATCATCGGTAATACGGACAAGGCGCAAATGGCCGCCCCAATCCCTGAATACGCAATCAGCACCAGTAGCAAGCTTCCAACCATCACGGTGGCTCTGAATGAGTAAATAATGCAAATGATGAAATTAAGCGGTCGGTATGCTGCTTCTTTTTTCAAATATTCCAACTGCTCGTAACGCTCCTTGTTGTCAAACAGGCTCAGAGTAAAAGATTCATTCATTCTCCGCATAATATTGGCGCTGAAATGGCTGGTTGAAATTTCCGTCACATCACCCTGAATGAGATTCACCAACGGGGTCATCAGTTGAATACCCAGCAAAGACAGACACCAGATAGCAACACTGAACATCAGTGCATGATCACTGATTTGAGGCGTATGGAGTGTGTTAATTATCTTTCCTGTCATGAAGACATTAAGCGCCGGTATCAGGCCCTGAAGAAGGACGATGGCGATAAGTGCAGTAATACGAAGCGGGCTGGATGCAAAGACGTACCTGATTGCCAATAACATTGACTGCCTCCCTTGTTGCAGTTGGAATGGGTCACGCGGGTCGAAACAATAATAGTTGAGAATGAAATTCATTTACACTAATCGCTCACATCTACTTTGCAGCGCGTAACGAGGAAATGCGAAAAGATTTATCAAACATGTAATTAATAACCATTCTCACTTGAGCTATACTCCTCCCTCCCTTCCGCCGAACTGGTGCGAAGGCGCAGTAACAAAGAATGGAGGATGAAGATGATCGCAGACAAGGTTATCCGCATTGCGGCGGCAATCATGATCAATGCGGAGGGGCGAGTACTTTTGGTTCGCAAGCGCGGTACCCGCTATTTCATGCAGCCCGGAGGGAAAATTGAGTCGACTGAACGGCCTGTGGCTGCATTGATTCGTGAACTCAAAGAGGAACTGCAAATCAATGTCACTGAGCAGGATACGCAATATGTCGGTCAGTTCACTGATACAGCCGCAAATGAGCCAGGACATACGCTTATCGCTGAAATATTCACTGTTCTTGCACCCACTACAACGATAATGCCAGCGGCTGAGATTGAAGAGATCGCCTGGCTCCATCCTTCCGAGAATGCTTCGCTGCCATTAGCCCCACTCACCAGCCAGCAGATAATCCCCCTCATATTGAACGCAGGCCAAAGCGCTCACTGAGTCTACCTATTGCCAGCCAGTCATGATGAGCAAGAGCAAACGTGAAATGAATGGGATCTTCACCTGATCAGGATCGCGTGGTGCGACTCGATCCTGTGGAACAACCACTATAGAGAGTAAACCACTCCTTCATACCCTGACGCGCTGCAATGATGACAATTATCCGTTCCTGTGCACTCGCGCTCATCACCTTTATGTTAGTAATTACTAACACCAGTATTAGCAAGCCTTGCGAGGTTAGTAATCACCAGGGGAGTAGATTAAACATAACCACTGTAGTGAGTAGTTACTCTCTATAGTGGTTGTTTCTACTCTCTATAGTGGATGTTTGATCCTCTGCCCTGCAAATCAACGATCTTGCGATCGATATGGGATCTTCAAGTTCTTCCGATATGTGCATTGCTTGGAATTTTACTCTCTATAGCGGTTAGCCAAAAAATCAAACATTAAAAATGAATACTATAAATCATATACTTAAGATAATTAAACGAAACCAAATAACCGCTATAGAGAGCAAGCTCACTCTCTATAGCGGTTATTGCAGGATGCGAAAATCCCGCAATAGCGTTCCTGTTGGCAGGATCTCAGGCTAAGCTGCTCATCAATGCCACCAGCAGTGCTATCCACTGTAGTGAGTAACTCCTCTCTATAGTGGATATACAGAGAAGGAAAAGCAGTTTTCGGCAATAAAAGTGAGTAAGTTAATGATAATAAAGCAATAATCATTGTGATTTAGGCGATATTGAACATAAATCACACTGTTATCTGAACAAATATTCCTCAATAATCATCAGATAACTCAATAAGATAGAAGTGATAACGTCACTTCCGTCGAATAACCACTATAGAGAGCACATACCTACTCTCTATAGTGGTTATTAAAACCTGGCGACGATCCTGGATCATTCCACGACGACTAAACACCAGCAGTCCCCTCTTCTATCACACTGAAAGCGGTCACATTGCGAGTTTTGGCTGAGAATGGTGCAAATTGTGAGCGACTTCCAGATAACCACTATAGAGAGTACAAGCCTACTCTCTATAGTGGTTACTGGGTCACAAATGTCTTGATAGCAGTGAATGTGGGAGGTGAACGACGTGGCTTGAAGCAGCAAATAACCGCTATAGAGAGCACTTACTCTCTATAGCGGTTATCAAATGGGGGTAATTCAGAAGACTACTTCACTTTACCTTTGCGAATTTCCTCGAGGATCTTCAGCTCCGCTTTTGACAGCATCACCATTTCACCCTGCGGTTCGCTCGATGCAGCAACATCATTAGTCTCGATGGGATCATCCAACTCCAGCTCATCTTCGAGAATATCCGGCAGCTTGAGTGGCAGCTCTGCAGGTTTGAGCTTAGGCCGGCGATAGTGAATGTGGAATACCACGGAGCTACCGCGTTTTAGCTCAGTGTAATCAAGGTAACCAATGTCTTTGAGCTGTTCCATCGCCCTGCGTACGGTCGCGTTTTGCGTGATGGGACGAGATGTCAGATTTAGACGCTGTCGCAGGCGCGCCATGGAGATTGGCGCCGGATTAGGAGGCAGGCTTTCGATAAAGGTATAAAGCGCCTGAGCGGACTCCTTACGAGCCAGAGCGTTAATGGCACGAAGCTGCAGCAAAACCTTGCGATCAAACTGATAAAGCTCGAACAGCTTGGGATCGGCCTGAAGCTCGACCGTATCCTTTTTGACACTGTATTTAGCGGATTGCACCAGATGCGTGACATAGAGTTCATCTTTGTCAGCAGTACCGAACTGGATGGTATTGGATGCAATGCGGATCAGCGAAGCTTCCAGTCGCTCCCTCAGCTTGGCTGAAGATCGAGAGGAAGGAATGCCACATAGTTTGACGAACTCGACGAAGGGTAAAACGACTTTGTCATTGGTGACGTTGTACTTTGCAAACGCGTGAATGATCCCGACCCAAGTCTTAAAATCATTGTCCATATCGAGTCGCTGGCCAATGATCCTGATCCTTTCATAACCTTCTGATTTAACGAGCGACAGTAACTTAAGTTCGTTCGTGACATCAGTAACGGCTGTCGTGTCGTTTTTACGGTTATTGGTCGATTTTAACGTAGGAACGAATAAGCCTAATCGCATTAAAGCAACCGGTTGAACAGTGTTATCTCTGTTGGGGGTAAGTACAACCAGTTCGCCAGTTCGTTTATCTGTTTCTGAAAAGGCTTCAACTATCTTGTTGTTTTTTAGCTCATTTTCCGACATTTTCGAGGATCCGGTTTATACACAGGGACATCGCGCGTTTACTCTCTATAGCGGATACTAGCACTCACTTCATCGGTTAGACTACTCTCTATAAAGGATAATTTACTCTCCATAGCGGTTAGTTTACTCTTTATAGCGGTTATCAATCTCTCCTCAGGGCTTGCGGCACAAGGCTTTAACCGTAGTGGGGATCTGTTAGGAACTTCTATGATCTTATAAGGATCTATTCTTGGATCGGGTCAGTGAATAATGGGGATAACCTTTTCTGGATAACCGCGGCTGATCTTCAGTCAATCACGCTGCAGAAATCATAGTTATGCACAGCAGAACCAGTTACACACAACTTTCATCAATGCCTGCTCACTACAGCGGTTATCAGTCACTCTCTTCATCGGTTGTTTCACTCATTTCATCGGTTATTTTCCTCTCCATAGCGGTTAGTTTACTCCTTATAGTGGTTATTAAAGCCCTTTCAGCCCAGTCATATCAAGGCCTACAGCGATCCGGGATCTTCTTTGATCTTAATGGGATCTCATTATGATCGAATAATTGGATCTACCCTGTGGATAATGGGGATAAAAATCAGCGTTAAATGAGACTGTTAAGCAGGTTTCAGCTGGAAGACGGTGATTTCGTTCAATTATGAATGTCGTTCCTGAGAAAAGATCCCTTTGTATAACTTGTTGGCCTGGATGAGCCCAGATTTTGGTATAAACACGATCATCAATCAGATGTTCGTAAATTCAGCCTGTACAGGGTTTTTGCCGCGTTGAGAGGATTGGGCTTACCAGATACGATAATTGAACTTAAATGGCTTAGAAGGCTGCTGAAGCGCTTAGAAGCACAGATTCAAACGAGCGTGGGTTACTGAAAAGTGAGAACAATAAAAAGGACGTGAAAATCACGTCCATTTTGGATTTGCGTTGTATGAAGGAGCCGGATCAAGACTTAGTAAGGATCGCCTTAATTGCAATATCGATCTCTTCCAGCGTATTGGCAGGCAAACGGTAGAATTCATACTGTACATGGCGCTTTTCTGCGTTAGTTTTGCGCTTAGCGTAAGCGGTACGATCTGAGAAATGGCCAAACTTCTCGGTGGTGACACTCTTGTTTTTCACCGGCTTAACCAGCTGCTTTTTAGCAGTGGTGAAAAACGACAGGATCCGGGTTTTCTGATCATCGGAGGCCAGTTTGTGCAGCGCCTGATCGTCATCCATTCGCGCTTTGACCTGAGCCACAACCTCTTTAACCGCCACACCCTCTGCTTTCGCTTCTTCTGCCACATCCAGCAGCAATTTGTAGTCCGGAATGCTGAGGTCGGAGACGACCGGTATTAACTCGATGAATTCAGCAGGAACCCACGCAGCCTGAAATGCACGCGTCACTTTGGCGTTTGAGATCCCTTCTGCTTTCGCAATCTCGGTCTTGTTCATGCCCTGCGCTTCCATCATCAGGAAACGTTGACCCAGTTCACGCAGATTGTGCTCTTTTGCTGTCTGAATATCCGCAGCCAGCTGGCGGGCATCACTGATATCAATGTCATCCTCGGTCACCAGAACTTCGAGGCCCGTTCCGGCGAAAAGACAAGCGGCACGACGACGAGAACCATCCATAATTTCAATGCGGCCATCCACCAGGCGGCCAATTGCCGGAAAGAACTGCTGCAACTCAATGGTGCGCGTAATGTCTTTTACTGATTCTTCAGTGAGCGCTGACTGGTCTCGCCCATTCACCTGCGCGTCAACAAAGGTTTTGCTTTCCACTTCACCGCTGGGAATGAGCTGGCGGCTGAAAGTCGCTGTGTTACCCGACTTCAGAGTGAATACGCGTGACTGATTGCCGCTGTTGATAAAACTCGACATCTGGGATTGGCCCATGGTGCGGCCAATTCTTTTGAGTGATTTGGGTTCGGTCACTTGGTACTCCTGATATATTCAATGCGGTCAAATACAGCGCGTGAAAAATTCTCGGCTTCCTGTTTCGCCTTTCTGAGTGCATCGGCACTGCCTGGATACGAAGTCGGATTTGCGCTGATCACCGTGTCAAATGACTCACCACATCGCTCAAAACCATCTAAACGGGGTAATACCGCATCCAGCATCGATTTTGTGAACACCTCACGTGCATAGCTATGAGACGTAATGTGGTCATGTTTGGTGGTCATCTTCGACATAAAGCCAATATTTGCTTTCAATCTTGGCTCTATCCCCTCGTTCTCAATGCGCTCAAGCATTTCCGGCAGTCGCGTCAGGTATTTCATCGTTGAGTGAAAATCAACCTGTGCTGGCGGTGTCGGCGTAAGCAGTAAGTCACTGGCGGCAATGGCATTGAGCATAAAGGCATCAAGATGTGGCCCGGTGTCGATGAAGATAAAATCGTAATCTTCAGCCAGACGATCAATGACGTTGCGACGAAGGACTTCCGATGGAGCGATGCCGGGTAGATTCTCAGCAACCAGTGCATCCCAGTCGCTGGCGACAAAACCATCATCGATCGAAGCGGGCATCACATCGACGCCTGGCATCACAGTGGGTTTCACAAACTGCTCACGCAGCTGCTGAGTGCTGACATCGTTCAGCATCGCCTGTGCAGCCGTTTCCAGCACCGAACCGACACTGTTGGTATGGCTGAGGAACATGGTGCTGGAGGCCTGCGGATCCAAATCAATCACCAGAATTCGCAGATCATTATGCAGCAAGCCTGGGTGAGCACGTAAACCGTGTGCCAGGGTAACGGTCGTGACAGTTTTGGACACGCCACCTTTGAGATTTACAACAAAAACGACGAAGGGATCTTTATGTTTGTCGCGATATTTGGGCACCTTACGATGCTTATAGATATCGACGACGTTTTGAATGCTCATTGCATATTGAGAAGTGCTGCCCGTCTGCTTTCTGCCGAATTCATAACCCGCCTCTTCCATCTCACTGATGGCGGCGGCAACCGCGTGTTTACTCAACAGCGGTAAGTTGGCGACGGCATTACGAGTAAAGGTATGGTAGTAGCCTTGCTGGTTAAATTCCTGACGCTGCTGCTCGATATGGCTGCTGAGTCCGTGCAGCATGCCATTCGCACGGTTGGCGATATCAAACACGTCACCGTAATCACGCTTCATAAGCACCTCAATAATAATGATTTGTTGTATTGTACTAAAAAAGCTTCCGCATGCCAGTTTTTAGGTAAAAATCAATAAAATTGGATTTTTTAATGATTGAGTGATTTTCGCCTTTATAAATATTCTTCAATTAAATCAATAGTTTATGTGGTTAAGGCTTTCACCCAACCAATCAATTCATGAAAGTCATGTTTCAATCAATTCCCCTACCCTATCGTACTTAGCACGATATTTAAACAAAAGGTGTTCAGCCGAGTTATTGAAAAAAACAGGGTTGATGGTCAAGCTGATTGATGAAATGGTTGGCCGGCGTTTTCATCGGCAAGATGAAGTTGACAATATGAGGCTGCACGAGCTTTGGTATAAAAATGGTTGTAGAGGCTACAGTGATTTTGCGTATTATCACCCACATGCGATTGTCATACAAAATACGCCTTCCCTTCCCTTCCCTTCCCTTCCTATAATTCATTTAAATAATGACATTTAACGCTGTTCATTAAAATTATGCGCTACAAGCTGTGACCGCACTTTTAAAAAAGTAGCTAATGTTGGTACGCAGTCATTTTCACTAATTTATTCACTCGCCAAACACTGAATGAATTTTAAAAACATTATAATTTCAAAGTACATCTACTACACATTTAGCTCACATCAATGATGTGAACTTCTTCTCCGCATCATGTTTTCAAACACGCTCCTCAGAATAATTCAGTGTATGAACGTTCTAACTCATGATCTGATTAATCCAAGTAACAATAAAAATTTATTGGGTTGTGGCGTTGTTTTTGCCACCATTGTGGTGACGTGTGTTTCAATGCACACCACACTACAACTTGTATAGATTAAAATCTGTTGATAAGACTCGAGGCTTTTATTATTCCAGTTCGCGTTGATTTTGCGGTGTACAAAATAATTTGCGCACAACATTACATAAGTATATCTAGCGCTCGATTTTCAGAATCAGAAATGTTCTGGTGGTTCAAACTGGGATTGCCTTACGGTTAACTTGAATAGGATTTGATTGAAGACTTTTATCAACCCTGACACCTGAATCTGAATCTGAATCTGAATCTGAGAAGTATAATGCACGTAATCTAATTGAGAGAAGAACTGTAATAGTGAAAATTTATCTAAGAATGTAGATAATTTTAGATATTTAGATGTTAACAATTAGCTCTCGAAACTTCTGCGCTGTATGTAGCATTGAGCACGTAAAAGATATCAATCTTAGATTAGGTTGAAGCCAAGGTAGTAACACACACTATGCAGGAAAATGTTTAAATTTGGCTAACTGCATGGTGATTTTCAGCCTGAAAAAAGTGGAATTATTTGTTATTATTCAACACTTTAAGTTTATTTTTCGGTGGTGTAATAATCATTGAATTGAAGGGTTTTTACTTCACTTTAGGTTATTAATGGTAATACTGCATTGTCCAGCGTCCAGCGTCCAGCGTCCAGCGTCCAGCGTCTTACTTTTGACAAATTCATCCGTTTTCAACGACCCAGACAATTCGACAAAATTTACCTATTTGACCAATTCTCATTGCAGCATTACGTGCCTATCATCCAACCAATGTGCAACTGACCCTTACATGTAGTTATCAGATGCCATTAATCACACCTACTGGTGATATAAACGAGGAGAAATCTGGAGAAGGCTTAAATGCTGGTTTTAGCATAAAAGTCGCATTGCGCGGAAAGTGGAGGATAACGAATTACCTACTGTCGCTTAGATGCATTTCGTTATCCTGGAGTTCTGCCTGGAACAGCTGCAAAGGGATGAACGACACGAAATGCGTTATGCAGAAATACCATCGTCATAACTCACTCGGGCATATAAAAATAGCGTCCAGACCATCCTAAGCGCCATCACTATCACTGCCTTCACCACCAATCAAAAATTCATGGTGATTTTCAGCCTGAAAATTTCAGAAAATTTCCTTTAATACACTACCTTATAGCGTTTTCAGGAAGGTGAAAAATCCACTTGAAAGGTGACAATGTCATTTCAAGCTTAAAGCATCAACACTCATGACAGCGAGCCCGGAAGGGCAGGGCGCCCCTCTAGTGCCGGTAAGAATGCTTTACTCAGTGCGTGCGGAAGACAGTGAGCAAAAGCACGCCCAGTTCAATCAAGCACAATTATACTTTGCATTGAGCTGTGTAAATCACACTAACCTTACGCGTTCACCATGGTGTTCCTGTTTAACTCACCCACAGTTGGATAGTCCTATGAACAATATCGATGTACTCATCGTTGGAGCAGGGCCCACTGGTTTGGTGCTGGCACTCTGGCTCACCCGACAAGACGTGTCAGTTCGAATCATCGACAAGAGTCAGGGACCGGGTGAGACATCACGAGCAATGGCCGTTCAGGCTCGCACGCTGGAGCTGTATCGCCAGTTGGATTTGGCTGAAGAGACTATCGAGGCAGGCTATAAAATGCCGGCAATGAATATGTGGGCGAAGGGAAAACCGAGGGCGCGCATTCCCCTGAAGAATGCCGGGAACGACATTTCTCCGTATCCGTTCGTGCTTGTCTTACCCCAGGACAGACATGAAAAACTGCTGGTCACCCGCCTGGAAACTGCAGGTGTTGTCGTCGAACGACAAATAGAATTCATGTCGTTCAGGGAAGAAGGCGAACAGATTGTTGCCACGATCAAAACACCTACAGGGCAAACAGAAACCTGCACTGCCACCTATCTTGCAGGCTGTGATGGTGCGCATTCCCCGGTGCGTCATCAGATTGGTAGTGACTTCGAAGGCGGTACTTACAACCATCTCTTTTACGTTGCAGATGTACTGGCCAGTGGAGTGACACCCGCCAATGAGGGACACATTGCCTTTGACAAGTCTGATTTTGTCCTGGTGATGCCCTATGGGCCGGAGCATCAATATCGTTTGATCGGCACTGTTGAAAGTGAGGAAGGGGATAAGCAGCAACACTCTTTTGACGATGTCAGTCAAAGGGCCATCAGCGGATTAGGGCTCAGTATCAAACAGGTAAATTGGTTTTCTACCTACCGTGTCCATCACAGGGTAACCAATCATTTTCGACATGGTCGTGCATTTCTGCTGGGGGATGCAGCACACGTCCATAGCCCGGCGGGAGGGCAGGGGATGAATACCGGCATTGCCGATGCGATAAACCTTGCGTGGAAATTGTCTGCGGTAATTAAAGCGCAGGCCCCTGAAACCTTGCTAGATAGTTATGAGGCGGAGCGAAAAGGCTTCGCTCACCAACTGGTAAAAACCACAGACCGGGTCTTCACTTTCATCACTGCCGCTGGCGGGTTTGCAGATTTCGTGCGTACACACATTGCACCGTCGATCGCCAGTCAGACCTATCGATATGAACGTGTACGCGAATACCTTTTCCGCGTCATCTCACAAACGACGATGAGCTATCCGGACAGTCCTTTAAGTGAGGGAAAAGCGGGAGAGGTCAGTGCGGGCGATCGCTTACCGTATATCGCTATGGGTGAGACAGACAATTATGCATCACTGAGAAAGATAGTCTGGCAATTACACATCTATGGTACAGCCACTGAAGAAGCCAGGAACTGGTGCGATCGCCATGGTGTGGAATGGCATGTCTTCCCCAAGCAGTATGCATTTGAGAAAAAAGGATTCAAACAGGATACCGCTTACCTGATTCGACCGGATGGCTATATCGGCTTGGTGGTCACTGAAAGACATGCGGAGCGTCTTTCCGCTTATGTCAGTCGTCTTGGAATACAGCGAGCTTTGTTGTTGAGGCATTGAAAGTCATCTCGCTCGTGTTACTGGCACATTCATCAGTTCATTGAGTGGCGTAGCAAGTTGCATCAACATGAGGGTGCCAACTTCGATTTGTGGGAAAAATCAGCCTATGGCGTTGGCACGGATTCAACACTGCGTCAGCCAGTTTCGGCAACAGTGTTTTAAAACGCAAGAGGAGTCGCTGCCAGCAACGCGTGACACAAAGCCTCGCCAACCGCGCTAGCAGATTGCGGGTTTTGACCGGTAATCAGCAGGCCGTCGGTCACCACATTGCACTGCCAGTTATCAGCGGGCTGGTGACGTGCACCTCGCGTTTTGAGCGCCGCTTCCAGCATAAAAGGCACTACATTTGCCATACCGACTTCCATTTCCTCGGTATAAGTGATGGCCGCCACGCGTTTGCCTTTTACCAGATACTGGCCGTTACACAGTTTTACATTGATCAGCGCTGCCGGGCCGTGGCAAACCGCCGCAACGGGTTTGCCGCTCTCATACATCTGGCGCGTCAGGTATTTCAGCACGGCATCATCGGGGAAATCCCACATCGTGCCGTGTCCGCCGACAAACAGGACCGCGCTATAATCCTCACTTTTGGCCGCCGCCAGCGGTAAGGTGTTATTCAGCCGCTGCTGAAAGCCCACGTCCTGCCAGTAGTACTGATTGATCGCATCATCTTCGATACCATAAACCGGTGGTTTTCCTCCTTTGACAGAGGCAAAGGTCGTTCGAATACCGGCTGATTCAAGCACATGTAAAGGGTGAGTCAATTCTGGCAGATAAAAGCCGGAGATTTCATGCCCGGCGACGATATCGCGAAAACTACTCAGTACCAGCAATACCGGTTTAACTGAGTGCGGCTGGACGCCATTCATAAAGGATCCTCAGAGTCTTATTCATTTTTTGCGTAGCGGATGCGCTGTGCCGGGAAATGTGCCAAACATCGCCTCGCCCAGAATAATTTGCGGCGTAAGATTGTGAAACGGTGATTTGCTTATAGCGGCAATAAGAATTCTTTATAACAGTGTGGTATGTAATGTTTGATCGCCGAAATATAATGTTTAAACACTTCCCGGAATATCAGACGCCTCGACATGAAAAAGAGCCTCCGCAGAGGCTCATAAATGTCTTAGAAGGAAGTAGTCACACCCGCATAATAAGCGCGGCCCGGTTCGTTATACGTTGAAGCGCCTTCGTTCTCGCGGTAGATCTGTTTATTCAGCAGATTGCTGATGCCAGCACTGAAGCGAAGGTTTTTGTTCATCTCATAATTTACGCCAACACCATAAATTGCATAGGCACCGACTTCCTTATCTGATAAGCCGCTCGCTTCTTTACGTATCTCTCAGCCGTGGTACGTGGATGCTGACGCCCATACATGGTCCAGCTCAGGGTGGTGGATAGGGCATCTGTCACCTGCCATTCCAGCCAGCTGTTCACGGTATATTTCGGAATCAACGATAAAGGGTTACCAGTCGATTTATATTTAGACGTGAACATGTAGGTAGCATTGGTGCGCCAGTTCAGCGTGTCTTCAATCAGCGGTAAGGTTAAGTTTCCTTCCAGACCCTGGGTCAACGCTTTACCCCCGTTTTGCCACTGATAGATATCATAGGTCGAGGAGTACCATGAACCTGCTACCGCAACGGATCCAAGAGAATCCGAGCCCGCGACAATTTTATTTTGATAGTCATTACGGAAGTAGGTCAGGCCTGCGCTGTAACCTGCATCATTCCATTGTAAACCAATCTCTTTATTTACACTGACTTCAGGTTTGAGATCGCCATTACACATCAAGTAGCAACCATTGCTGCCGCTTACGGAACATCCGTTACCACTGCTGGCGAGCAAATAACCTTCGGTTGATTGATGGAGATTCGGGGCTTTAAACACGCGAGCAATACCGGCTTTCAGTTTGATCGTGTCGGTTAAATCCTGCTGAATATTCAGGCTCGGGCTCCAGTTATGACCGAATTTATCGCTGTAATCGAAGCGCAGACCGGGGATCAACGTGGGTCCGTCGAAGGCATCAATCGTGTCTTCCAGATAGAGTGCACTCAGCTCCTGGTTGTTTTTGCTGCTGCGCTGCGCTGGGTCGCCGGAAACACCGTTAATATCAATGCCTGTCGCATCCGTTTCCTGCATCGCCGCCGGGTCGTTGAGCTGCTCTTTATTCCACTCACCCCCGATAGTTAAGGTATGGTCCACCAGCAAGTTGAAGGGAACGGTATATTCGTTGTTGATACGCCAGGTTTTATAGCGGCTGGTGTTGAAGGTATCGCTGTTGATCATCCCTTCTACTTTGCCGGTTGAACCTTCGGCCAGACGCGTATTATGCGTATCCTCATAGCTCAGCGTGAGTTTGGATTGTCCCCAATCCCAGATGCCATTGTGGATGAGGCTATAAGCCTGACGGTACATGCGGTTGGTTTCGCTGCCATATAAGGTCGGCACCAGCGTGCTGAGATTACTCAGGCTATATTGCGTATCCCCGGCGTAAATATTGCCCTGACGGCTGTAGGCATAATTGAAGTCGAGGTATTGTTGCTCGTTGATCTTCCAGTGTAACGATGTATTGATGTCACGATTTCGCACACCTTCGCGGCCAGCTGCGTATGAACCATTCTCGCTGGTATTGATATCGTAGGCATCGGCGGCCGTTTTATTGATATTGCCGTATACACGCATCGTCAGCACGTCATCAATCAGCGGGCCACTCAAACTAAAGTTCATGCGCTTGGTCGCGCCTTCATCTTTATCTTCAGGTTGATTGGTAAATAGAGAGAGTGAACCGTGCCAGTCATTGGTTGGGCGTTTGGTCACGATATTGACCACTCCTCCCATCGCGCCGGACCCGTAATGAGCTGCCGCCGGACCACGCAACACATCGATATGATCCACCATTTCAGCCGGAACCCAGTTGGTATCACCACGCGTATCGCGTTCTCCGGTGCGGCTGTAGCGTACAGCACTGCGCGAAGAAACAGGGACGCCATCAATCAGGATCAAGGTGTTTTCGGGGCCCATACCACGAATATCAATCTGGCGATTATTACCGCGGCTTCCTGTGGCACTGTTTCCAGTGAGATTAACGCCAGGCATTTTGCGAATAATATCGGAGAGATCATTGACCGGTGGATTGCACTCAAGATCCTGTTGAGTAATCAAGGATGCACCAGGTTGCTGCTTTAATACGTTCTCAGCTTTTGCATTGACGATCATATCCGTTTCATTCGTTGCGGGCTTCTCTGCCTTTTTCGCTGAAATAACTTTCGCTTTACCGCTATCATTATTATCCAGCGATAAGACGTCACTATTATCAGCCGCCAGCACATTTCCACTGTGAACGATAATTCCAATCAGAATTGAAAGAGTTGTTTTCCTTACACCAAAGACAAAAGACATATTGTTACACCAGTTTATTATTAGTTACATATCAAGTGAGGAGGAGAATAATTATCATAATCATTCTCAATATTGATGTTTTTGACACATTTAGACATGTCTGATGGTGCCTGTTTACATGTCTTGCCTCAGGTATTGCAAAAGAGGTTGCAAAGCGAGCAATCATGGAAAGATTGTGAAGGCGTGTGGCGGACGCTTTGTAGCATCCGCCACAAGATTAGAGGTGACGTTGTAGCCAGGCTAAGGCCAACTGGGCGCGGGCAGAGAGTGGCCATTCAGCCCGGTGCACTAACCAGATGGTGTCAACCAGCGCATCACCCTCAGCGGCAACCTCAATGGTTTCAGGGCGGGTAAACGCCAGTCGCGCATATCGTGGCAGAACCGCAAAACCGAGCCCGCGCGCGACCGGTTCCAGAATCAGGCCGATCTGATTACTGAATCCGCGTTGGGGGAGGTTACGAATGCCTGGGTTGCCCGGAAATAATCGACTTAATAATCGTGTCGCCATCGCCTGCCCATCGGGATGGTCGATATAACCCAGCTTTTCCAAATCGTTCCAGCCAGTCACTCGCGTATTAGCCGGTACGATCAGTTCCAGCGGTTCTTCAGCAAAAGGATGGGCCTCGAGCCGTTTATCATCCGGTTTGTGTGTGACCAGGCCCATTTCGTAACGGTTATGCAAAACCGCGTCGATCACTTCGCTATCCGGCGCAAAGCGGTGACGAACAGTGAGGTCGCGATGCTGTTCCTGTAACGACAACAGCAAGGGATAGAGCCGGAGTCCGATGCTGCCGGGCGAAATCACGCTCACTTCACCGCAGGTGGCTTCGGCATCACTCAGTCTCAGCATTAAGTGATGGTGAGCACGATCAATTTGCTGACAATAATCCAGCAGGGCGCTGCCAGCGGGCGTCAGTTCCAGGGGGCGCTTGCTCCTCAGTATCACCGGACCTAACTGCAGTTCCAGATGGCGAATATGCTGACTCACCGCCGCCTGGGTGATGCCTAATCGCTCAGCGCTGTCGGTAAAGCTCCCGAGTTCGGCCAGCGTGGCAAAAGATTTGAGCCATTGCGGGTTCATCATAATGAAATTTTATACTTCTCATAATTGATCGTCTGTTTTCATTATAACGACAGTTACGTAGCCTGTAGATCTTTTCATCTTATGAGATTGATCATGACAACTCCCTATCCGCGCACCTTTTCCCATATTGGCCTCTCGGTGACAGACCTTGATGCCGCCGTGAAGTTTTACACCGAAGTGATGGGCTGGTATCTGATCATGCCGCCTACGCAGATTGCAGAAGATGAATCCGCCATCGGTGTGATGTGCAGTGAAGTTTTCGGCAAGGGATGGGAGAAGTTTCGCATCGCCCACCTTTCCACAGGCGACCGCGTCGGTGTTGAAATCTTTGAATTCAAGGCGGCAGCAAAACCCGACAATAACTTTGAATACTGGAAAACCGGCGTATTCCATTTCTGCGTGCAGGATCCTGATGTGGAAGGTCTGGCGGAGAAGATTGTTGCAGCGGGTGGTAAGCAACGTATGCCGGTACGTGAGTATTTCCCTGGGGAAAAACCATATCGCATGGTCTATATGGAAGATCCATTCGGCAACATCATCGAAATTTACAGCCACAGTTACGAGCTGACCTATTCTGCAGGTGCGTATGTCTGAGCAGGAAATGACCCTTCCCGCCGACTGGCGAGGGTGGGTGTGGCAGGGTGGCGATAACCCGCTGGCACTGCAGGAACGCTACCTGAGTTTGTCACCGCTGCAACCGGGCGAAGTGCTGGTCAGGAATGCCGCGATAGGTTTGAATCCGGTTGACTGGAAAGTGCTCGACACCCAGAGGGATCGGGTGCCTGGCGTCGATGGTGCGGGCACGGTGGTCGCGGTTGGCTCCGATGTCGACCAGCACTGGTTGGGCAGGCGCGTTGCCTACCATCAGAATTTACAACGCAATGGCAGTTTCGCTGAGTATACCGTGCTGGCCGCGCAGGTTTTGCTGCCTATCCCGGATGGACTCGACTTCGCGACCGCCGCCGCTTTCCCTTGCCCGACACTTACCGCCTGGCAGGCAATTGAAAAGATCCCGGTTGAGCCTGGCGCGCCACTCTTGATTTCGGGAGCGGGTGGATCGGTCGGGCATTTTCTTGTGCAGCTGGCCTACGCACGTGGCTTTGAGGTCACGACGTTAAGCGGTGAACGTCACTGGTCACGTCTGCACGCGCTGGGTGCGAAGCGCTGCTACAGCGATGAGCAGCATGATGCTTCTGCCGTGAAGGAGCGCTACTTTGCTGTTATCGATGCTGTCAGCCCGGAAAAAGCAGCGCTTCTGGCGAATAACCTGATGGCGAATGGGCATCTGGTATGCATTCAGGGGCGGGTGAAAGAGTGGCCGAATCCGGCGTTTGGTCGTGCGTTGTCGTTGCATGAAGTGGCGCTCGGCGCGCTGCACCAGCATGGTAATGCACAGCAATGGCAAAGACTCACGCAGCAGGGAGAACAGATGCTGAGGCAGATTGCGCAGGGCACACTGCAAAGCGAGTTCTTGCTGCACTTCGCATGGGAACAGCTTCCGGCGCAACTGCTGGCTCTGCAGCATCGCAATTTCAGTGGTAAGCAGGTCATTCTGCTTTAGTTGAGAAAAGCGAAAGCACACTCGCTTGTCTGCACAATATCGATAGCCGGATTATGTCACTCGTAACACGGCTAATTGTTTTTAATCATTTCTCACAGCAGTGGAAGCCATTGCAGCATCCTAACATCCCCCCTGTCGGGTGCTATCTCGGCACCGTTCTTCAGTTCAGGTAATGCATTGCTTGTATCCACTCGCAGAAAGCGGTATTCACCGCACCCGTCATGCTGTATTCTGCTGCATATTGCAATATTTTGCGGTTTTGACATCGACATGCATAAAACAGCCAGACAAAAATTATTGATGGAATTGCTGCTTGAACAAGGGCAGGTGGGAATTGGGCAGCTTGTTGAAAGGTTGCAGGTTTCGGCGGATACCGTGCGTCGCGACCTGGCCGATCTGGAAAAACAGGGCCTGGCGCAGAAAAACCATGGGGGAGCCGTGGCGCTGGATTTGTCAGTGATGAATCGCCATCAGCGCAGCGCACTGATTCCCGACGTCAAAATCGAAATTGGCAGGCGAGTGGCGGAAAAAATACCGTCAGGCGCCACGCTGTTTCTGGATGCGGGCAGCACGGTACTGGCGGTCGCCACTCTGCTAAAAGGCCCTGCAACGGTCATCACCACGTCACTGGATATCGCCCATCACCTCAGTGATAAGCCGGATGTCGAACTCATTCTTTTGGGCGGCAAATGGGACAAGCAACAACGGCTGTTTTCCGGCAGCGCCACGCTATCTCTGCTTGAAAAGTATCGTGCCGACATCGCCATTCTGGGGGCCTGTGCGCTGCATGCCCGATTTGGACTGAGTGCCAGCCAGGAGGGGGATGCGGAAGTGAAGCGCGCCATGCTGGCGGCAAGCAGCGAACACTGGGTGGTGGCCGATCATATGAAGCTCAACCGTTGTGAACCCTATCTGGTCGCGCCGCTAACCGATATCCATCAACTTTTCCTTGATGCGCCCTGGAGCGAGTTTGACGTCACCGACGCTACACAGGTCAACATCACACATTCTTAATGGCAAGAGGAGTCAGAAATGAGTATTCAGAAAGAGATTCGCGTCGCCCTTATCGGCTACGGATTTGTCGGTAAAACATTTCATGCACCTTTAATTCAATCTGTTCCCGGTTTGAAGCTGCATGTTGTTTCGTCTGGCAGTGAGGAGAAGGTCAAAAAAGACCTGCCTGACGTCATCGTTCTCGACTCCCCGGAAGCGGCCATCCAGCATGCTGATATCGATTTGGTGGTGATCGCCTCGCCCAATGCGACTCATGCACCCCTGGCGAAGCTGGCATTGAATGCCGGTAAGCATGTGGTGGTGGATAAACCCTTTACGCTGGATCTGGCAGAGGCCAGAGAACTGGCGGCACTGGCCAGCGAGAAGACATTACTGCTCTCAGTATTTCAGAACCGCCGCTGGGATACCGATTACCTGGGGGTAAAAAAGGTCATCGATTCTGGCGCGATCGGTCAGGTCAAACATTTCGAGTCTCACATCGACCGATTCCGCCCGGAAGTGCGCGACCGCTGGAGAGAACACGATATTCCTGGTAGCGGCTTATGGTTCGACATTGGGCCTCATATCATCGATCAGGCTCTGCAACTTTTCGGACTGCCAGAAACCGTTTCTGGTGACATCGCCGTACTGCGTCATGGCGGTAAAAGCAATGACTGGGCGCACGTCACGCTTAGCTACCCTGAGCATAAAGTGATCCTGCATGCCAGCATGCTCGCCGCGGGTGGCGTGTCACGCTTTATCGTTCACGGAGATAAGGGCAGCGTGGTCAAACCCAAAGCCGACCAGCAGGAAGCGCAACTGATTGCTGGCATCGAACCGGGTTCCGCGACCTGGGGCGAAGATCAGGATGATTTGATGGTGTTTGACAGCAATCTGCAGGTCACGTCACTCAAAACGCCAAAAGGCGACCAGCGTCAGTACTATATCCAGGTGCGAGATGCGCTGGCGGGCAAGCAGGCTAATCCAGTTTCTCCCGCTCAGGCGATTGCCGTCATGGCGGTGATTGAAGCGGCAGTGCGCTCATCAGAGACGGGCACGGTGCAGAAACTCGCGCTGAGTGAAGCGGAAGCTGGTGCGTTTTATCAACTGAGTTAGCCGGTTGGTAGCGCTCAAGTTATCCGGGCGGGCGTTAATTTGCTGGCACAAGCGTGCCAGCGGATAAAAACGCCTCTGGCCAGATTTTAGTGCATGGAATTAATCATGCCGCGTCGGAATCTCACCCCTCCGTGCGCGGCGCGTTTGATGTCCTGAAACTTTTCGCGTGTTCTTACCCTAGGCATGAAGAGTGAAATTTGGTGACAAGAATGCACGTATAGCTACGGCCATGATTGCCTTCGAAGTTGCAACGCTCCATACCAGAGTCATCAACAAGGTGAGAAATTGACCTGATTCATATTTTGATGCATGATGACATCAGTTTTTGAATCATATGAGGTGGCGAGATGCGTACTACAGTGACAATTGATGATGTGCTATATGCTCAGGCTCTGGATATGGCCGATCCAGATATGGACAAGGCTGATATTTTCCGTGAAGCGATGAAAACGTTTGTTCGGGTACAAGCGGCAAAGCGCCTTGCTTCATTGGGTGGCGCAGCGCCTGAAATGGAAAGCATTCCCCGCCGTCGCGAGGAACCGTCTGCATAATGTCCATTCTAGTTGATACATCTGTCTGGGTAGATCATTTCAAAAACAGAAATGAAGAGTTAGTGCGGTTACTGAGCGGGGACCAGGTATTGATTCATCCAATGGTTATTGGAGAACTTGCCTGCGGCACTCCGCCAGCGCCCCGCGTGCGCACACTTCGTGACCTGATCTTGTTACCGCAATGCCACCAAGCCAGCATGAGTGAGGTGATGGCATTTATTGAAAATAAAATGCTGTACGGACACGGGTGTGGCCTGGTGGATATCACCTTGCTTGCATCTGCTCTCATTACCCCAGGAGCAATGCTCTGGACGCTCGATAAACGGCTCGTCAAGTTAGCCAATGACCTTAATGTAGGCTTTCAGCCTGTTCACTAACCTTAACTTCATCGTTAAGTTATCCCGCCCGCACAATCACAGCGAGATGAACCCGCCTTCACCGTCGCCAACATCATCATATCCAACACTAATCAAACGCGTTCCGATATTCACCGCTGCTAGTTTGGGGTTATTCAATGTCACATTGGTTGGCTGTTCCCCGGCCAAAGGGCGAGGAGCAGTCACCAAGAGATAGTGGATTGCTATAACGCTAGTGGCGGTTACGATTACCTACTCAAGATCATTGCACCCACCATATCGATGTTTCAAGACCTGATGGAGGACGATATCGGCATTGAAAAATTCGCCAGCCGTATCGTTCTCCGCCAGCCTTATCCGCAGCGTGGAGAGCCGCTTAACGTGATTGCCCATGGTGTTGCGAGCTGGAAGTAGGGATCGTCACCTTCGTTAAATCATCATTTCCCAACCTAGCGTTGAGGATGTCCAGCGCTGCTTTCTCAGCAATAAGCATTGTGCGCAGAAACTGAAAAACTATCACTGGCCAGTGTAGGTTCCTGCCTCTAAATCCCGAGGTCATCACGACATGTTTTATGTTGTTACATATCATATCGTTATGATTTCACTTCGAGGGGGTTTAGTGGGTTAGTTTTGCGGTTATTTAACAATCATGAAACTGTCGGTGTGGGCCTGGATTGAATCAGGGAATGAATCATTGGAGTGATTCAGTCAAATAAACGCCTTGAGGTCTGGGTTGTCCATTTAAAGTCTGGGAATTTAGATTAGTGCAAAAGCGAAAATAAATTCGTTATTAATTATTTCATAAACCCATCCTCAATAAATGTCTGTTGATTGGTTGCTAAGATGTTTCAATATTTGAGACAGCAAAGAAATTTAATAAGTTTCAACGCTAAGACCGATTTATTTTTACTATGTCCATCAGGGATTATCACCTCAGGTTATAAATTTATCGTTAGTTCTGTTTATTTTTCGTCATTACCGTAAATAACTTGATCGGTGAATTGTAATAATTATAATTCTCATTCGCCTTCTTGGGCGAGTGGGGAATCTGTTGCTGCGTACCACTTTCACGCTAAAACGCTTCCTACTAAATCAGTTTCGAAAATATGTTTTACAGGGAATTCTGTCTCTCATTTTGACGGAGTTGGGCGTTTGCGCATCTGAACACCCACCAGTCATCTCATTAATAAAAAATCTCAAAGGATGATAATGTCTCGTTCTTCACGTCAAGCCAGGCTATTAAAGGCAAATAATAATATCGGTGTGAGCCAAACGCTGCCGATGATCTCTTTACTGGCCTTGGTTATCGCGACTGCATTACACAGCCCGAAAGTTTCCGCTGCGGAGACCACCACTAAAGAGCAAACGCTGGAAGTCACGGCGGCAGCCGGTAGCATCAATAGCAGCCAGGACACGGACTACAACGTCCCGGTTACGCGCGCCGCCACTAAATTAGCGCTGACCGCGCGTGACACGCCGCAGTCTGTTTCTGTCATCACCAAACAGCGTATGCAGGATCAGAAGCTGGAGACGTTAACTGACGTCTTAACCAACACCACCGGCATCAGTCAGTTCAACTCTGGCGCTAACCGCAGCAATTTTTACTCACGCGGTTTTATGATCGATAACTACCAGATCGATGGCTTGCCAGCACTGATTGATAGCGCCTGGAATCTGGGTGATACCCTGTCAGATACCGCAGTTTATGACCGCGTTGAAGTGGTACGCGGTGCGACGGGTCTGATGACCGGCGCGGGCAGCCCGGCAGCGTCAGTGAACATGGTGCACAAGCAGGCAGACAGCAAAACGTTTCAGGGTAATCTGTCAGCCAGCTACGGCAGCTGGGATACCCAACGTTACGTTGCCGATCTTTCCGGTCCATTGACCGAGTCCGGCAATGTGCGCGGACGCGTGGTGGCGGGCTATCAGGATGGCGACAGCTGGCTGGATCACTACCATACGCAGAAGAAATTCCTGTATGGCACCGTCGCGGCCGATCTCACCGATTCCACCACGCTGACACTGGGGTATGATTACCAGGAAACCAACATACAAGGTGCGACCTGGGGCGGCTTGCCGACTTTCTATCTCGACGGCAGCAAAACCAACTACTCTCGCAGTACCAACCTCGCACCAGATTGGGCCTACAACAACAGCGATTCCAAAAAGGTGTTCGCCAGCCTGAAGCAGACGTTTAATAACGGCTGGGAGCTCAACCTGAGCGGCTCGCATACTGAAGCCACTATGGACAGTAAGTTGCTGTATATCGACGGTTACTTTGATAAATCGACCGGTATCGGCATTGGCCCCTATGAGGGCTATGACTTGTTAGGCGGCACCGGCTACAACACCGCAAAACGCAAAGAAGATACCGCAGACGCCTATGTCACCGGTCCGTATGAGCTGTTTGGTCGCCAGCATGAGTTAATGGCGGGTGTCACTTATATCCGCCAGCACGATCGCTACGTCAGTGCCTCCACCAGCTTCACCTCGGCAGACGTGGGTGACTTCAATGACTGGGGTAATTATCCAGAACCGGATTGGGACGACCAGGCGCTGTCACAGGATAATGTGATCCGTCAGAAATCCGCTTACTTAGCGACGCGCATTTCACTGGCCGATCCGCTGCATCTGATCCTTGGCGCGCGTTATACGCAATACAACGCCAACACGCTGACGCAGAATATGGAGAAGAACAACATCACGCCGTATGCAGGCCTGGTGTATGACATCAACGATACCTATTCCGCCTACGCCAGCTATACCTCTATTTTCAAACCGCAGACCTATCGTAATGCGCAGGGTGCTTATCTCTCTCCTGTCACCGGTAAAAGCTATGAAACCGGGATCAAAGGCGACTGGATGAACAGCCGCATCACCGCATCGCTGGCGGTGTTCCGTATCGAGCAGGATCACCTTGGCGCGACGGATTATGCGCTGGTGCCAGGCAGTACCGATTACGCTTACTACGAGCAGAAAGGCACGGTGAGTAAAGGTGTTGAATTCGAAATCAACGGTGCGGTGACCGATAACCTGCAGATGACCTTCGGTGCAACGCGCTATGTGGCGAAAGATGGCGAAGATGCCGCGCTGAACCCAACGCAGCCGCGTACTTCACTGAAACTGTTCACCAGCTATCGCCTGCCGATGCTGCAGGACCTGACTGTGGGCGGCGGCGTGAACTGGCAGACGCACACCTGGGATAACGTAGCGGGCCCAGGCGGAACCTCAACGCTGTATGCAGAGCAGGGCAGCTACGCGCTGGTGGATCTGTTCGGACGCTATCAGGTCACCAAACAGCTCTCTGTGCAGGCCAACCTGAACAACCTGTTCGACAAGACGTATAACATCGATGTTGGCAGAAACACCGTGTACGGCGAACCGCGTAACCTGTCTATCTCCGCGAACTACCGATTCTGATTTGGCTGAATTCTCCACGGAGAAAGGCCCTGTCATCATCTGATTGCTGGAACCTTCACGCCTTGTGTGCGGAGGTTCCAGCGTCACACCCTTCAGGTAAAGTTAATCCCGCAACACCTCAATGAATAATCACAAGTCTCTATACTTAACGTCATTCGTTACATTGAGGGCGTAATTTTTGACACCAGAATCTGAACATATTGATGCCATGGCCTGGCAGGAACTGAATGACGCAGCAAACGACCCTCACGCCGGGTTTCGTTATCTGAACGTCTGCACCATCAATACTGAATTAAAACCACAGGCTCGCATGATGGTGTTAAGGCGAACGGACAGTGCCCGGCGGCTTTTGGAGTTTCACACCGATATCCGCAGTGCAAAATGGCAGGAATTAGCCCTCAACCCCGCTGCAACGGTATTGGGATTTTGCTCGCAATCACGCCTGCAGTTACGTTTGCAGGGGGGGTTCAAACGATATGAACCGGCAAGCGCTCTCGCCGGGCAAACGTGGCAAGGGTTGCCAGTCTGGACGCGCAGGAGTTATTCAGGCGGGCCGCCGGGAGAAGAATGGTTGTTTCCGCACGATCAAACCCAGCATGCTGAAAGTGAGGAGAGCGGGGAAGGTGGTCAGCGCCATTTTGGTGTGTTGGTTTTTCAGGCTGAGTCGCTCGACTGGTTTCGCCTTGAGCGCGACAATAATCGCAGGGCGCGACTGACTTATTCCGCAACGGGAAGTCTGACTTCATCCACCTGGATTAACCCTTGAAGATTCTGCATCCTTCCATTCCCTCGTAATAACAGCCTCGCTTTATTATCTGTGCACCGCAAATAACAGGTTGTGGGCGATGTGGATGCTGGCGAGGGTTAACCCACGATATGAATTCGAAAATCAAAAAATGTCTTCTGTACAAACCTCTCAGACCCAACGCAATACCGTGACTCAGATCTCATTTTTCAAATCCTGACTATACTCATACCGTTCTTTACACAGTGTTAGCTGTGTTTTTAGCAACCCATGGAAGCTCAAATGCAAAATTCTTCTCCGCCCCCATCGGATGATGGCGGCTCGCTCAATTTAACCGTGCAGCAACGTCTGTTCTTTGTGGTGTTAGTCGCCACCATGGGCGCGCTGGCGTTCGGGTATGACACGGGTATCATTTCCGGGGCGCTGCCCTATATGACTTTACCGACCTCGCAGGGCGGACTTGACCTCACCCCCTTTACCGAAGGGCTGGTCACTTCTGCGCTCACATTCGGTTCAGCGTTTGGGGCCTTTGTTAGCGGGTTTGTCTCTGATCGCTTTGGCCGCCGAATCACGCTGCGCAGTCTGGCCGTGCTATTCGTTGCTGGTGCATTAGGCACCACCATCGCGCCGAATCTTGAGATCATGGTGGTGATGCGATTTATCCTCGGATTCGCCGTGGGGGGCGGATCCTCCACGGTTCCGGTGTTTATCGCTGAGATTGCGGGTCCGAAACATCGTGCGCCGCTGGTTAGCCGTAATGAGCTGATGATTGTGTCAGGCCAGTTGCTGGCTTACATCGTCAGTGCGGCGATGAGTCTGTTACTGCACGATCCGAGCATGTGGCGTTATATGTTGTCGCTGGCGATGATCCCGGGTGTGCTGCTGTTTATTGGCACCTTTTTTGTCCCGGCCTCACCGCACTGGATGGTGGCCGAAGGGCGCATAAACGAGGCGTTACGTATTCTGCGTAAATTGCGTGAGAATCCGCGCGAAATTAAAAAAGAGATGGCGGAGATGCGCCAGAACGCGCGCGAAGCCCGTCAGGGGCCGCCCGCTCGTGAACTGCTGAAAGAAAAATGGATAGTACGATTGCTGCTGCTGGGCTGTGGCATGGGGATCGTTGCACAATTCACCGGCGTGAATGCCTTTATGTATTACACACCCATCATTCTGAAAAGTACCGGTCTGGGAACCAGCGCGTCGATCGCAGCCACGATAGGCAACGGTGTGGTATCTGTGATCGCGACCTTTGCCGGCATCAAAGCGATCAGCCATTTTGGTCGCCGCCCAATGCTGATCACCGGGTTATCGGTGGTGATCGCCATGCAGCTGGCGCTGGGAGCGGTGCTGGTACTGATGCCGCACAGTTTAGTGCAAAGCTTGCTGGCGCTGGCCTGCATCCTGGTGTTTCTCTTCTTTATGCAGATGTGTATTTCGCCCGTGTATTGGCTGCTGATGTCTGAGCTGTATCCGATGAAAGTACGTGGCGTATTGACCGGTTCAGCCGTCGCTTTTCAGTGGATATGTAACGCCATCGTTGCGTTGGCTTTCCCGCCGTTGCTATCGCTGGTGGGAAATAATACATTCTTCATTTTTGCCGCCATCAACGTGGCATCGCTGGTGTTTGTCGCGGTGATGTTGCCGGAGACCCGTGGTAAATCGCTGGAAGAGATCGAATCGCACATGCGTGAACATTTTGGCGAGAGCACGACTGAAACGGCGGCTTCAGCGTAGTGGTTGAAATCGTATTATGACCCGCTGCCGACCGTGTGGCTCTTGGCTGCACGGCGGCAGCGTTCCGAGCAGTACTGCACTTCATCCCAGCAATTTTCCCACTTTTTACGCCAGGTCATCGGTTTATGACACTGCTTGCAGTAGCGGACGGGCAGGGATTTTTTGTTTCCTTTGAAGTCTTTCATATTGTGTTGCCTGCGACGAAGTGATTCAGCATCGACCAGTTAAATCAGTTCTCACTGCGTTTACCTTAATAGTGATTGTAGAACATGACCAATTTGCGCAATTAACTGGTATTCAAACCCTCCATTGAATACATTTATTCCACAATAAAAACCCGTCGCGTCTCTAACTATCTCTTTTCAAGGCGAAAGCCAGCCCATCATTCAGGAACTCATTCCATGCGTAAAACAGACCATCTTGGGGGGATAACGGCGTTCGTGGCGACGGCCCAGCACGGCAGTTTCACCGCTGCCGCCGAACGTCTGGGGCTCACCAAATCAGCTGTGGCTAAAAGTGTCGGCCGACTTGAGGCGCGACTTGGCGTTGAGCTGTTCCTGCGTTCGACCCGACGTCTTAGTCTGACACCGGATGGCGAACGATTCCTGGCGAGCAGTCAGAGCGCCATCGAGATTCTGGAGCAGGCAGAGGCTGAGCTGACATCGCATATTGCGGAACCTTCCGGACGGTTAAGGATAGATCTGCCTGCCGCGTTTGGCAGGCAGCGCATCCTACCTCATCTGCTGCGCACGCTCCGTCAGTATCCGGAACTCTCCATGACCGTGACGTTCAGTGAGCGATTTGTCGATCCGATAGAAGAGGGGGTTGACCTGGTGGTCCGTATTGGTGAACTGGCTGACAGTAGCGGGCTGATAGGACGGCGTCTGACAACCCAGAAGCTGGTTATTTGTGCCTCTCATGATTACCTGCAACGTTCTGGTGTGCCTGCTGAACCCGCTGATATGAGTCACCACCAATGTATCGTTGGCCTTCGTCGCAATGAACCGAAAATCTGGCTGCTGAAAAACAGCCTGGGGCAAGTCACGCGCTTTACGCCGCCGGCGACGCATGAATTTGCCGATGGTGATGCGATGCTGGCGGCTGTGCTCGCCGGGTGCGGATTGTCTCAGCTGCCGTTGTGGCTGGTCGGGAAATATCTTGCTAGTGGGGAACTGGTTGAAGTGCTGAGTGGACATGCAGGAGGGGAAATGCCGGTGAGTGCCTTATGGCCGAAAAGCCGTCAGCTGCTGCCTAAAATCCGCTTTATGGTGGATACGCTGGTTAAGGCAGCGGAAGAGGGATTGCTGGACTGAGTCAGCATGAGAGAAAACAATTTCGCCCCCGATCGGAGGCGAAATTTTGTCGACCTAATGGCAGCTTGTTACTTAACTTTGTCTAACTGAGCGTAAGGTTCCGGAACGGTGACCTGCATTGTCAGCACGCTGTTTTATGAAGATGCTGATAAACGCCAGCACGGCAAAAATGATGCTGCTCAATACCACCGAGCGTGTGCCAAACTCGGCAATAAACCAGCCGCCAGCCAGTGAACCAATGGTGATGCCGAGATTGGAAAACGACATGTAAAGACTGTTGGCAAATTCGGGTGCCCGGCTGGCTTCACGCATCAGCCATGTCTGGCTAATCACCAGCCCGGAGGAGTGGAATGCGCCCCAGAAAACAGTTAACAGGCACATGGCCAGTGAGGAGCTGCCGGTAATCCAGATCAGCACCAGTACCAGCGCGAATAACAGCGGATAGAGGTGGGTGGTTTTCACTACGTTTTTCTGCAGGAAAGTGCTGAACACGAAGTTACCAATGAAGCCGCATATGCCAAATACCAGCAACAATCCACTGATAGTGTTGTTGTTCAGATGCGTGATGCCAGCAAGGTAATCCGCCACGTAGCTAAAACTGGAGAACATCGCCGCAAAGATCATGGTCACGGTGATGATGGTCAGCCACAGCTTGCCGTTACGCAGCACGCTGAGTTGGCTGGCAAAGGAGACCTTTTCTTTTGCAGGCAGGGAAGGAACGAACAACAGAATGCCAAGAAACGCAATAAAGCAAGCCACCGCCGCAAACCAGAAGGCTGCAGCCAGCGAAACATGTTCAGCCAGCAGCGTATTCAGTGGTACGCCGAGCACCAGCCCGATCGCCACACCCGCAAAAATTTTAGCTGCCGCCCCCGCGCTTTTCTCTTTCGGAACGGACTGGGTGGCGACTACCAGCGCAACAGAGAAGAACACCGCATGCGTGAGCGCAGGCAAAATGCGGAAAATCAGCATGGTGTTGAAAACGTCGGTGGTGGCGTATATCAGGTTCGAAACCACAAACACCAGCAGGATTGCCAGCAGCACCGTTTTCTTGTTCAAACCCGAAAGCAGTAGCGTGATGAACGGTCCGGTGATGGCCACAATTACCGCATAGATGCTCACCAGATACCCGACCTGCGTTGCCGTGACGTGTAGCTGTGAGATGAGTTTGGGCAGTAAACCGATGATGCCAATTTCCGTGGTGATGACGCCAAAAACGGCAACGGACAGCGTCAGTAAAAGGAGTGAACCCTTGTTTTGCATTGTCATACCTATGTTCAGGTTGTTATTAAGCAGGTGAAGATCGCCGCGCAAAATATCCACTGTGAATATTCTTGAGGGGCGTTTAGGAAGGGGAATTCTTACGGAATTTCAAAAATGCGGAAATATCACTATGCGCGGAGAAGTGGAGACATAAATTCGTCAATAGGGAGCAGGTGAGGTTGGTTGCCGATAAGAGGCGATGGACGATTATGGAGCAACGTTGCGGGGGAATGGGCATCTGCCTCAGCAAAGTCCAGGAATAGTCACAACACGACTGAGTAATAAAGACCAAGTGTCTGGTCGCGGCCTCTATAGGTGTTAAGCCCGGCATCTCAGTGAGTTGGGCTATTCAACCCTGACGCTGTCCCGATGTCAGAACAGTGTTAAGTTAGGTGAAACCTCTGCAGCACTGCTGCTACCAACGTTAAGGGATAAAGATGAGTCAACTATTTAGTGTCGCAAAGATTGGAGAGCTTGAGCTGGAGAACCGCATCGTGATCGCCCCGATGTGCCAATACTCCGCCGATGCCGGATGCGCCAGCAGCTGGCACCGCATCCATTTAGGTTCACTGGCGCTTTCTGGCGCAGGATTGCTGATTCTGGAAGCCACCGCCGTTGAAGCGGCAGGCCGCATCTCGCCGGGAGATCTCGGGCTGTGGGATGACAAGACCGAAGCCGCGTTACACAGCGTGCTGTCTGACATTCGCGCCTGGTCACCCATCCGTCTGGGTATCCAGCTGGGCCACGCAGGGCGTAAAGCCTCATGCCGTGCGCCATGGCAGGGAGGGCATCAACTGCCGGAGAGTGAAGGTGGCTGGCAAACGGTGGCTCCTTCAGCGCTCAGCTTTGCAGAGCAGGATCATGCACCGACCGCATTGGATGAAGCGGGGCTGGCGCGCATCAAACAGGCATTTGTGGATAGCGCGCAGCGTGCGGTACGTCTGGGTATTGAGCTGATTGAAATCCACGCGGCACACGGTTATCTGCTGCACCAGTTCCTGTCACCGCTGAGCAATCAACGTCAGGACCAATACGGTGGTTCGCTGGAGAATCGTTTACGTTTCCCACTAAAGGTGTTTGCGGCGGTACGTGCTGCTGTGCCAGCTTCGATTCCGGTTGGCGTGCGTCTCTCTGCCAGCGATTGGGTTGAAGGCGGCTGGGATGTTGAGCAATCCATTGTGTTTAGCCAGCAACTGGAAGCCCAGGGCTGTGATTATGTGCATGTGTCGAGCGGTGGGCTATCGCCACAGCAATCCATCACTGTGGGGCCGGGTTATCAGTTGCCGTTCGCACGCGATATCCGCCAGCAGGTGAAAATTCCGGTTATCGGCGTGGGCTTGATTACCGATCCGCAGCAGGCAGAAGCGGTGGTGGAGCAGGGGGACGCGGATCTGGTCGCGCTGGGGCGTGCTGTGCTCTACAACCCGCACTGGCCATGGCAGGCTGCTGCCGCGTTGAATGCGCAGGTCAAGGTTCCGTCACAGTATTTGCGTTCTGAACCGCATGGTGTGAAGGGCACGTTGGTTTAATTTTAATTAGCCTGGCGGCTCTGCTGGAGTGACCCGATTTATAAAATGTTCTACAACCAGCCGACGATGCTGGAAGGACGATGTTTTAACTTTGGGGCACGCGTCGAGTTCTGATATGAACCGGGCCAGAAGGCCCGGTATTTATTTCTAATGCGCCATATAAAACTCAGGCCATCAATTCATCACAAATCGCCCAATCTGGTCCACGGCATTGAGCAGCTGTGCCGTCGGTTCGTTGGCACAATTTAACCGCAGGAAGTTCTGTAACTCCGCTCCCGGTGAAAACAGTGGTCCGGGGCTAACCCCAATGCCCAGCGCCAGCGCGCGACGATGCACTTCCAGCGCATTGATCGGATGCGGAAGTTCAACCCACAGCAAAAAACCGGCTTCCGGTGCAGTAACGCATGTGCCAAGCGGGAAACTCGCTTCAACCCGTGCGATGACGGCTCGCACACCTTTCTCAACGCGAACCTTCAAACGCCGCAGGTGCCGTTCGTAGTCCCCACTGGCCAGTACGTCGCTGGCGGCGGTTTCAAGTAACGGCGCGCCCGCCCAGTCGCCCGCCATGCGCGCCTGCAAAACCTGGGGGTGATAGCGGCCGGCGGCAATCCAGCCAATTCGCCAGCCCGGTGCGAGAGTCTTGGATAATGAACTGCAGTAAATCACATTGCCACGCTGATCAAAGGCCTTGCAGGCGGGAGGTCGCTGCCCATCGCCAGCCAGATCGCCATACACATCGTCCTCAATTAACGGGATGCCTGCACGTTCAAGCAATGCGACAAGCTCCTGCTTGCGCGCGACCGGCATACTGGCGCCAAGCGGGTTTTGCACGGTAGGCGAGGCCAGTACGGCAGCGGGTCGATGCCGATTAATGGCGTCAGCGAGCGGTGCCAGCAGCAATCCTTCAATGGGATCTGTGGGGATTTGCAGTGCCTTCAGGCCCAAATCCTTCAGCAGCAGGAGCGTGCCGAAGTAGGCGGGTTGCTCAATCGCGACGGCATCGCCAGGCTGACACACGGCGCGCAGTGCCAGACGCAGCGCCTGGGTCGCCCCAGCGGTAATAACAAGGTCGTCTGCGCTAAAGCGTGCGCCCCATTGCGCGGCACGTGTGGCTATCTTATTGCGCAGGTCGGCCCGGCCCGGTGGCAGGCTATAGCTTTGGCCATGCGCATCCAGACGGCGACCAGCCGATTGCAGTGCCCGCTGGAGTGTCTCCGTCGGCAACCAGTGGGGATCGGGCAGCGCAGCGCCGAGCGGTATCAAACGGCTTTCTGCACTACTGAACAGTGAACGCGCAACAGCTGACAAGGTCACGGGCACGGGGCCCGACAGCGCAGGCGGTATTTGCCGTTCGGTGTTTCGCGGAGTGACGAAGTAGCCTGAGCGCGGACGCGCAATAATCAATCCTTCCGCTTCCAGACAACGCAGGGCTTCCAGAGCGGTTGGCAGACTTACCTGTTCGCGTTCGGCCAGTTTGCGTGCGGAGATCATCCGATCGCCGGGTCGCAGCGCACCGGAGGCGAGGGTGTGTCGCAGACTCTCAGCAATGCGGCGGTAATGTGGGGACGATAATGGCAGGACGGACATGTCGATCTGTGCAGTCTGATTTTCGATAAATCTGACTATACAGACGATGATGAGTGCCATCTATAGTGTCGGGCATGAACCAGACAAGGAGGCACTATGCACAGCAATAACTTCGACCTTTCCCGCTATTTCCGCCGCATCAATTACACCGGCCCTGTAGCCGCCGATTCCGCCACGCTGCACGCCATTATGCGTCATCAACTTTTCTCCGTGCCGTTTGAGAATCTCGACGTTCAGGCAGGAAAAGTTGTTTCGCTGGTGCCTGAAGAGATCAGTGACAAGATTCTGCATCAGGGGCGAGGGGGCTACTGTTATGAGGTCAACGGGCTGTTCGCCATGGCGCTGGAAGCGTTAGGTATTCCCTACCGTTTTGTGGCAGCAAGGCCGATGTTCTATCCGGTGCGCCGTCCCAAAACCCACATGGCAATCATTGCTGAAGTTGATGGCCGCCAGTGGCTGTGCGATCTCGGGTTTGGTAGCTACGGCATCCGCGCACCCATAGCCTTAGATCAGCTCAATAACGATATTAAACAGGATTTCGATACGTTCAAACTCACCTGTGACGCGCATGGCGAGTATCTGCTGCAGGCGAAGGTAGAAGGGGAGTGGTGTAACCAATACGGCTTTGACCTGTCACCGCAAGAGTGGATTGACTTTGCCCCGGCGAATTATCTCAACTCGACCCATCCTGATGCGATTTTTGTGCAGAAACGACTCATTGTGCAGCATTGTCCGGAGGGACGGATGATCCTGCTAGGAGATATGTTGAAAACGGTGACGGCGAATGGCGTGGAAAAGCAGCAACTGGCGGAAGATGAAATTGATGCTGTGCTGCAAAGCCGCTTTGGGTTAGTTAGCCGTACATAGGAACGTCAAAAGAACGAGGCAGGAAATTTTGGGGGATGAATATCCTAATAAGCCAGAACCTTTGTGCGGCCTTAACTGAGCATATTTTGACGATGGTTATGGCTCCAACGAAATTTTTGATTTCCATATGATTAAACGTTTTTAGTCCTTGTTGGCTCAATACAAGCCATGAGCCTCACATAACAGGCTCATGGCTATGCACATTCTTCTCAAAGTTTTTTAGAAGATATGACTCAAGACTTCACTCTTTCCGCTGCAACGTAATCCGCGTCAGTTCCGAGGGACGTCCCAGTCGTATTGCCATGCCTGGCCAGAGCGCAGTGCCGTTATTCACATAGAGTTGCATGCCATCCACATCATAAAGTCCTGAGACAAAGCCCGCGTTGGGTTTCGCAAACAAGCGGTCAAAACCGACGATCAGTCCGCCGTGGGTGTGACCAGATAGCTGCAAATCGACTTTGTGCGTTGCGTTCTGGCGCGCATTGCGCGGTTGATGATCCATCAAGATTACCGGAGCGTCAGCAGGAACACCCTCCAGCGCCAGCTCAAGGTTAGGGCCAGTGGCATCTCTGCGGGAGGCTGAAACATCGGGCAGACCGGCGATCGCTAGCTCCGCGTTGCCGCGTTTAATGAGGGTATGGCTGTTGAGCAAAGGTTGCAGTCCTAACGCTGCAAGATGTTCGGTCCAGCGTTGCTGTTCAAAGAAATACTCATGGTTGCCAGTGATGGCATAAACGCCGTCCGGCGCATGTAACCCTCGCAGCGGCTCCACGTCATTTCTGCGATTTTCCAGGGTGCCATCTATGACATCGCCCGTTACCAGGATCAGGTCAGCATTCAGCGTCATGGCCTTTTTCACCATGGCGGTGGTCCATGCGGCGTTGAACACTTTGGTGATATGCAGGTCGGTGAGCTGAAGCAGCTGGTAGCCTTCAAACTCGCGCGGCAGATTATCGATTTTTATCGTCACCTCTTTTACGGCGGGGACGCGTATGGCCTGATGGACGCCCACAGCCGCCACTACCATGATTAAAAGCGCAGCGCCATATCGTATGCCTGGTGTCATCTGCAGCGGGTGCCGCAGCAGCAGGGAAATGAGTGTCACCACATCAATCAATATTTGAGTGAACGCGAGCAGTAGCACTGTGCCAAAGGCCCAGCTGAACAGGATGGTGACGGCTCGTGGCATTTCAGGTGAGAAAATGCCGCCCGGGGTAAATCGGCTAATTAATAGATATTGAGAAGCCAGTAAAACCACCAAAGATAGGATGATCTTCAACACTAACGGCATGGCTAATGGGAAAACGAATCGTGCGATAACATACCAACTCGGTATGCTAAAAATCAGATGAAACATCACTCTCTTCCCTGGTAGATAAGCGCTGAATCCGCGCAAAATTAAATTATGATGATGACGTTATGACTGTTTATAGCTTGAATTAAGTGGATAGAAAAGGTTTGTTTGGCCGCTATCCTGATACGACAGTTAGCGTTCGGCTTTGATTCATGCAGCTTGTTATTTTGAGAAATAATGATGCTAAATAGCGCTTGGCTTATCTGATGATAAATATTGCTTCACAAAATCCTTTAAAAACTCATTGGACTAAATCGCACTTCTCACTATTTCTTCCTGAATATTATCTCTGATATTGTCTTCTTCCAAAGCTTGTATAGTCCGCGTGGACGATTCGAACGGATGGCTTCCAGAGGTAAAATTGGAAATAACGTACAGCATCGATTTTCAGAACAAGCGACGTGGTGAATAAACCCCGACCCCGGCAGGCAGTGTCATTCAGACCTCTGGGGAAGAAACACCGGTGATGTTTATTCCTTCAGTAGGTGATTACGTAGAAATTGGTGGAAATCCAGAAGAGAACGAGGCGCTCAGTTCTTTCCGGGGAGTTGTGATCTCACGCTTTTTCCGTTATGACCGACAGTCAGAGTATGAAGTGTTCTGTCACGTCAATATTTTAGTGGAAGAGTCATTCCAGAATTTTGGTCATCTCGTTCAGGACTAGTTAACGCCTTACCCATCAGGATTCTGGTGATTGATGATCACCGTAAAATTCGTGAACCCTTAGCGATCTGGCTGCGTTGGCAACAGCTCAACGCGGTGACCGCCGATGATGCGGCATCAATGTGGTCCATGGTATGCCCTTCAGGCCTTCCGCCAGCTGATCCAGACCTCCATCATGCGATCCAACTCAGCCAGCCATTTCGCGAGTTCAGGCTCAATCCAGTTGATGATTTTTATCCCAGCGGCATGCTGTTCAGTCAATGGCGGCTTGAGCCAAAGAAGCGGCTCATGGTGAAAAATTCTATTACGTAGGTCACGTATCTGGTTGAGGGCGGCAGACACATTGTGTCGTTGACGTAAGGGTTTGGGGCAGCGAGCAAAAACCAGTCTTAGTTCTTTCCACAATACATCCTGGAATTGCGTATTAAACAGCGAACTCCAGAAACCAAATGTCAGCTCTGCTATTACCTTATCAGGAGTCCGCGACTCATGGCGACGGTTGAGTTTGGCAATGGCTTTGGCTATTTCATTATTTTGCCATTTAAAAATTGGATCGCTTTTCCATTCTTCCCACCAATCGGGTCTCATGTAGCGTGCACTAAGTCGCCTATGGATTCCGTTGCGTAGAGCAATCTCAAGAGTATTAAGAACAGGCATCATTGACTCAGCCAGTCGTAGATTGAACGCATAGTCCAATGCTGCACCTGCTAGGTCACCGCCGCGCGCGGTCTGATATCGGCCCAGGCGAGCGATTGAAAAATGTTTTTCCAGATCCTTCCAGTTCATGACATGTCCCTTTATTTTCCCTGAAGGATAGTTATAATCGTGTCGCAGCCCTGGCTCGCGTCCTCTCCCGGACATCATACCGGTGACGACACCAGGTTCGCTTTGGTCCTGTTTAACAGGACCACCTAACTCAGACAAAACCGCCATTTGGCGGTTTTGTTGTTTAGAATCGCTGATTAGAAATTTTTAATAGATTCCGAATTTTTCAGGGCATTGAGTCAGCCGATCTTTTGTTAACGAATAACCACCATCGATTATTAACAATATATAGGCAGTAGAAAACCGCCGAATAGTGAATTCGGCCGTCATCCATTGTCAGGATTCGTCCAAAATTCTGCGTTGAAGCCCTACAAAGCAGATGAAAAACACTTCCCCCCACGCTATTTAAAAGCTGAGACTGCCCTCACGGATACAATCCACGCTCCTTCCTTGCCGTCAAAATCCGCTCACAAGCCACGGCATAAGCCGCCGTTCGCAAACTTACTGCCAGCTGTTCCGATTTTTGCCAGATCGCGAGCAGCGCCTGCTCCATGATTTTGTCTAGTCGGGCGTTAATTTCATCTTCGCTCCAGAAGAAGCTGGAAAAATCCTGCACCCACTCGAAGTAACTGACGGTGACGCCACCGGCGTTGCAAATCACATCGGGCACCACCGTGATGTTGCGCTGGGTCAGGATGTCGTCCGCTTCGGGCAATGTCGGGCCGTTGGCACCTTCCAGCACCATACGGCACACCAGTTTTCGCGCGCGCTCTGCGGTAATTTGCCCTTCCAGCGCGGCGGGGATCAGGATATCGCATCCCTGTTCCCAAAAGGCCTCGTGGCTGATCGCCGTTGCGCCATGAAACCCGGCGATGCTGCCGTGCTGCTGTTGCCAGCGAATCAGTGCCGCCACATCAATGCCGGCTGAATGATGCAGCGTGGCGCTGTGATCCTGCACCGTGACGACCTTAGCACCAGACTGCGAAAACAGTTCGGCGGCCACGCTGCCGACATTACCGAAGCCCTGCACCGCCACGCGTGCGTTTTCCAGTTCCAGGCCGATCCGCTGCGCCGTGACTTTTCCGGTGACAAACACGCCGCGCCCCGTAGCCTTCACACGACCTAACGACCCGCCGAGATGAATCGGTTTGCCGGTCACCACACCGGTACTGGTCATGCCGACATTCATCGACCAGGTATCCATCATCCATGCCATCACCTGCGGATTGGTGCCGACGTCCGGTGCCGGAATATCCTGCTGCGGTCCAATGATGCTGCCAATCTCGCTGGTATAGCGGCGCGTCAGTCGCTCCAGTTCCTTTTTGGATAGCTCTCGCGGATCGACGCGGATACCGCCTTTCGCGCCACCAAACGGCAGATTGATCGCCGCACATTTCACCGTCATCCAGGCTGAAAGCGCCATCACTTCTTCCAGCGTGACGTCCGGGTGAAAACGCACGCCTCCTTTACCCGGCCCGCGCGATAGGTTGTGCTGCACGCGGTAGCCTTCGAAATGCCTGACGCTGCCATCATCCATCTCCAGCGGGATATCGACAATCAGTGCACGCTTAGGATGGCGCAGCGTATCCGCCCAGCGTGAAAGTTCGCCCAGATAGGGAAGGACGCGATCGACCTGCGCCAGATAGGTCGCCCAGGGAGAGTGTTTATCTTCTGATACATAGGAAAGCGCTGTCATCATTTCACCTTTTTGCACCGCGCAGGCGCTGCCACCTAAACTCAGGATGCAGAAAGCCCTCACAGTGGCTGTGATCATCAAAAGAAGAGGGAAAAGGCCGCTGAGTGGCGGCCCCGATATTTACTTAGTGCGGCAAGCTTCCACGCTGAATTCATTGGCGGTGGCGAAACCGCGCAGGCCGCCAATCAGCACTGACATCAACTGCGTACCCACCTGTTTTTCCGTCAAGCCAACGGTATCCAGCAGGTCAAAGATTTCACGGGGATCGAACAGGATGTTCCACAGGAAAATCGCTTTATCACCAATGTCCGGCAGATCCATTTCACCCATCGCTTCGCGTAACGCCGGACGCAGCGCATCCGCCTGTACTTTCAGGTAGTCCGCGCCTTCCCATAAACGTTCCAGGTAGCCACGGCGGTTACGCATCGGCACCATTGCGGCGCCGTTCTCACGCACCAGTTTGATCCAGTGCCGGCTGATGTTCTCCAGTTTCTGCAGGCCCGCGCAACTCTGGCTCAGACTGAAATCGAGCAAAAGCTGGCCCACTTCCTGACGATAGGCGTTCAGCACCTCTTCTACCGACGTAAACTGGCGATAGGCCGTAGCAACGGATACGCCGGCTTCGGCGGCAATCTCCGCCAGGCTTATCGGGTTTTCTGCATGCTCAAACAAGCGGGCTCCCGCCTGAATCAGGTTTTTGCGGTTTCTTTCGGTATCACTGCGCATCGGTCTTCCCGCCATGGTGGGTTTTCTTCCTGTGTTTTACGTCTCAGTTCAAACCAGCTAGCGCACGCTTAAGGCGGCGTACGCCTTCGACAATCGCCTCATTGCTGGCCGCGTAGGACAGGCGCAGGTGGCGCTCTCCCGCCGCACCAAACTCACTGCCTGGACGCACCGCAATGCCTTGTTCACGCAGCAGCGCGACCATATCGATTGCCGGGATCGGCAATGAATAGGAAGGGAAGCAGTAAAATGCACCCTCGGGTTCATTGAGCGACAGCTCCGGGATGGCGTACAGCCCTTCCATCATTAACTGGCGACGTTCACGGTAGACATCATACATACGTTTGACGTCATTTTTACACTGCGTGAGCGCTACCAGTGCCGCGCGCTGCACTGCACTGTTCACCGAGCCGTTGACGCTATTGTGGACGCGCGCGGCGGCAGCGATCATCTCAGCGGGTCCCGCCAGATAGCCCACGCGCCAGCCGGTCATGGCGTAGCTTTTTGAGAAGGTCTGGCAGTACAGCGTGCGGCCAGCGAAGGCGGGCACCTGCAATACTGAAGTGAAAGGGCGATCGGTGAACACCAGATCGCTGTAAGCTTCATCGGCAATCACCAGATTGTTGTGTTTACTGACCAGCTTACCCAGGGTTTCCATCTCTTCACGGCTGTGCACGATGCCGGTGGGGTTGCCTGGGTTACAGAACACAAACAGTTTGGCGCCCTCCAGCGCTTTATCCAGACGATCCAAATCCCAGTGCAAATCGCTGCGGCACGGCATAGGAATGCAGATACCACCCGCCATATTGACCAGGTCGGCATACAGCGAATAAGTCGGATCCGGGATGACGACGCGATCGCCCGGATTGACGATAGAGAGGATCGCGGCAGCCAGGCCGGCGGTACCGCCGTGAGTCACCAGCACTTCACCGTTTTTAACCGACATGCCGCTCCGCGCAGAGACGTCGTCGGCCAGCGCCTGGCACAATGTTTTATCGCCCAGCAGAGGGGCGTAATGGGTATAGCCCTGTTGCAGTGCTTCAACCGCCGCCTGGACAATACGCGGTGGGGTATCAAAATCGGGTTCGCCCATCGCCAGCGAGACCATGTCACTGCTGGAGGCAGGCTGCTGTACGCGCAGTGACGTGCGTTCGACACGCAGTACCGCTTCGGATGCTTTAAACAGTTTGGCAGACATTATTGACCTTCCTGGGGGATCAGTTGTGGTTGAAACGCTCGGCTTTGCACTCTGCGGGCGCATTTTTCCAGCGGCTGATCTCCAGATCGCCGGAAACGTCACGCAGGAAGGTCGGCGCGACAATCAGTTCTTCGATCACCGTGCGCATCGGCAGGCTGGCGCATAGCAGGATGGCGTCGGCGACATCCTCAGGCTGCACCATATGGTCACGAATGCTTTGCAGCGGCGGGTTGGCGCGGTTATCCATAATCGGCGTGTTCGTTTCCCCTGGCAGAATGCAGGTCGAGCGGATGCCGTCATTGCGGAAGGTGTTGTGCAGATAAGTCATGAAATTGCGCACGGCGGCTTTCGCGGCACCATAGGCTGCGCCACCCAGCAGATTTGGACGCAGCGCCGCCAGAGATGACACGGTGATGATGGTGCCGTTTTTACGTGCCAGCATGGAAGGCAGCAGCGCCTGCGTCAGCAGGAACACGGCTTTCATGTTGACGTCCTGCACCTGATCCCACTCTTCTTCCTCGATCCAGCGCGCGTTCAGGGTTTTGCTGGCGCTGCCGGCATTGTTGACCAGAATATCCACCTCGCCCAATTTACTCAGCGTCCAGGCAACCAGCGCATTCACCTCAGTCTTGCTGGCGATATCAGCGGCATAAGCCCAGGCTTCACCCCCTTGCTCACGCAGTTCCGCCACGACTTCATCCAGCACCGCTTTACGACGACCCACCAGCACCACGCGCGCGCCGCGCTGCACAAAACCTGCGGCAGCCGCTTTACCAATGCCGCTGCCGGCGCCGGTAATGATCACTACTTTTCCCGTTAACTGTTCCATGCTTAGCTCCTGTTCAGTGCTGCGACGTCCACGCCGTAATCACGCAGCGCTCCCGCCTCGGTGATGTAGCCTTCCTGTAAATCCCACAAAATAGCTTGGGGGTCACGTTCAGCGACCGGCATCTTGCCGCCGCCGCCTGGCATCTGGATGGTGACTTCATCGCCCGGCAGGACATCATGACGGCCAACCGGTTTGGCGAGGGATTCACCGTTGATGGCGATAAAATTAGGTGCCCCTGCCGATCCGCCCAGCACGCCCTCTGCCGCGTGTTTCTGGCGCGAATAGAACATGCTGTGCGAGAGCGGATATTGGCTGGTATTGCGAATCACCATGCGCTGTGCCACGCCGCCGCGATAACGTCCCGCACCGCCGGAATCCGGCACGATGGCTTTTTCGAGGAACAGCAGCGGCGTGGCGGATTCAATCAGTTCGACCGGGGTGGAAGACATATTGCCCGGGAAGCCAGTGACAATCCCGTCCGCTGCCGGTCGTGCGCCGGTGCCGCCGTTAACACACAGACTCTCGACAAAGCGGCGACCGTCATCGAACTGGCCTGCAAACACGTCACAGGTCACTGGCGCACTGCCCGAGTGGCCCATTACGCGATCTGGCATGATCTCTGACAGCGCGGTGAAGATCGCGGCGTGCGCCATATGACCAACGCGGTTGCGCATTTCAACCGCACAAGGCGGGCGCGCGTTGGCAATCGATCCTTCCGGTGCAGTCACGGTAATGGATTTAAAGCAGCCCTCATTATTAGGCAGATGCGGTTCCAGCAGGCACTTAAGCGGATAGACGCTGTAGGCGTAAGTGAAGGACATCGGGCAGTTGCTGCCAAACATCGATTCGGCCGAAGAACCGGCGTAATCGATGGTGATATTGCTGCCCTCGACAATCACCGCCACATTAAGGTGAATATCGCCTTCATAGTCGCCAATATCGACCGCCGCTTCGTAACGACCATCCGGCACCGCTTCGATGGCTTTGCGCATCGCGGATTCGGTCAGCGAATGGATTTTCTCTGCCAGCGGGGTGACGGATTCCAGTTTCAGGTCATCCATCAGGCCCAGCAAACCGTTAGCACCAATCTGGTTAGCGGCCAGCATTGCGTGCAGATCGCCTTCCACCTGGTCCGGTGCGCGAACGTTGGCTAGGAACAGATCCAGCAGTTGCTGATTGACCTGACCTTCCATCATCAGCTTGCTCGGTGGAATGAGGAACCCTTCCTCATACATGTCGCGCGAGGACCCCATATTCAGCGAGCCGCCGATATCCGACATATGTGCCGCTGCGCCGGTAAAGGCCACCAGTTTGCCGTCGCGGAACACCGGCGTGACCACCGTTACGTCGTTGAGATGACCGGTGCCGAGCCAGGGATCGTTAGTGATCAGGCTGTCACCCGGTTTCAGGGTGTCAGCCGGGAATTTCGCCAGCAAATGGCGCACGGTGGCGGGCAGGGTGCCGATAAACACTGGTACGCTGGCTTTCGGCTGTGCCAGGGAACTGCCGCTGGCATCCATCAGCAGGCAGGAGTAATCGCCCACTTCCCGGATAATGCTGGAGAACGCCATGTTGACCAGCGTGGCGGCCGCTTCTTCAGAAATACTCACCAGGCGATCCCAGGTAATTCGCAGGCTGATGGGATCCTCGAGAAATCGTAGGTTATCAGGGGTGGTTGTCGCCATCAGTTCAGCTCCATCAAAATATTGCCTTGTTCATCCAGCTGCGCAGAAGCACCCGGACCGACATAGATTGCACACTCTTTCTCCTGCAGCAGTGCCGGACCCTGCACTGCCACTCGCGTGACCAGCAAACTGCGCGGGATCACGCGGCATGGGCGGTAGCCCTGTTCACGGCCGAGATAAACCTGCAGGCTTTTTTCACGCGCGTCCGGTTCGGGATGACGCAGCTGATCGCTAGTGTTGAGTGTCGGAGGCGTGGTTTGTACGCGCCCCCGCCAGTTCACCACTTCTACACCTTGCCCCGGCAACGTGCGGCCAAAGCGCGCCAGATGGGCGGCTTCGAAGGTATCGATCAGCGCTTGTACATCGCCGTGGCTCAGGAAGGTGTCAGGCAACATCACGGTCAGTTCTGATCCCTGACCGACATAACGCACGCCGGCGAGCTTTTGCTGAATGGCGGTGGCAGGATCGGCATTTGCCGCGGCCAGCGTGGTCATCGCTTCATCGAATCCCTCGGCGAAGATCGCATTGATGGCAGCGACGTCAATGCCGGGTTGCAGGCGGCAACGATCGGCACGCACAAAATCAGCACTTGGCGGCGCGGTTAACAAACCGAAAGCGGAATAGACACCCGCGCCGTTCGGGAAATAGACCCGTTTGACACTGAGCTGTTTGGCCAGCGACCAGGCGTGACTCGGACCCGCGCCGCCAAATGCCAGCATGGTCATCTGTGACGGGCTGACATTTTTCTCAACCGAGTGGGTGCGCAGCGCTTCGGACATTTTGCTGTTGGCGACTTCGTGGATGCCCCATGCGGCCTCTTCAATTGTTAACCCCAGCGGTGCCGCGATGCGTTGGATCGCGGTGCGGGCTGCCTCCACATCGAGTCGCATCCGGCCACCGAGGAAGGCATCGGGATCCAGCAGGCCCAGAACCAGGTTGGCGTCAGTGACCGTTGGCAGCTCTCCGCCACGGCCATAGCAAGCCGGTCCCGGCCAGGCGCTGGCGCTCTCAGGACCAATCTCCAGCAGGCCAAGTGAATCGACGCGCGCGATGCTGCCGCCGCCTGCGCCGATTTCAATCATGTCGACTACCGGCAACTTGACCGGCAAACCGCTGCCTTTTAGCAAACGGTCGGCGCGACCCACTTCATAATCGGTGGTGATGGAAGGTTCGCCGTTACGCACTACGCAGGCTTTCGCGGTGGTGCCGCCCATATCAAAGGCCAGCACCTGATGTTCATCGTTCTTACGGGCAAACGCGGCAGTCGCCACAATCCCGCCTGCCGGGCCGGATTCGATGATGCGCGTGGGATAATCGGCCGCCACCTGCGGCGCCATCAAACCTCCGTTGGAGCCCATCACCAGCCAGTCACAGGCGAAACCGCCTTCGCGCAATTTTTGCTCAAGCCGCGCCATATAACGACGCGCCTTAGGTTGCACGAAGGCATTCATCGCCGTTAGCACGCCGCGATCGTATTCACGGATCTCACGGGACACCTTATGAGAGACCGAGATCGATACGCCCGGCAGTTCACGGCTGAGAATCGCCTCGATCTGATTTTCATGATCGGGCCAGGCGTAAGCGTGCATGCACAAAACCGCCACCGCTTCATAACCTTGTGAGCGCAGTTCAGCCGCCAGTTGCACCACTTCTCGCTCATCAAGCGGGGTGACCACTTCACCGCGTGCCGTGACGCGCTCATTGACTTCATAAGCCTGCGAGCGTGTCAGCAGTGGTTTCGCCGGTGCACCGTTCAGGTCATAGATGTCATAGCGATACTCACGTCCTAACACCAGCACATCGCGGAAGCCGCGTGTCACCACCAATGCGGTTTTGGCGCCGTGACGTTCCAGCAGTGCATTGATCGCCAGCGTGGTGCCGTGGGTAATGGTGCGAATGTCACTGGCGCTGAGTCCCGCCATCTCCACCAGTTGAGTCAGCCCGGTGTAAGCGCCCTCGGAAGGGTCTTCGGGCGTGGTCAGCGTTTTATGGCGAATCGCTTCGCCGGTGACGTCGTTTAACAGCACCAAATCGGTAAAGGTGCCACCAATATCAAACCCTATCCGCCAGGGTGACGCGTTTTTCATAGTGACCTCGAAATCCTGAGTGAGTACTTATATTCAGTGCTTATTCATCAGCCAGCGGCTTGCCGGCGGTCTCTTTCAGATACAGCGCGCTGATCAGCGTCAGTGCTGCGGTGAAAATCACCATGTAGCTTGGGATGCTGGCGATACCGGTCATGCCGATTATCCAGGTCATCAGCAGGGGTGCGGAACCGCCGAAGATCACCGTCGAGAGATTGAAGCCAATGCTGTAGGCGCTGTAACGCACGTTGGTCGGGAACATCTCTGCCAGCGTGGCCTGAATCACGCCCGCGTGTCCGGCGAAGGCGAAGGCCAGTAGAATGGATGCCATGCAGGCCAGCGGGAACATACCGAGCGTCAGTAACCAGAAGCACGGCCACGCCAGTACGGCCATGGCAATCGCGGAGGCAATCAACAGCGGTTTTCGGCCGAGGCGATCGGAAAGCCACGCCATCAGCGGGATGGCACCGACGATGGTTAACAGACCGCAGGCCGTCACCATCAGGCTCTGAATCTGCTGGAAGTGCATCACCTTATTGAGATAAGTCGGCATGTAGACAAACAGAATGTAATAACCTGGGCCGTTCACGGCTGGCAGGGTGATGGCCAGACCAATCGCTTTCAGATGGCGTTTTGAGGAGAGTACTTCGCGGATCGGGTTACGCACTACGCGCTTGCTGGCCTTCACCATCTGGAAATGCGGCGTATCTTCGATGCGGGTTCGGATGTAGACGCCAATCAGCGCCATTGGAATGGCCAGCAGGAACGGGATACGCCACATCCAGCTGTTCATGGCATCGACACCAAACACGTTGATTAAGCCGCTGATTAACAGGCTGCCGAACAGCAGCGCGATAAAGGAACCCATCACCAGCGGCGACATCACTACTGCACGACGATGGTCTTCCGCATACTCCGCCACAAAAGAACCGGCCCCGGACACTTCACCACCGGCGGAGAACCCCTGCACGATGCGCAGCAGGATCAGCAACGTGGGTGCGGCCCAGCCGATGCTTTCATAACTCGGCAACAGGCCTATCGCGGCGGTTGCCAGTGAAATCATCAGTAACAGGATCGCCAGCAGTTTTTGGCGTCCAATTTTGTCACCGAGGTAACCACAAATCACGCCACCAAACGGACGCACCACAAAGCTGACGGTGAAGCCGACATAGGTGAGCATCAATCCGGCATCGCTGGTGTTCATGTCACTGGCGGCAAACACCAGCACCAGTGAACTCACCAGCAAGCCGTAAATTCCGTAGTCATACCACTCTACAAACGAACCGACTCCGCCTGCGATTGACGCGCGGCGTACAACGTTGTTCTTCGTCTTTCCATCCTTCGGCAGTGCGTAATCCATTGTTGCGGCATGTGATTTCGTCATCTGTTTTGCCCTGAGTTAAGCGTGATTAATCCCCGGAAGGCCTTAAACGGTATTGGCCTGACTTTATTTATATTGACGGGTCACTTCCGCCGTCATTTCTGCTTCACGTCGGGCAACTTCGCGCACTTCCGCCAATACCGCCTCTGCGCGCCAGAAAGGAATGACAATGATGCCGTCGTCATCACCCACCACAATATCGCCTGCGGCACATACCACGCCGCCAATCGCCACCGGCTCACCGATCACGCCCGGACCATTTTTGAACGGGCCAGCAGGAGAAACGCCGCGACAGAAGGTCGGTAAACCGGTCGATTCAATCACTTTGCGGTCACGCACTGCACCATCAATCACCTGTGCGACGGCGCCCGCATGCTGAAATCGCTGGGTGAGTTGTTCACCCACCAGGGCGCGGTCAATGTGGCCCTGGCCATTGATCATCATCACATCGCCTGGCTGGATATAATCCAGTGAACGAATAACGGCAGCGTTATCGCCGGGCGTGACCAGCACAGGAAAAGCAAAGCCGACGAACGCGGTGTGGGTGGTGACCGGAACGATCCCGGCATCGCACATGTTCAGTCTTTCCATTGCATCACCAATATTGGCAACGGGAAAATCAGCGAATGCGGCAAGCCATTTTTTATCGGGACGGTTCCATGCTTCTGGAATACGGACGTAAGCTGTTTCAAGTGCCATGCCAACCACCTTTTAAGTGAAAAGTATTTATCAAGTGAGAATGTTTTATCACTTTTAAATTTGCGTTAGCAATACGCTTGTCAGGATGAAATGTGGTTTTTTAGCTGAGTTTTGGAAGCTTTCCATGAAGGGTTTCTAGCGTATTGCCATGAAGTTAATGACTATTTTCTGTTGGTTTCAATGGATAAAAAACAGCCTGAATTTATAAATTCATTTCTATATTATTTTCTTATGAATTTATTTTGACGTCACGCACAAAAATAGCGCGCCAATGGTTAAATATGACGATCGCATCACAATAATGGTGCATTGGATTATAATTTTTTAGCTATATCTCTCTTTAGAAGGGCTATTTCCCATTACTACATTACCGATTAACTGCACCGTTTAAGGGCAACCCTAACTGCGGTGAAAACAATTGACCGCCTACAGCTTATTCCTCGGCAGTTCGTCGAGTGGCTTTTCACACACGGCGTAAATTATCATTTTCAGCTTCCAGGGCGTTTTTGTTAGCATTTTAGCGTGCGTATTAGTCGAGTTGCCTCGCGCTGTTAGTGTTTTCGCGTTATAGTGCGGATAAATTACCGTTTTCAACTGAATGTTAAAGGAATCAGCCGATGCTGGTGGGATTTAAGGCGCTCTGCAAGCGCTATCACATTGAACTGGTTCAGCCGCTTCGCGTGGAATCGGCTATTGGCACGGTTCGCGCCACCCATGAGAACCAGGGACGCATCGAAAAGCGCTATCCTCCGAGCTATCAACCTGACGATAGCTTCTCAGGCCATTTTGCGTTTGGCCTCAAATATGAAGAGATCCATCTGGAGTTTTTTGCCCGGCTCTTCGCTGCCATCGGCCCTGAACCGATCGAAAGCTGGTGCCTGCGCGAGCCCTTTGGCCAATACGCACGCCGTACTGGCTTTCTCTATGAATGGCTAACAGGTAACACGCTCACCAACGTGCCCGATGTCGCTAACGGCGGGTATATTACGGCGATTTCCGCGAAGGACTATCTGACGCGCACCTCAGCGATCAAGAATAAACGCTGGCGTATCAATGATAACTTACCCGGCTCGCCTGACTTCTGCCCTGTGGTTCGCCGCACGCCTGAGATTGAGAATGCCATTGCCTTTGATGTCACGGCAGCACTGCATGAACTGGAAGATACTTTCGGCGCAGATATTCTGCTGCGAACCGCCAGCTGGCTGACCTTCAAGGAATCCCGTGCCAGCTTTTTAATTGAGAAAGAGGCGGAGCAGGCCGATCGTATTCAGCGTTTCGCCCATGTGATTGCGCAATATTGCGGCCAGATCGATGACCCGCTCAGTGATGAAAGCCTGCATATTCTGCAAAGAGGCATTCTCGGTCACGAGGCGTTGGGACTGGGGCTGCGTCGCTCGCCGGTGTTTGTCGGACAGGCCACGATGCGCGAAGATATCGTGCATTACGTGGCGCCGCAGTTTGAAGATTTGCCGCAGTTTATGCGCGGATTGCAGGAGTTTGAGCTCGCCACCCGTTGCGCCGAGCCTCTGGCCAGAGCGGGCGTGATTGCCTTCGGCTTTGTGTATATTCATCCGATGCGCGACGGGAATGGCCGTATTCACCGCTTCCTGATTAATGACTCATTAATCCGCGACGGCGCCATTCCTGAAAGCGTTATTCTGCCGGTCTCCGCCAGCATCACCAGCTCACTGGATTTCCGTGTTGGCTATGACCGCACGCTGGAAGTGTTCTCCAAACGCCTGATGCGCCGCTATGCGACCTCCTGCCATTTCGGTGAGATCGTGATGTATGACGGCGGTACACCCAGCAACTTCACCTTCTCCGACTACGAAGATGCGCGTTACGCCTGGCGCTACCCGGATTTAACTTCTCACGTGCTGTATACCGCTAAAGTGATTGAGCACACCGTGCGCGTGGAAATGGCCGATGAAGCCAGAGTGCTGACGATATTCCAGAAGGCACAGGAGCGGCTGAAGGAAGTGCTGGAGATGCCGGATCAGGATGCGAATCGGATAATCCGATCATTGAAAGAGAATGGCTGGCAGGTGTCAGGAAAGCTGAGGAAGGAGTATCCGCAGCTAGAGGATACGGCAAGAGCGGAGAAGATCGTTGAGGCGGTCAAGTCGGCGTTTGACGAGGGGAGTTAAGAACAGTTGGGTTGGACGCAATTCTGAACATAAACGCCCTTACAGGAGAACTGCATGCATCATATTGATGTGCAAGTGTTGAACGCAGCACTGGCATGGGCTGAGGAGCATCCGGTGTGGCTATGTACGGTGCTCAGGACCTTTGGCTCGTCCCCGCGCCCGCCAGGCGCAATGATGGTGATCAGAAGCGATGGTCGCTATTGCGGCTCGCTGTCGGGCGGGTGCGTGGAAGAAAGCTTTATCGCCCGAATTGGCGACGATATTTTTTCCTTTCCCAGCCAGATTGTGCGTTATGGAGACGGTGGCTTTGAGCCGGACCAGGCGCTGCCCTGCGGAGGCGCGCTGGACATCCTGGTGGAAAAGTTGATGCCGGGTAAAGCGTCGCTCGGCTACCTGCGCCAGATGATGTCAGCGTTGACGGGGCCGCATTCCGTGGTAAAAGCGCTGACAATACCCGAACCGTGCCGTTCGCTGCTACCTGGGGGGTATCTGAGCCGGACGCATACTCAGGTACAGGGCGCGAACATCGTGCTGACGTTGTGCGCCCCTCCCAGGGTGGTCATTGCGGGCCTCTCCAGCGTCGCACTCTACTGCGCTAACTTTGCTCAGGCTTTAGGGTTTGAAACACTGGTGTGTGAGCACCGCGAGGATGTACTGCTGAATCTGGCCGATCAACTTGATGACTCTGTGAAGTTAATCAAGCAGTTTCCCGCTAGCTATCTTGAACGTGAAGGGTGTCACTCAGGCACCGCGATTCTTTCCCTTACCCATGACCCTCGCATCGACGATCTCACGATGATGGAGGCTGTAAATCTGCCCGCTTTTTATATCGGCGCCATGGGATCGCAGAACAACAGTCTGAGGCGAAAAGAGCGGTTAGTCAGGATTGGCGAACTGAATCCCGAAGAAATTAACCGGATTCATGCCCCGATTGGGATGGATATTGGCAGCAAAACACCCGCGGAGATCGCGCTATCCATTATGGCCGATGTCGTTAGCCACAAAAATGGTTTGATGGGCTCACCGCAGGACAAGGAGGGCGCATCGTGAATATTGCCATTCTGGTCATGGCCGCTGGGTACAGCCGTCGTTTCAGACAACCCGGCCGGGGAAATAAACTCGCTGCGGTAATGCAGGGGAAGCCAGTGCTACAGCATACGCTGGAAAATGTACGGGCTACTGGTCTTGACTGCTATGTGGTGGCTCGGGCTGAAGACAGGCAACTGCATGCGTTGATGTCGGAGGAACGTATCGTGCGCTGTTCAAGTGAGGGGCTGGGGGAATCTATCGCGGCGGGCGTTAACGCCACAGCAGATTATGACGGATGGTTAATTACCCTCGCGGATATGCCTTTTATCCAGCCCTCCAGCTATCAAACAGTCAGTGAAGCGCTGCGCAACGCCCGATCGGTACGCGCACAAGTCGATGGCATACAGGGTCATCCCGTCGGTTTTCAGCAATCTTTTTACTCTCAGCTTTGCGCATTACAGGGAGACAAAGGGGCGAGGGAATTGTTGAACGCTGATGCTGTCACATTAGTTGACTTAACCGATCGCGGCTGCATCACGGATATTGATACTATTGAGGATATGACGCGGGCTAATCAGGCTGAAGGTTGATCTGGCTAAGAGACAGACCCGTTGCACGGACTTGCAGACCGCACAGCGGGTAAATTTATTTGGCGAGCGTTAAGCGGTCTGGGGTAAAGCTGCTAAGAGTTTATCCAGCGTAACCGGATAATCTCTGACCCTGACACCCGTCGCGTTGTAAATCGCGTTCACAATGGCTGCACCGACACCGCATAATCCCAGTTCACCCACGCCTTTGGCTTTCATCGGTGAAGAGACCGGATCGGTATCATCAAGGAAGATGACTTCCTGCTCGGGAACATCCGCATGAACGGGAACCTCGTAGTTTGCCATATCGTGATTCACAAACAATCCCAATCGGGTATCCACCGCCAGTTCTTCCATCAGCGCGCCACCTAATCCCATTGTCATCGCGCCAATGACCTGACTTCGCGCGGTTTTGGGATTGAGTATTCGACCTGCCGCACAGACGGCCAACATGCGGCGTACCCGCACTTCCCCTGTATAAACATCTACGGCCACCTCAGCAAAATGCCCGGCAAACGTGGATTGCTGATACTGCTGATCGAGGTCGCCAAACTCAATCGTGTCTTCTGCCGTCAGAGTGCCATTAGCCGCTGCCGCAGAAAGCGGGACGCTGCGATGACCTGAGCGAACTTCGCCCTCCACGAACTCGGCTTCATCAGGGTTGATGCCGAGTGCTGTTGCTACCTGTTCTCGAAGCTTGACGCAGGCGGCATAAACGCCTGCCGTCGACGTGTTCGCACCCCACTGACCACCGGACCCCGCTGAGACCGGGAAAGCGGAATCTCCCAGTTTCACTGCTACTTGTTCAAGGGGCACGCCCATCATTTCTGCCGCCGTCTGGGCGATGATGGTGTAGCTACCAGTGCCAATATCTGTCATGTCGGTTTCGACGGTGACGATGCCATGCGCATCCAGGTGCACCCGTGCGCCAGAAGGGGCGAGGAGATTGTTGCGGAATCCAGCGGCTACGCCTAAGCCCACCAGCCAGCGCCCGTCTCTTACCTGGGCAGGTAACGGATTACGCTTTTGCCAGCCGAATTTTTCTGAACCGGTGCGCAGACACTCAATCAGCTGGCGGCGCGAGAAGGGGCGTTTGGAATCAGCGGGATCAACCTGAGTATCATTCAGGATGCGGAATTCCACCGGATCGATGCCGGCTTTCTCCGCTATCTCATCCATCGCCATTTCCAGCGCCATTAAACCCGGCGCTTCACCCGGCGCGCGCATCGCATTGCCTTCCGGCAGATCAAGCGTTGCCAGACGCAGGCCGGTCAGACGGTTAGCGCCGGCATAGAGGAGTTCCGTCTGTTGCACGGCGGTCTCTGGCGTGCCGTTCGGCAAGTTACCCGACCAGCTAATATGCGAGATGCCCGTGATATGCCCGGATTTGTCTGTACCGATGCGAATATGCTGGTGCGTAGCGGGACGATGAGTGGTGTTATTAGGGATCATTGGCCGGGGGAGCATCACTTTCACCGGACGTTTCACAACGCGAGCACCCAACGCTGCCAGCAGGGCATCACTGCGCAGAAACAACTTCCCGCCAAAACCACCTCCAATATAAGGCGACAGCACCCGCACTTTTTCCAGCGGCAGGTTCAGCGTCTTCGCAAGATCGGATCGGCACCAGTTTATCATCTGGTTCGACGTCCACACCGTTACCTTGTCCTTGTCCCACATGGCCATAGAAGCATGCGGTTCCATGGCCATGTGACTCTGATCCGACGTGCTATAGGTTTCATCCAGCACAAACGCCGCTTCGCTCAGGGCACGATCCACATCCCCCACGGTTTTATCCGGCGTACTTTCCGGTGGCGTCGTCACGGTGGGTATTTCATGATCAAGGCTGTAAGCGCCTTCTTCTTGCTGATAGCTGACCTCCACCAGCTGGGCCGCCGCTCGCGCCTGTTCAAACGTTTCCGCGACAACCAATGCAACGGCCTGATGGTAATGTTCAATACGGTATTCAGCCAGCAACGTTGCCGTGTTCATCTCTCCCTTGCTGAGTTTGCCCGCATTTTTGGCGGTAACAACGCCTAACACGCCCGGTGCGCTTTCTGCGGCTTCGGTATTCAGTGAGGTCATTTTACCTTTGGCAATGGGGCTGCCCACCACATACCCATACGTGACGTCAGGCGCCTCATCATGCCATTCATAGGCGTAAGGCGCGCTGCCGGTTGTTTTTAATGGCCCATCGATGCGATCAAGCGGACGGCCAACGTATCTGAGCTGGTCGATGGGATTCAACCCGGCGGGTTTCTCAAATTTCATGCTTTTGCCCTCGATTCTGCCAGCACTGAAGCCAGAGTGCGCTTCGCCAGTACCAGCTTGAATTGGTTATCCGCCGTAGGTTGTGCACCCTCAAACAACTTATCGAAAACCGGCTGAGTACCATTGGGCAGTTCGCTGTCTGCCAACGCCCGTCGCCAGGGTTGATGCGCCACACCCCCGACGGCGATCCTTCCTGTGTGATCACGCTGTACGATGGCCGCTACGGAAACCAGTGCAAATGCATAAGAGGCGCGATCGCGAACCTTACGGTAGATATGCGTGCCTCCCACTGGCGGCGGCAGGACCACCGCAGTGATAAATTCGCCCGCATTAAGCACCGTCTCAAGATGAGGCGTCTGACCCGGCGCGCGGTAGAAATCATTAATAGGAATCGCGCGCTCGCTGCCATCCGGGCTGACCGTTTCGATAGTTGCATCCAGCAGACGCATTGCCACGGCCATGTCGCTGGGATGTGTTGCAAGACAATCTTGACTGGCGCCGATAACAGCAAGCTGGCGGCTGTAACCCCCAAGCGCCGCACAGCCGCTGCCGGGCAGACGCTTATTACAGGGCTGGTTGGTGTCATAGAAATAAGGACAGCGCGTGCGTTGAAGCAGGTTTCCTGCCGTCGTCGCCTGATTGCGTAACTGACCAGACGCACCTGCCAGTAACGCGCGTGAGAGCACCGCATAGCCCGTCCGCACACGCATGTCTGCGGCAAGGTCGGTATTTCGCACCAGTGCACCAATACGCAGTCCGCCTTCGTCGGTGGGTTCAATCTTATCCAGTGCCAAACCGTTCACATCAATGAGATGAGCGGGGGTTTCGATCTCCAGCTTCATCAGATCGAGCAAATTGGTGCCTCCGGCAATAAACCTGGCACCGGGATTTTGCAGCGCGCGCGTGGCGGCTTCCAGGGAAGAGGTGACTTTTTCATAGCTGAAGGCTTTCACGATGTCTGACCCTCCGCGTATTCATCAATGGCGGCGAGGATGTTGGCATAGGCCCCGCAGCGGCAGATATTGCCGCTCATGCGCTCGCGAATTTCATCTGCATGTCGTGTCGGCTGTGCCAGCAGGTCCAGAGAAACATGACTGGGTATGCCGTCTGCAATTTCCTTCAGAACCGCCACGGAAGAGCATATTTGTCCCGGCGTGCAGTATCCGCACTGATAGCCATCATGTTTGATGAAAGCAGCCTGAAGCGGGTGCAGATTGTCAGGCGTACCCAGGCCTTCAATGGTGGTGACCTCAACGTTTTGCTGCATTACCGCTAGTGTGAGGCACGCATTAATACGTCGCCCATCGACGATAACGGTACAGGCACCGCACTGACCGTGATCGCAGCCCTTTTTGGTTCCGGTGAGGTGCAGATGTTCGCGTAAAGCATCCAGCAGAGTGGTGCGGGTATCCAGATGGAGCGAACGTTCTTTACCATTCACTTTTAAACGTACCGGCATCATGGCGGGTGGCGGTGTGGTAGCTAGCGCGTGCAGACTTAATGTGGTCGCAACTGAAGCGCTATTGGCTGTTGCGGCGTTTTCTCGATCACGAACCTGCTGGTGGTTGACATCATGTGGGGTGCTCATACCCGGCCTCCAGTGACAAAATTAGGGTGCCTAAGGCACCTCAGTTTATAAGGTTTTTGTAAGCACTAAGCATAGACGTCAATTGGACATTGCGGGTGTGGCGGGCTATTTCTTCGCAGAAAGTAAGCGGAGCGAGAAATAAAACAATTTTTATATGACCGATTTTAGAAATATACCGTATCGCTTATAAATTTGATTTCCCCGCATTGCTTGACGTAGCACTAGAATGTGCCGTAATGATGATTTGATAAATTGGGAAATCGTTATGTCGTTGCCACCCTTTCTCAGAGCAGAGGAACAAGTCATCATATACGATGGTATTTGTAAGCTGTGTAACGCTTGGGTTATTTTTTTGCTCACCCATCGTATCGATCCGAAAATTCGCTTTGTCGCCATCCAAAGTGAGAAGGGGAAAATGTTACTAAGATACGCAGGTTTGCCTGATGAGAACATTCGAACAATTGCTCTGATTAATAAGAACCAACATTGGCTCAGGTCTCAGGCCATATGCAGGGTAATGGCATTTATGCCGTGGCCCTGGAAGGTGCTGTCTGCTATTCGATTTTTACCCAGTTTTATATCTGATTTCATTTATAATCGTATTGCACTCAACCGCTATCGGTTATTCGGTCATTACGATGATGTTCATGAGATAGAAGGGGATTATCCTGGCAGGTTTTTACAAGAGTGAGGTAATTGATGGTTAATGGCTAGTTCCCACCAAAAGGTCACTAATGACCCTAATCCCTAATGATATCAATCCATAATTAGGATTAACTGTCTATCTTCAAACAACGCATCACAGACAGAATCCATGCCCCATATAGGGTTAGGATACAGCCCCTGCGGGTGGGGTTAATGTATCAATTGAGATTTAATGCAGCGCGAATATTATAGCTGGAGCGACCAGCCCTGCTAACGTTAAGACGGTAGATGCGCTTATGAGTATCGCACCAGCCCTCGCTATTCAGGCGAATATGCACGCTGCAATAGAAATATTGAACACGAGTTTTGGTAATTTCACTTATGCGAAGACATCGCGAATTGTCGTATTGACACGACCCTTCGCAGTTCCTGTCTATTTTGAGAAGAAAGTTACAGTCATTTGAGTGTCTATAAGGTGCTTATCCGGATCATATAAGACAATCTGACCCGCACAGTTTATTGACAAAACATTGCGGATTTTAAAAACTGTCATCCTCTCCTAAACTTATGGCCGCCTAGCGAACAGGTGAGTCATTAAGATGCAGGAACTTTAGTGTTGACAGCCACTACGGTCAGTCCAAACCTGTAGCAGCAAGTCATGAACCGTTAAGACCGGGTCATAGATCCCCTCCTAACTGAGGTCTGCTCGTAGCAGCTTTAAGCAGCGTCAAGTGCTGTCCAACAAGCCAGATAATCAGCGCAAGCACGGCAATTGCGCCCATCACGGCAAACGCTGCTGAAAAGGAAAAGTGTGAAATCAGCGTGCCCATCATGGCCGGGCTCAGGGCAGCTCCGGCCCCCTGCATAAGCAGAATAAAGCTCTGGCCGGCATTGGTGTGCCCTTTACCGTCAAGCACCCTGACCACAAAACCCGGCACGGCAACCCCGAGAAGACCGGCCGCCATTCCGTCCAGTATCTGGATCGCGGGCATGAACGCGATCCCGTCACCGAAGGAGGCCACGGCAGCCCGCACAGGTAGGATACACAGGGCCGCGGTGATGAGAGAAAGGTAGCCCGTGCTCTGCGCACGGCGCGCGGCGTACAGCGCGGCGAAGATCATCACGGCCTGAGAAATAATCACGGTGGCGGCAGCGAACACGCCCGGATTTATCCACGCCTCCGGTGAAGCCGCCACCCGGACGCTCAGCATGGGCATTAGGGCCGCGTTACCCAGATGAAACAGCAGAACCGTGACGCCGCCGATGAGCAGTGCGGGCTCGCGAAGGAGCACAGACAGGCGCGGAAGGGCAGCGTTGCCGGCGTCCGCTTTCAGCCCGCGGGCAAGCCGGTTATTAATGTCGCACTCGCGGATCCCCATCACACAAGTCGTGGCCAGCAGGGCCATCACCGTCATCAGCACAAATACGGCACCGGTTCCCCAGTACCAGACAGAGGCGCCTGCCACCGCGGCCGCCGTCATGTTACCGGCATGGTTAAACGCTTCGTTTCTTCCCGTCTGATAACCAAATTTTTCGGGCCCCGTCAGGCCCAGCGTCATGGCGGTCATCAGGGGAGCAATGAACGCGGCCGCCATCCCGGTCATGACCTGAGAGACCACCGTCACGGTAGGTCCGGGAAAATACCAGAGCATGATCGTCGCCAGAATTACGGTCAGGGTGCCGGTGCTCAGCATCAGCCGTTTGTTTCTGACCGCGTCCGCCGCCATGCCCGCCGGTAAAGTGACAAGCAGGCTGGCCACGCCTGCTGACGTCATCACCCAGCCTATGGACTCCGGCTTCCAGTGATGCTCAGTCATAAAGATCCCAAGAAACGGCCCTAGGCCGTCCCTGACGTCTGCCATAAAAAAATTTATCAGGCAAAGAGCCTGAAGCGAGCGCAGTGACATAATTTCCCCGGAAAGGTAAGCAGGCAGACTTAAAGATGGCAGATAAAATGACGTTCAGCAGGTGCCGGCGCGATCGATCGCATTCCCTGACTGCTGCTCAATCGTCTGACGCAGCGGTCCGTGGATCCAGTGTGAGAAACGGCCAGGGGGGGTTATCTGCAAGTGACCGCAGTCTCTGAATGTGCCGGCCACTACCAGAAACGCCATCCGGTGCGATGCAGCGTGGGGTAATGCCACCGAGCGCAGTGAGGATGAGCAGGCCGGTCAGCCCAGCCATGGCGCTGAAGCCAAACCGGACGAAGAGTGAATAGCCGGCCAAGCATCCCGACAGAAATGAGACGATGGTCACGAGGTGCGTGCCGAGTAGCGCCCGGTGCGCGGGCGCGTCGGCCGCCTCGCGCCGGCTCACCGACGCCCGGAGCAAGGAGCCCAGCGCCATACCGGCATCGGTCAGGGTCCCGGTCACGTGCGTTGACATGACCCGCCCGCCGGAAAGCTGCATGGAGGTAGCGTTATGGAGGACCATCAGCAGCGCGAGCGTGAACAGCACCTCGCCGTTGTTGCGGACGCTGTACCAGCGGATTTCAACCAGCGAGGTGGCCAGCAGCAGCGCGCCCTCACACATCATTACCAGGCAGAATACCGTGCGCACGTTACGCCGCAGCCCAAAGGCCACGGCGAGGCGCGCCAGCGTGGCGCCCGTCACGAAGGCCAGAATCAGCATCGCCAAAAAAAAGCAGGCCTTGCAGGTCCCAGCGGCCCGCCTCAGCAGACAGCTGGGAGATATTACCCGTCATGTGAGAGGGGAAGAAGCCAAATGCGCCGAAGGCCATGGCGTTGAGGACGCCCGCCGTGGTGGCAAGCGTGAGGGCGAGCAGGCGATCCTCACCGTGAGTACGGTGTTTTTTTCTCCTGAGAAGCATATAGTCAGATCCAGATGATAAATGGACCTTAATTATGAGTAATCACGCGCAGTTATCAATCAGGCCATTACCGCGACCACTGCCATTTTTACCACCGGGCGCACGTTTCGCATACATACCGGCCGTCCTGTCTCTTTGTTGCCTTTACGGCCTAGACAACGGGCAGGAGCACGGCCTGCATCCAGACGCTGGCGAGCCCCGTCACCAGTTTAGTGAATGGCTCAGCTCCTCAGGAGCGCCGCAGTATGCGATGCTTGGGTCAACAAGATCCCATATCATAGCGTCTCCCGTACAGAAATCGCCAGCGCAGGTCATACTGAAGCGCTCTTTAATAAGCCCCACGGGCACCCATACGTAAGGTTTTTCACGCAGAAGCTTAGGCTCGGTACTGCCACACCTCAGGAAAAAGTCATGCCGGTATTCCTGCCGCCACTGCGGGTAATGACATTTTCTGAATTGTGAGCCCATTCAAGGTCGCGGGAATGTTCAACGGTGGGGATATTATAGCCCGTGCCGGATTGTTTTCTGCAAAGTGGGCAGTGACTGCGAAAGTATTTCAGAGTTCTGACATAAAGTATAAACGCCACTTCATCGCACATACAGGAGCCGCTAACTACCACTGGATTTCGCAAAAGCGTATTCCTCAATCCGTTTTCGGGCACACCGCTGTACCCGGACTGGCATGATCGTCCGCTTCCATAAGTCTGACATAAAATGTTTAGTGTCTGAGCAGTGGCGGCCGATATCCAATGAGGACTTATTTCAACTTAAGGAAGAAGATCATGGTCAGTACAGTAATCAATTACGGTATCACCGCGGACCTTTCAGTCAAACCGGAAAGAGACGGATATGATATCTCCCTGGCGGAAGAGGATGTCAGCCTGCTGAAGGCCAGTTAGGGTACTTTTACACCATCGCTGAGTCAGGAAATGATCGACAAAAACATGAATGACCTGCTCCAGCTGCATAACAGCATTATCAGTCAGAGCAGAAATCAGGTAAATGGCATCAGTAATGACGTGGATGAATACTTTCCATCGCTCCAGGCGGATTCATTCCTTGCCCGGGAAGAAATGTCCGGCCTTATTGCTGAAGCGCTGCAGTCGTATGATGGCTCAGGAAACGCCATCACGTAATCAATGGATCTGGCAGTCACGAAAGACATACTCAGTAAGCTCGTTGAGTCGTTCGTTCCGGAGGCCACTCAGGCGCAAAGCTTCAGCGAAGTTGATAAATTCATCTCCGCCAAAGTGTACGCACAGGATGATTTGCTGTGTGACATGATCAGCTGGTCGCTGGACATTGCCCGGCAGTACGGTAATCAGTCTGACCAGCAATATTTTCAGCAGCAGCTTGAGTTATCAGCGCCGGAACACATGACACACAGTAAGAAAGGGCTCAGATGATTTCAATCATAGCGAGATCTGATGACAGCACCGCGTGGCTATCAGCCCTGGCGCAGATGATAAGCAAAAAAGATGACAGTGACTTCTTCAGAGATATCAGCGCTGAGCATATTAATGACCTGAAAACCCGGGTTCATTCATTCAATGTTAAAATCAGTTAAATGCAGAGTCTGCGCAGTGATGTCCCTATTCAGTATCCGCTGAATGGCTGACCCAACACTGGTTATGTAATCACGCGCTCTGAAATTTAAGGGTAATATCAGCCTTTGAGGTTAACATAGCTGATTAACATCCGGCTATGGAGTCAACAGGATGGGAGCCAAACGTGATTTTCTCACGGTTATAGGGCCATACGAGCGCCTGACTGCAGCGGTCATCATGACTCTCGCGCTGCTGTTTGCGGGCGTCATGGCCGTATTGAGTCACTTCAGCAAAACGGAAGAGCAGGCCAGGAACGACAAAAATCAGCGGGCAAGCGACTATGTCGCCTCTCTTTACAGGGAAGCAGAAACCGTCAGCCGCGCCGCGGAGCCTTTTGAAGAAGGTGCCTGTACGAATGAAGTGCTCACGCGGCTGCGTCATATCGTGGCAGTGAATCCCCATATCCGCTCCGTAAATCTCTATCCGGAGAACGGTACGGGTTGCTCATCACTCGAAGGCCGACTGCCGGAAAGGAAAGTCTCCTATTCAGAAGGCCATGTCCCTTTTTACACGACAATGAAACAGGAGGACGGATACATTTATTACCTGGTTTATTTTAGATCGTCCGCCTCTTTAACCGGCGTAGCTGTTAATGGTTATTTTGTGCGGGACGCGCTTCGCTATATTTCCCCCGATGCTGCCTTCTATCCTCTGCAGGATTTCATGAAGCTGAGTCCTGCGGGTTATGCCTGGAAAAGTTCACAATATCCCTTTGTGCTGGTTTCATCTGACTCCATGAACATCGGCAGGCTTCTTCTTCACAGCCGCGCGGTTATTATTTTCATTCTTGGCGTCAGCCTGCTGGCGGGCTGGTTGACTTATGTCAGCACCGGTCTGATAAACACGCCGCGGTTTGCGTTGAAATACTATCTGTACAAAAAAAGCTTTTACCCGGTGTATCAGCCTGTTATCAGTACGCGAGACAGAAAGGTGGCGGGGCTGGAAATCCTCATGCGGTGCGGCAATAAAAAGGGGAATGAGGCCTCGCCGGCGCTTTTTATACCGCTTGCCGAACAGAGTGGAATGATTGGGGAGCTGACTTTGCAGCTGCTGGAGAAGGTGCGGGAGGACTTCGCTATGTTGTCAGAAAAAGGCCTCTATCTCGCCGTGAATATCACCTCCGAAATCGTCGAAAACCCCGAAACCCTTAGTGAATTACTGAAGTTTACCGAACATGCACAGCGCTATGGACTGGACGTGCTTGTTGAGATTACCGAACGTCAGAGCTTCAGCCTGACAGAACAGCTGTCCGAAAAATTCGCCCTGTTACGCAAAGCCGGCCTACATGTTGCCATAGACGATTTCGGAACGGGATACTCTAATCTCTCCAGCATCACGCAGCTGAATCCGGATTACCTGAAAATTGACAAGGATTTTACTGGCTACAGTATGGCAGGGGGGGTCAGGGAAGCAGTGCTGGAGAGCGTGCTGCATATTTCCGCAATCACGGCTATTCCCGTAATTGCGGAAGGCATTGAAACTCCCGCGCAATTCCAGTATTTGCGGGAACGAGGCGTATGGCTTTTTCAGGGATATCTGTTCTCTCGTCCCTGTGATGGCCGAAGCGTTTCAAATTATATTCGCGATTTTTACGTTCAATTTTAACCAGATGGGCATGTTGCAGGACACACCTGCAGAAACCTCCTGCACATTAACGGGTGGCACGGGATAATTTCCTTCAGGAGTCTCAAGCTGCCAGGCCCAACCGGCATGCTCTGACAACCTGCTGTCAGAATTGACGCCGTGATCTCTGGTAATGGTATCCGCCAGCCCTGTTGCTAAGTGAGCGCCTGCTGGTCAGATGAAGTGCTCTACTATTGCTACTCGCTACAGTTAGTATTAGCAGGACGGACAGCCCCACACAGGCGGTCCGGATTTATAATGGGCTGAGTTCAGGCACTGGCAGGCGAGGCAGAAATCCATGCACCGGTGCCTGGCTCACCAGACGAGTTGATAAGCGGATCGATCGCACGAATGACGTCTTCTGGGCTGATGTCATTCACGTGTTCACGGCTGCCCCGCAGAGTCTGATGAGGCACATGCCAGGGATGCCAGTGTGCCGGATCGCTGTTGCCATATAATGCCACGACCTGTAATCCGAGCGCGGCTGCAACATGTACGGCCCCCCCGTCGCTGCTCACCACTGCTGAACACAGGGAGAGCGCGGCTTTGAGTTCTTCCAGCGTGCGGGTAGGCACGGCCTCAAGTCCGTAGCCCGCCGCTAGTCCGGTGATGTATTCCGCCTTAATGTCGTCGCCCGGGTGCATGGGGTTCGAGCTTTCGCCGGGTGACCAGAATAGAAACATGCGGCATCTGTAGCGCTCAGCGATAAGGCGGGCAAGCGTGATAAAGTTACCGGCGGACCACTGCTGGCCCGGTTTTCGTGCGCTTATCTGCAGGGCGATAATTCGCTCATCCGGCGTAACGCCACAGGTCATCCTGAACTTCTTTACCAGATCAGGGCCGGGTAGACGCTGCTCTTCCCGGGGTTAAACCGGCGCAGCGGCGGTACGTCCGTTACGGCTGCAGCTAGCCTGAAAAGCATTTCAGCAACGTGCAGGGTGCCCTCAGCCCGGGACACAAGCCTGTCAATCAGCGGATGTGCTTCATCCCCGAATGCGATAACGCGCTTAGCGCCTATGCCGGCAGCCCACTTGACCGAATGCGAATCCCGGGACGATTTAGCGATAATCACCGCGTCATATTTTTCCTTTCTCAGCCTGAATATGGTTTTTATTCGTACGGCGGCAGCCATGATAACGCTGATCAGGTTTTTACAGTGTTTGGATTTGCTGTACTCATGCACCTTACGGATATGCGGATTATGGCTGAACACCGGCGATGCATAGCTGTTTGTCAGCACATCTGTGGTCGCTCCATGGATGGCGGACAGGTGCGCAATGAGCGGCGTGGCAAGTATGCTGTCGCCTATGTTGTCTCTGCAGATGACCAGTATCTTCACCTTAAATTACCTTTTTGAAATGATTAACGAAGGGTAAGAGTTCGGGTAATCATTTCCGTTCAGGGAGGCCTGAAGGTTTTTCACCGAATTTCATATTCAGTGCATTAGGCTTACAATTGACATAACTTCCGCTGTCGCGGATAAATTTTTTTCTCAGAACAATATTCCTGACACCGAGTTTTGCGTGAAGCATGAAGTCTGACCTTTTCTCTGAGACACTACGCAGTCGCCATAAGGCCGTATACGGTTAAAGCTGTTAAGACCAGAAATCATCCCGGCGTCAGAACGGTCTTACTGGCCATTATTTGAAGCTGCGCTGACGGGCGGATGACCAATGCGCATATACATGGTCGCCGGCGCGCTGTATGTCCGGCATTGAGCTACTGTTATTATCCGGACTTTTTTGGCTGAGGTCAGCCGACTGAGCGGAAGGTGGCCACCGCTGAAGCGCGTCTAAACTCCCTGCTTTCCGGGACGGTAGTGATGCTCTGGAAACAATCTGACATCGTTCATGTGACTGTGTGTCAGCCCCTGGAGTGGAAGGTTTTCGGCGGTGTCCCCGGAAGGCGGGCAAACGTACTGCATCATTCCCCCTGCTGAAGTTCACCTGGCCTCAGGGAGCAATCTTACTGTCTGAGGCCCGCCGAACGTCCATCATCAGGCAGGCCGCTGACTCCGCCTGCTGTCTGTATTACGCAGATGCTGAACGTCACCCTGACCTGCCTCCGGACCCGCCGCTAGGGCCATATCCCGTCGGAAAGTGGTACTGTTCAGCTTAACGCCACTAGCAGCAGAACCATTTTTCTCATCTTCATCTCCTCAGAAGCCATCAGCGTATCAGACAGGATGTCATGCAGAACGCGTGGTTTGATAAGGTATCTCCAGGGGGAGCGAAAATTGATGTCCCGGTTCCGGAATGCAACATCGCTGCATCAGGGAATGTTATAAACAATGGAAACCTGCGTTTTTGTGTCGGTTTTATCCGGCGCCGTGGAAGGCGGCATGGAATTGTGCGTGTAGTTATACGTCACTTTCAGGGCGAACCTTTTATTTAGGTCGACTCTCAGGCCGGTTTCGGAATTGAGAGTGGAATCCCTGGAAGCAAGCATTGAAACGCCCTGTATAAAATAAGCAGCGTCAGTGAGTTTGTAAGAATAGCTGAGGGCAGTATAGGCAAGCGCATTGGTCGTTTCGTTTCCGTCAGTGAACTCATCATGCCTGACGCCAGGGCCGACCTCAGCGCGCAGAGTATGAAGCGGCCCGCTGAATATCTGCCTGCCGTATCCGGCTACCGTGGTGTAGCGGCCTCGGTACCCGTTGAATCTGTCGCCTGACCACCCGCTCTGTCCGAAAAGGAAATTTTTGCCGTCCAGGTTATGCCGCAGGCGCAGGCCCGCCTGATATTTCTCGGAGGAGCGGGTGTCATCAGAGCTGTAGTTGTAGGCTTCTCCCCAGAGGCTGTAAGCGTTCGCCCTATCAAACCAGGTCAGCGTTGAATCAGCCGAAAGGGTGGACGTACGGGAATTACCTCCCTGATGGGCGTAGCTGCCCTGAACGTTACCTGCAAAATCACTTTCAGCCGTGGAAGGATCATCAGGAACGGTAAAAATGTCTACGCTGGCCGGGGCCCCCGCCGAAAAAAGGCTCAGGGCAAACAATGGCATGCCGCGCATTGAGGTCAATGCTTTCAATTCATCAGCTCACATGTAAAAAAATAAAGCTTATACGGACTGAAAATCTTTTCCTGCGGGAAGTCGCTAAGGCATCGTAAAAATCATTAAGGATTTCATAAAGATGGGAGGGGTTATTCACGCCATTGTGTGACCTCGGCCAGCAGCACGACCGGCACACAGACGCGGGTCAGTCCGTTACCCAGCGCAGCCACGAGTGCGGGGCTCAGGGATCCGACCGGCGGGATGGTGCCTGGAGCCCGTCATCTTCCGAATCGCGGCGCCATTACCTGACTTAGGATGCCACCCTGACTCAGAAACAAAGGTGATGGCAGCCAGCGCGACCATCTGCATCAGCCGGGTCACAGACAGGCTCTCCATCCAGCCTGCCATCCGTCAGAGAGATGAAGCGGATGAGGGTACGGGTGACTCAACTGCAGCGCATGCAGCCCGGCAGGAGCGCTGAAAAGCTGCATGGGAAAAATGGTATCCGTACAGAAGAGCGCATCAGTGCCCTGCGGGTGGAAACATCAATGGTTCAGGTGAGTAGCATCACCCTTTAATCCCTGAGTTGCTGCACCATTATTTCGCCTGTAAATAACTGGCCCACCCACTTCCGCGCGAAACACCTGTTCTGTCATCAGGCAACGCCACCCTCCCGGTGCGCGGCTATCACTTCCTCCCGAATACTACGTTCCGGCCCCTGCGTCGTGGCTGTATGCCTGAACTGTGTTACTCCAGAAACAAGTATCAGTACCAGAACTTTCTGAAAAATTCTGTTCCTAAGAAGTACCTTTCTGCGCGGTAGAGGCCCGGATCCCGTGTTAAACCTGGTTGTCCTGCAATCTGTATTGCCCGGGCATTTCTCTGAATGTTTCCTGAATGTGAAACCGCCGCTGGAAAATTATTGTCATCTGATCAAAAGTCTCATTTAGATATCTTTACGTTATAAGAAATTAATTTACGTTGCGTTCATCTTTTGCCGATTTGTATCACGCCGGGGGAAATATGAAAATCATCGTTGGGGGTACGGGTTACCCTGAAAAAAGAAACATCCTGACTGACGGTTTACATGACTATCTGGACTACCGACTCAGGAATGTCTGGACCTGGGCCAACGCTGTCAGACAGAGGTTACTGCGCCGCAACAAACTGTTTATCTTTCGTCCATTTCCCTTTTTCTCCTTAGATGACGCCGACATCATTCATCTGTTCAATGAAGTCGCAACCGGTGCGGGCAGCTGGGTGGCAACCTTTGAAACCGAACTGCCCCGTGTCCTTCCGATCAGGGGGATTGATAAATTCACCAATCCCGAACTGTCCCGGGAGCTCAGGCATGTCAGCTCACCGGGCTGCAGGGGTATCATCGCTATATCCGAAGCTACCCGGCAAATCCAGTTGCAGTTACTTGAGCACTTTCCGGCTGAGCGGTCGGCTATCCTTCCTAAACTGCACGTCCTGCATCCCCCTCAGCCGGTTCTGCAGGAGAGGATCGCAAAGACGGTGGGAGGCCCGCTGACCTTTACCTTTGTGGGAAATGAGTTTTACCGGAAGGGAGGCGCTGAAGTCGTGCTTGCTTTCAGTCAGCTGCTCAGGGAAGGCGCGCTCAGCGCGAACGATGTGCGTGTCAATATCGTGGGCGACACGAGCAGGACGCACAACGTGGCGCACGGAAATTTTCAGGACGACGCGACGTTTCGGGGAAGCATCGAAAAAGCGCTCCGCGAAACGCCGGTCTTCCAGCCATTCACCTCTCTGGCCAACAACGCGGTACTGCAGCTTATCCGGTCTACTGACGTCGGGCTGCTGCCCACGTGGCAGGACACCTACGGTTTTTCCGTCCTTGAAATGCAGGCGTGCGCCTGTCCGGTGATCACCACAAACATCCGGGCGCTACCGGAGATTAATCCGGACGAAGCGGGCTGGATGATACGCTGCCCGCTGAATGGATCGTTCGAATTGAGCGTAAAGTCTGAGGAAGAGAAACAACGGCTGCGCATAAGCATGGTAGAACAGCTTAAAAGGATAATTATGGATATCATGAAAAACAGGGCCCAGCTTGAGAGTAAGTCAGCAGGTTCATTAAGGCGCATACGCGCAGAGCACGATCCCCGTCTTTTTCAGCAGCGGCTGAACGCGGTGTACAGGGGAGAAAAAATGCCGGAACCTGCCAGAAAATGAAGCATGTACGCGGATGGATCCTGGCATTCATTCTGGTCGCGACAGCCCTGACGCTGATACCCCATGGCATCCAGGTCGTCAGGGAGCACGTAAAACCCTGGGTGCAGTACTGCCGTGACCCTTTCACTGCCAGACATGCTGTCATCCGATGTGCGGATATTGAGCCCTGATGTCCCCGGACTGAGCAGCATGGAAGCCTCCTCAGAAAGAATTTAGATGACTGGCAGCGGCATGGCCAGCATCCAGAAGCTGGTCAGCCCGGTCACCAGCGAGGTGAGCAGCAGCGATCGCGCCGGCGGCAGAAAGCCACCCCAGCGACATCGATTCGCCGGATGATGCGGGCGCCGGAGGTACCCGCCCATGCGGCGATTCTTTCACGCCGGTAATTAATGTAAACCATAGCAGTAAAAAAGCCCGCACAGCGAGTGAGCTGAAGCGCGGGCAATCTTTGGGGGTAACTATCGAACCCTCTGGTTTGTTACCATAATGCACTTTCCAGCAACAAAAGTTGCAATCTGAGCCGCCTGGACGAAGAAAATAAACCGCTTCCGAAAATGGAGCGGGCGTTCAACTGCAGTTTGTGATGTACAACATCACATCACTCATATTGAAGGGATATGGAACGCTATTAGAAAAAACTGAGTTCGTTATATAATCTGAATTTAGTGTAATGGTATGATTTTTAGCATTAAGAATTAACCACGTATGTAAGTGTTAACTCTGGGATCTTATTGTAAATATCAGAAATCCTTAAGACAGTAAGTCCCGATTATACCTGAATACAGATGTGACAGTTTTGGGGGCAAAAAAAAGCCCGGGCAAGTGAGTCCGGGCGGCATAATTAAATGTCTGATATAGCAATAGAATGTTGGTAATTCCAAGGAGAACCGGAACGGTTTTATGATAGAGGTGGTTCCTGAATAGTCCAGTCGTTAGTCATAAAAAAACCCGCGCAGAGGCGGGTAAAAAATTCGTTCAACTGGAAATTCTCTTTTCGTACGCATAACGCTTGCTGTGTGTATATGAATACATCGCTATTATAGCAACATAAACTTGAGCGTTTTGAAAAGTTCCATGATAAGAATTTACTGAATGGATTAGCCGATTTGGTGCGGTTTCAGAAGTGATAGTTTCGTAATTAAAAAAGCCCGGCACTGATGGCGTCCGGGCTGCACATAGGGTGCCAATCATGATCAATCGGAGTATGCCGTTAATACAGAGAAGTAGAAGCGACATTTTGATATTAGGATGAGCCCGTAAAAATTCCAGCGAAGCGGTACAATCAGTAACGCAAATCTTTAGGTCAGTCAACTCACAAACAAACGCGCTGATATCGCGGTTGCTGAATTTTAAGGGCGCATTGTCTGCAGATCCAGAGGGATGACTGCGTCAGCAGTATTCGCACAATATCTTTAAACAATACAACGCCGCACAGCCCGGCAAGCTTCTCGCTATTAAGCGTCGGAACAAATCAGGTTAGCGCTCGTACATGAGATGAACCGCACGTTCAGGAAGGCCTGCAGGCGGTTAATATTTGCTGGGACAGCCGCGTCACCTTTCAGCCATGACCGTCGTACCGTCTGTACGATAGCTCTGAAGCAGTCGACGACTCTGTATGTTGAAAATACCACAATTCTCAGCAACAAGGTGGGTTGTCATTTGCCGGTCGACAAATTCCTGATTGATTCAAGCCGATTAACTGTGTCATTAAAGAAAAAATCCCAACAAAAAGTTGCCACGACAGGATCATCATCAGGTAGCCTGACTCGGACAGGTCAGTAGCTCTTTGTGGCCAGTGCACATAATTATAGCTATCATGAAAGCTGCAGGTTCTGCTACCTATCAAGCCTGACAGCCATGAATTAGTTAAAATATTCTTTCTCAAATATATTCATCGGGTCACATATTCTGAATGTCACAGCCACTTTTAGGGGGGAGTATGATATCAGATTGAATAACTCAATTTGCTATTGATCCCGCTGAGAGGCCTTACTGTACCTAGAAGATTTAGTCTGACCCTGTTAGTCTAAATAAGTTTTTTGCACTCCGTATGTGATTAAATTAGAAAATTGCGACCGGGAAGTGAAAAAAGTCCGTTTTACGCTAAAATTAATTTCCCGTTACTGGAAATTCAGGTCACATCAGACAGCTATGAACTATAATGACGTTCTTCCATGCGAAATGGTAGGGAAATATTTCTCTGGTAGTTTTTCATCTTATAAGAAACTCATGACGCAGGTTATCTCTGTTGAACGTAACGGTGGAGGTTTCCTTGTTACACACACTTTCAACGGCCGCATCAGGAAAACCGCCTTGTCTGTATTCAGGCTTCGCTTTCCTTTTATTTCTTAACCGTTTTTACTCACGTGCTGGCATGGATATTCGATTTACATGACAGCTGGCTCTGATAAGCGTGCGCTGAAGGCATCCTGTCAGCGTACGAAATCTCACTTTACCGAAAAGAGAAACTGCTGGGTATCCTGACATCAGAGAATATTGCGAACTCTCACCGGACAGTTCAGCATTACCGTATCGCTGACATAATACGGAGTCGATTTTAGGTCAGATAAATCCTTTATCCGGTTGCTGGATCATTAAAGTGTCCCGTGGGGAGGTAATGTCATCATCAGCGCATGAGGCAGCATGCCTTGCGATCCGCGGTTTACTGGAATGACCACATCTGGCCTTGAAAGGATCTATTGGGGAATTTTAATTTATACAGTTTCTTTAACCTATACTTATCGTTAATTCCGGGATTCAGATGAGGGTACAGATGAACAGTTTACTTACGGTTGAATATGAAGTTCAGATAAAAAGACTGGCTTGTCTGCATCAATCAGGAGAGGAATATCAAATCATCAAATCTGATATAAATGCAGCACTAATGCATCTGAGCGGAGAGATTGGTCTAGATCCCGGAGACCGGGTTGCGACATGGAGTGAGCTGCACACCTCTCTTAAGCGGTCTCTTTTGATCTCTGCTGACCCGCACTGGATTAATGTCATCCGGTTTGCCCTTTCAAGGATAAAATCCTACAAGCAAAATGCTCTTGTATCCCGTTCGGGTAAAAGAACGGCTCATACTTGATGGCTATTCAGGCGCTTCATAAGCTTAGTGGCTATCGCGCTTATTAGCATTAGATAGACCCCCGAAGATCCCTACTTTAGTCTAAGGTCCCGTTTGCGCGGGCTGTTTTTCTGTGTGGTCAGTGAAAACTTTCTCTCAGAAAGACGCGCGCCAAAGCCGGTGAGCGGGGTTCAACTCTTGAGTTGGAGTGGAGGTGTGACAGCAATGTTGCATAACGTTCGGCCTGAAGACCAGTCAGTAATATCTCATTGATTTGAGCCCCTGACAAATTCCTGCAAATTAAGATAACCGGGCTTTTGATCAGGTCGGTTACCTTGCAGACATGAAATCAGCCCGTTTCAGAGATGGCTTCCGGAAGCCAGCTTCTTCCATATGAGGCAGTGTATATCGTACAGGTCATGCTATCTAACACTCTAAACGGCAGCCTTTTACTGGTGTACTTGCGGCTTCAATCAGGCGGTTTATCGTTATATTGTAAAAATACTTCCTGCGAACTTTGGTCGCTATGCTTCCTGGTAAATTACGTCTCCGTACGTTGCTCATATTACTTTCCGTCGGCGGAGTGATACTGACCGCCTGCCTGCTGCTCGGAGCGCTGCTGATTTTTCAGAAGGGCAACATTGAGGACAGCCTGCTTGAGAGTAATATCGCCTATGCGCGCAAGCTCGCCGACACCACCGATCGTTATCTGAGCACGGCGCAGCGTGAGCTCGCCTGGAGCGCCGGGCAGATTAAGGGGCTTAACGATCCGGGACGCCTTCGGGACGAGACCGATCGCTTGCGGCTGCAGTCGGGCTTTTTTAATACTGTAGTGGTGGTTAACCGCGACGCCGTTATCGCCGCGACCTCGCCGGAAAGCCTTAGCCTCATCGGCATAAAGCTGCATTCCGACGCCAGCAGACAGGCCATCACCACGCAGAAGCCGTTTATCTCATCGCCCTTTACCTCTGCTACAGGTAACTACGTGATCTTCCTGTCGCAGCCTCTGTTTACACCGGACGGAAGTTATCTGGGCTACATAGGCGGCACTATCTACCTCAAAAAGCAGAGCATGCTGAGCGACATTCTCAGCCTGCATTTTTACGCCCGCGGATCCAGCGTTACCGTCGTCAGCAATGACGGCCTCATTATATTCAGTCACGACCCGGCTCGAGTGGGAAGAAGAATGGCGTTAAACTCAGCGTTGCAAAAGCGACTGGCCACAACGGATAGCGGGCGGTTCAGCACGGAAGTTGACGGGCAGAAGTTCCTGACGGGCTACGCCAGCCTGCATAATACCGACTGGAACATTTTCATTGCAGGAACCTCTGAAACGGTCCGGGATATCCTGGTGCGAACCGCAAAAAATGCGCTGTGGTTCCTTTTGGGGATCACTGTCCTGGCGGTCGCTCTGGTGACCCTGGTGGCCGGGCGTATTGCCTCTCCGCTGGAGAAGCTGGCCGGTATGGTGCGGAATGAAGGCAGTGAAGCGTCGTTCGATTCGGTACCGGCCTGGTATTATGAAGCCGACAGCCTGAAGGAAGCTGTACAGTATCACCGTCACGCGGTGGCGGCTCGCATGGCTGCGCTCAGCGACGAGGCCATGAGCGATCCACTAACCGGGCTCTGCAACCGCCGTGGCTTTACGCTGCTGGCAGACAGGAACCGTGATGACGCAACTCAGTGCGTCATAGCCATTGACATCGACCACTTTAAAAAAATCAACGACTGGTACGGCCATGAAGCGGGTGATGCGGTACTGGTAAGCCTTGCCGGCCTGCTGCGGCAGACCTGCCGCGCGGGTGACGTGGTCAGCCGTTTTGGCGGAGAAGAGTTTATTGTCCTGCTGCCCCGGACGTCTGTGGAAGATGCGGCCCGGATGGCGGAGCGCATCCGCGAACTGGTGAGCACCACAACGTTCCCGTACGTGGGAGCCATGACGGTCTCTGCCGGAGTGGCCGCGCAGGCAGACAGTGCCGGAGACAGGGGTACGATGCTTCGCCGGGCGGATGAAGCACTCTATCAGGCTAAGAGCGAAGGGCGTAACGCGGTAATTGTAGCAAGTCCCGGGAGTGTCTGACGTCGTGAAGAGCAGGGATCATGAGGACTCTTCTTTTTTGGCAGCATTTCTGCCGCTGGGGGCCCGCGATGAAGGTCCAGAGCAGTGTAACATTTTTTGTGAGGGGCCCCCCTCTGGACTGTTGTTGTTTGCTGCAAAGCAACCGGAAATAGTGTGAGGAGTGACTCTGTTCTTTAACTGCATTGCTGCAATCAGCGCCATACATCAACAGAAAGAGCCTGTGCGGTTATAATCTGCATCTCTATGACCTGATTCACCGGATAAGCAACAGCAATGTAAAAGGTTATGATAAAACTGGCTCCGAAGCATTTTCGTCTTCTTTCCCTGATGCAGGAAAGAGAATCGGTACCGGCAGACATAATGCCTGCCGTAATGGCGACGCTGGTAAGACTGCGCCTGGCCGAATTTTTTTGCGGCGAAGAATGGCGAAGGGTCAGTGAGCGCTACCGCCTGACGGCGAGGGGAGAAAGGGTTCTCATGGCGTATGATGCTAGGATTAAGCGGGACCAGCAACGCAGCAAATGTCAGGGAAGCAGCAGGCGGTGCGAGAAAAAACTGAGTCTGACATAAAGAAATTTGGCAGCAATTAAGCCAGTTTACGTCAGCAGGGCGTACTTTGTTCCGGACTGCACACATTCTCCCACGTAAATAACTTTTTTTATAAAAATCGTTTTTCTTTTCATTTTTCCTGAGCAGAATAAGTCATTATCTCTGAACCCCTAGAGAGCCGTGTGCTACCACGCTTATTGCAGCAGTGTTTTTTCTGCATTGATTTAAAGCCTATACGCTCCAGCTGATATGTAGCAGGATATTCATCTGAGTCGCCCCCACAAATGACAGTCAGTAAAGTCTGCAGATAAGGGGGCATAAGGCTTGACTAAGGATTCACACGAACTAAGCTTCTCCTGATTCTAATAACAATTGCAGTATGAAATCCGCATTGCTATGCCGCGCCCATCAGCGCGGTTTTTTTTATGCTAATAATCACCTTCCTGACTGTTAATACTCTAATCGTCAGGAGTGAAACAAATCATTAACTGTTTTTTTCATCTGTGTTACCGTCATCCCGCGATGATCCTTGTCGCGAATTTCTTTGCTTTTTTCCGCCCGACATACCTGGTCAGGTTGCGGGACTTTTTTATCATCTCCCTAAGTCAGTGCCCCTTTTTTTGCTTTTGCTGCCTGTTAACGGCGTAGCAAGTTGAGCCTGGACTTCAGTAGCCCGCAGAATCTGATCCAGCTCCCCTTGAAGCTGTTACTTGCTGTTATGTTGACGCGTTGCGCCATCAATGGCCATCTCAGCACGGTTGCCTGCATCAGCGCTTACCGGCTTAATACCGGCAACCGTATCATTGCCGAGTTTTAGGCGCCTGAAGAGGCATTGCGCAGCATGCACAGCCAGGGCATGTTGATGAGGTCATTGTGCATTCCCAGGCAGCCTTCCGTCAGCAGGCTAGCTCATTCCTGCGCGGCCGGTGTCAGCACTGACCACGCAGCTTCCAGCCCAGCCACTCGTCGAGTTCCGCTTCCGGCAGCGGCCGGGAATAGAAGAAGCCCTGCGCCTGGTCGCAGCCGTACTGCGTAAGTGCGGTAACCGTTTCTGCATCCTCCACCCCCTCTGCCAGCACCGTGTAGTCCAGCTCCTTCAGCATCGCGATGATACTGCGCGCGATGATGCGCGATGCGGTGTCTGACGATATTTCGCTGATGAGCGTGCGGTCCAGTTTGATGACGTCCAGCGGCATGCGCCGCAGGTAGCTGATATTGCTGTAGCCGGTGCCGAAGTCGTCCAGCGAAATGCCAAAGCCCCTGAGCTTCAGCATCTCCAGCCCCTGCATTGCCGCCGGGCTTTCAATAATGCGCTCGGTCTCCAGGCACTCCATGCCCAGCAGCGAAGTGGGCAGCTTTGCCCTGATCATTTTTGCTTCCAGCGCGTCGGCAAAACCCTCACGCGAAAAGTCCCTGCAACTGACATTGATGGTCACCGGGAGCTGGATGCAGCTATTGCGCAGGCGGGCAAGGCGCGCGATCGCGCGATCGGTTACCCAGGCTGTCAGCGTGCTGAGCAGCTCAGTCTGCTCAGCCAGCGGCACAAACAGCGCGGGAGAGAGTTCGCCGCGCTGAGGGTGACGCCAGCGCGCCAGCACCTCCAGGCCCACAGGGCGGCCGCTCTGCAGGCAGATTTTGGGCTGGTAGGCGAGCCACAGGCCTTTGTCTTCCTGCAGCGCAGCGGCCAGATCGTTCATCAGGGTAAAGTCCTGGGTGTGGCGGGCATCGGATGCCGGGCTGAAGCGCATCGCGGGAACGCCGCGCCCGATGGCCTCGTGCAGGGCACTGACCGCGCGGCGCAGCACCTCCTGCGCCGTAATGCTGCCCGTGGTAAAGGCCACCTCGCCGGTGTGGGTGCTGAGCGCCACGGCGATGCCGTCGCCCAGGTCGGCGCTGATCCCCTCCAGTCGTCCTGCCACCCAGTCCGCGGTGAGCCGGCTGTCGTCACGCGTCAGCACGGCAAAGCGGCCGGTGGCAACGGTGTAGAGCAGCTCGCCAGTGGCAGGACGCAGCCGCAGCGGCAGCAGCGTGGCGACGTCCTTCAGCAGGCTCTCCACCGGGCCCATGCCCATCGAGCGCGCGAGTTCATAGGCGCGCGGCATGTCGATGCAGTCAATCAGCACCAGCCGGCGCGGCGTATTGTCCCCCGCCACTGCGAGATATTGCAGGTCGCGGATAAGGCGCTGGCGGTTAGGCAGGGCAGTGACCGGGTCAGCAAACCCGGCGGAGTGCCAGGCCTCCAGAAACGACATCACCAGAGCGGCCAGCAGCTTCAGGGTGGTAACCTGCTCAGCGCCAAACGGGTGCGGCGCGGTGTCCGTGACGCACAGCGTGCCGAGCACGATCCCCTCGCGGTTTTTGAGCGGCACGCCGGCATAGAAGCGGATGTAGGGCGAGCCGGTGATGAGCGGGTGGGTCACAAAGCGGGCGTCCAGCCAGGTGTCGGGCACCACCACCGCGCAGTCGCTGTCTACCGCGTGGCGGCAGAGGGAGTCCTCGCGCGAGGACTGCGTCAGGCCAAAGTTGTGGGCGGCCTGCACGTGCTGGTGCTCGTCGTCCAGCACGGAAATAAAGCTGCCGGGGATGCCGAGCGCCTGGCTCGCCAGCCGGACAAACTTGCGCAGCACGTCGTCGCGGCTGTCGTCGGGACTGCGCAGCGCCTTCAGCGCCCGCGCGCGGCGATCGTCGTCGCCGGTAAGATTCATCAGCATGGGTTCCTCCGCCCCGGCCTGGTTCCGGTGCGAAATCAAAAAGAAAAAGTGTACGGTTATAAACCGGTATAAAAGACGATTACTGCGAAAGGGAAAAGCAATGACAATTTTCTTATGGCGCTCACTATAGGCGCTATCTGGTCTGATGTCAGGTTTATTTTCTTTAGCGAATTAATTGCTGCAGCACGATTCTTTTATTTTATCGTCGTGATGTGTCCTTTTTTAATTATTCCTGCCAGACTCTCTTCAAATAAATGTAGTGCGCGACTTAATCACGCACGCAATTAATATAAACGATAATGCTTCTTATTATTTTAAAATAATAACAACACCGGGGAAAACCTCATGCAGCTACTCAGACACTTTACCATCCGCCGCGTCGTGCTGTGGATGATGATCCTCTCCCTGGCCGTGGTGGCGCTGGCCGGCAGCTACGGCGCCTTGACGCTGCGCGAAATGTACCGCCACGCCGACCGCGCCGACGCGCTGACGCAGCAGCTGACCTTTCTGACCCGCGCCGGCCTCGTCATGCAGGACGGGACGGCGGCCGAGAAGGCGGCCCTGCTGAACGACGCGCCGACTGAGGCAGCGTGGGACAGTTATCGGGCGGCGCTGAGCGCGCCGGACCGCTATCCGGCCGCCGCCCGCGAGCGTCTCGGCAGCCTGACGCAGCAGCTGGCCGCCGACGACGCGCCGGTGATGGCCGAGCGCCACCGGCTGGAGGTGATCCTCATCAGCGCGCTGCTGGCCGCCGCCGCCCTGCTGGCGTTCTGCGACCGCTATCTGCTGGTGCACCTCGTGCGCCCGGTGGCGAAAATCCGCGCGCACCTGAAGACCATCGCAGGGGGCGACCTTACCCGCGAGCCGGAAGACCTGGGCCGCAACTGCGTCGGGCAGCTGGTGCCGTTGATCAGGGAGATGCAGCACAGCCTGCTGGACGCGGTGGCGGCCATACGCGACAACGCGGTGATCCTGCACCGCGAGGCCGGTGAGATTGCCGCCGGCAACGCCGACCTGTCCGACCGGACCGCCACCCAGGCCGCCGCGCTGGAGCAGACCGCGGCCAGCATGGAGGAAATCACCGCCACCGTTGCCCACAACGCGGAAAACGCCCGCGAGGCGCGCGAGCTGGCGGGGCGCACCGCCGGCACCACCCAGCGGGGCGCGGAGCTGGTGCAGACCGTGGTGGACGCCATGGGCGGCATCGCGGAGGGCTCAGAAAAAATCCGCCAGTTCACCGCCACCATCAACGGCATTGCCTTCCAGACCAACATTCTGGCGCTCAACGCCGCCGTTGAGGCCGCCCGCGCCGGCGAGCAGGGACGCGGCTTTGCCGTCGTGGCCACTGAAGTGCGCGCGCTGGCGCAGCGCAGCGCGGCCGCCTCAAAGGAAATTGAGGGCCTGATTGCCGACACCGTGGCGCGGGTCAGCGACGGCCGCCGGGCCGCCGGCAGCGCCGGTGACACCATGAGCGAGGTGCTGCACGGCGTCGTCGGGGTCAACGCGCTGATTGGCCAGATAGCGCTGGCCTCGGTAGAGCAGAGCAAAGGCATAGCGCAGGTCACGCTGGCGGTCGCGGAGCTTGACCGTGTCACGCAGCAGAACGCCACCCTGGTGCAGGAAGTTACCGCCACAGCGGGCAATCTGAGCGGGCAGACGACCGAGCTGGGCGGCGCCATTACCCGGTTTACGCTGCCGGCAAAAGAGGGCTACACGGCTGCCGCAGCGTCCGCCCCGCCGGTCAGCTCACGACGGGCTACCCCGCCACCCAAAGGCGACTGGGTGGCCTTCGGGCATCATTAATACGTCGTACGCGGCGGGGGATTTTTCTCCAGCCACGCCCGCACGCGGTCGGCTTCCGGGCCCGCCTCGCGCACGGCCCGGGTCAGACGCTCCTGGGTTGTGCGCAGCTCCAGCGTCCAGAACGTAATCTGCCACTGCTCCCGGACGTCTATGCGGCTCAGGTCGGCGGGCACCCGGCGCTGAATATAATCACGGTTTTTCATCAGGTTATCCTTTTTATCGGTACAGGGTGTGGCGGCGCGATAAATATGGCCACCGGTAAGCCCTGCCTATCCTGGCGAATAATTATCCGGAAAATACCGGAATAATCCCTGTGTCAGGATTTCGTTAAAAAAGGAGAGCATTCCTGGGCCGGCGCGGAAAATTAAACGCTGGCGTGAAATAAATAAGGCGAAACGGCACGGTGATTTATTTATTCCCGGGGAGTCGCTCATCAGTAAATACCGCGGCGCGCGCATTGCAACGAGGCTTGAAAGTTTAGATAATGTAATGGTTTTTTATCATCCGCTGCACCCGCCGCGCTATTGTCGCCCGCCGGTCCGTTCCGGCCCGCACCTCTGAAGGGAGTATCCTCTGGGAAATCAGCTTTTATACCGGCCCGTCGCGGTCGGTTCCGACGTCCGCGAGCTCCGCCTGGCCGCCGGCCTGTCGCAGGAGGCCGCCGCCGAGCGGTTTGAGCTCAGCCTGCGCGTCTGGCAGATGAAGGAGGCGGCGAAAAATCCCGCCCCCCTGAGCCAGGGAGAGTACGAACTCCTGCTGCTGCTCGCCGGGCGTCACCCGCACTATGCCCTTGTGCCGCAAGCGAAAAAGTAGCAGGCTCTGTCCGCTGACGGCCCGCTGAAGTTCAGCCGGGCACGGCCGATAAGAGGATAAGGACATGAGCGGTAAATACTACTACGCGGCGCGGCGCGGACGCCCCGCGATTGAAGAGGTACACTGCGCGGGCTGCGGCGAGCTGGCTGAGGCCGGCGGGGGCCGCTTTCTCGGCACGTTTTATTCCCTCAGGCACGCGCTTCAGTCCGCGCGCCTGCGGCACCCCGACTGCGTTATCTGCCTGCGCTGCGCCTCCCTGCAGCGCTGAACGCGGCCAGGAATGGTCCTGAAATGACGTTTTCGTGATGCCCGCACAGCAGGGCGTCACTGTATCCCTGACCCCGCCCGCGGGGGGTCAGCTGACGGGCCTTTCTTCCGGCGGCGGGGCGGCAGGTATTTCTGCGGCCCCGTCTGATTGAACGTGTCCCCTTTTTGCTGTGTCATGCCGGCCACAGCTCTTATCACCTGGGGGAACGACCCTGAAACGCCCGACATCAGACCACGAGGCCGCCCGCCTTGCGGCGCTGGCACCCTATCAGCAGGCGGATGCGCTGCCGGAAAACGCGCTGGACCGCCTCACCACGCTCGCCGCGCGCCTTTTTCGCGTGCCCACCGCCTTCGTCTCGCTGATTGACGACCAGCGCCAGTTGTTCTCGTCCCGCTACGGTCTGAACATCACCGGCACCGCCCGCAGCGTCGCCTTCTGCGACCACACGCTGGCGCAGGGGGAGATCCTCTGCGTCCCGGATACCCTGGACGATCCGCGCTTTCGCGACAGCCCGCTGGTGCACGGCTACCCGCACATCCGCTTTTACGCGGGGATCCCGCTGACTACCCCGGACGGGCACCATATCGGCACCGTGTGCCTGACCGACACGCAGCCGCGCCCGCCGCTCACGGACGATGACCGCCAGCACCTGGCGGACATTGCTGTGCTGGTGATGGACCGGATGGAGGTTCACCGGCTGGAACTGCTGCGCCACGCCAGCCAGCAGCGGCTGGAGTCCATTTCGGCCACCTCCCCGGACGCCATCATCTGCACCGACCTGCGCCGGGGCATCACCTTCTGGAACCCGGCCGCCACCGCGATGTTCGGTTACGGTCCGGAGGAGATGGCGGGTCAGTACGTGGCCGGGCTTATTCCCGAGCGCTGCCAGACCGACTACCGCAACGAGCTGGATCGCCTGACGGCCGACGAGGCGGCGATTTCGCAGCCACGCACGCTGCAGATATGGGGGCTCAGGCGCG
>NZ_SZZZ01000018.1:0-93944 GCF_009830025.1 Pantoea sp. Taur
AAACAGAATGACCACGCTCAACAACCTGTTTGACTGCTTCAATTTTAAACTCTGCAGGATAACGCTTACCGCTCATGGGCACCTCTCTTTAAGTCATCTTAAATGACTCAGAGGTGTCTGTTAAACCCGTGGCGGGTCAGGGATGAGAAATCACACATTTTGGCGTCATTTGATAGCCAAGGAAATTCACCTGGGGGCATAAATGGGGGTACATGATTTAAATGAATATAAAAATACTCATTAAAATCAATGCACAAACTCAACAAATACGACTCCTGTGATCGCCACCTTCCTCTTACTGTTACTCATTTCTAAATGATTGGCTTAGGCAACCTGTAAGTCATCATTACAAGTTGGAAAATTTCAGCCTGAGGATGTAGAGCAAGGTTGGCACTTTACTTCTGCACTATTCTCCACCACTTGTTCCAATCTCTTTACCTCGCCTGCACAATGCAGTTATTCGGTAAAACCGAACAACTGAGCTCTGTTTAAAAATCAGCTTGTTCATGATTCTAAACTGTCTTTCACGCTGGCTATTGCGGAATCACCCATGCTCATCCATCCCACCGACAACCTGACCTTCTCCGGCGATCCGCGTGCGGATGAGCTGCGCAAAAAACTGCTGCAACCCAATGCACCCAAAGTGATTGCGGCGTCATTATCGAAACAGCTTGATCGAGAAAGCCGCACCCACAGACATGCCGCCGGACAACTTTACTGTCTGAAGCAAGGGATGATGACGGTCAACACGCCCTCGGGCATCTTCGCCAATCCGCCGCGCCTGGTCGGGTGGATTCCGCCACACTTCGAACATGCAATTATCGGGCCAGGTCGCGTGCTCGGCTGGACGGTGTTGGTGGATGAAGCGCTGACGGCACCGCTGCCAAAACATCCGGTGCTACTCTCCTGCCCTTCGGTGCTGGAACCGCTGGCTGAGCGGCTGGCAAGTTTGTCGCCGGATAGCTGGGGCAGCGATCGTTATAACCGGTTATGCGATGTGTTTCTCGATGAGCTGTATGAGTCCACCGAGCATGCGCTGACGCTGCCACTCCCCGAAGAGCCACGCCTGCGGCAGATCGCGCGCCTGCTCATGGACAATCCGGCGGATACCCGCACCGGCCCCGAACTGGCACAGTGGGCGGGGTTGAGTCCACGCAGTCTGAGCCGTCATTGGGCCAGTGCGGTGGGCATGAGCCTCTCGCGCTATCGCCAGGTGTCGCGGCTATTGAAATCACTGGAAGGACTGGCCGACGGCAAAAGTGTGCAGCAGGTAGCGTGGCAGGTCGGCTTTGATAGCGTGAGCAGTTACATCAGCGCGTTTCGTAGCGCCTTTGGTTCGACGCCCGGCAAATACTTTACGCCGCCTGACGCGTCTGCGGTTGCAGTATCAGAAGACTCGTAGGGCCATCGATCGCTGGCAGGCTGTGATGATATTTGCGACGAAACGCGCCGGGCGGCAGATCGTACATGCGGCGGAAGGTGCGGCACCACGTCTGCTGCGACTCAAAGCCATACTTAATCGCAATCTCCATCAACGGCATATGACCGTTCATCAGCGCAATCGCTGATGCCGTGAGTTTACGTTCGCGAATATAGCTGCCCAGCGCGATACCAGTATGGTGGCGGAACATGCGTTGCAGATGCCACTGCGAATAGCCCGCACGACGCGCGACCGTCTCCAGCGTCAGTCGCTGTTCAATATTGTCTTCGATCCAGAGCATCAGTTGATGCATACAAGCTGCCTGAATATCCATCTTTCCTCCTGATGGCGGATTAAAAAGTCAGCAGTATTATAAAAAAGCCTCAGCTGGCTATGTTTAGCGTTAAAGCCAATAAATAACGATATCTCGCCAAACTTTCATGGCTGTCGTTCTGACCCGACGCTTGCAGCTTACACCATCATGTAATATTGTAAGTTACATGATAAATGCCTGACAGGAGAATGTATGAATAGTTGGATGACTTCAGACGTGGGAACTTGTGTCGCGATAGCTCTGGCAGCGGCCAGTATCGCGATGACCCTCACGCAAACCGAGTTGTTTGCTGGCTTACGCGCGTGGACCGCCAAAAAGCACGCGCTGCTCGGCCATCTGTTCCACTGCTTTTACTGCATGAGCCATTGGACGGTGCTCGCGGGCATGGTGATTTATCGCCCTGCGCTATTGCACAGCGATATGGCATTCGTTGATTGGGTGATGACAGCGTTCATTACCTTAACCCTGACCACCTTTATCAACGGGTTGATGTTCAAAGTGTTCCAGGCAGCGGTCACCACGCATGTGATGAAGCACAATGCGCAGATCACTTTGCAGAAGCAGGATTGAGGTTATTCACTGCACAGCGGATGGGGCTCAGATTCCAGCCCCAGTTTTGCCATTTTGTTGAGGTAATCATCGGCAATATCAGCCACGGTGATATGGCTAAAGCGTTGAAGCAGCAGCACTTCCGCTTCATGGAGCGCCTGATCCAGACGCTCATCGACGGCATGTTCAACTAAACACGGCGAAGGATCGGCAGCAGGCCCGATACTGAACAGCGCAGGCGACCCAATCGCCTGATACACATCCAGCAGCGTAATCGCGCTGAGTTCCACCCGCAGCTCCCAACCGCCGCCGTGCCCCTTCTCCGAGACCACATAGCCTTTTTCGCGCAGGCCAGACATCATGCGGCGTACCACCACCGGATTGGTGCCCAACATCTTCGCCATCGCTTCCGAAGTGGCGCGTTTAACGTGCCGATCAAGATGAATTAAGGCGTGCAGTGAGCGGGACATTCGGTTGTCGCGGGGCATGGATCATTCCTCTAAAGTTCACGACACTGTAGCAAAGCCGCCCGGTAGCAACAATTTATCCGGTCGTCTAGATAGTCGCTCCCATCGAGAGTCGATAATGCAGATTGACCTGTTCAATAGTCGGCTGCTGGTTAATCTTCTTCAGCACAATCTCGGTGGCGACTTTACCCATCTCAAAACGTGGCGTGATCACGCTGGCTAAGCGCGGCGTGGTGGCCTGGCCAATCTCCAGCCCGTGAAAACCGGCAATCGCCATCGTCTGTGGCACGGCAATTCCGGCTGCCTGACACTCCTGCAATACGCCGACAGCTAAATCATCATTGGTGCAGAGAATCGCGTCCATTTCCGGATAGAGCTGGCGTGCCAGCGTCATCATGCCCGTACCAATCGATACTGAAGAGACCTTGTTCGGCACAATTCTTCCCGCCGGGAAGCCCGCCGCTTCCACCGCATCACGATAACCCGCATAGCGCTGCTCATCGCGGCGATCGGACATCGAACCAAAATAGATGACGCGCTGTTTGCCGCTGGCCAGCAGCATCGAGGTCATATCGTAACCGGCGCGATAGTTATCAAAACCGACATTGATCCGCCCGCTGGCTTCCGTCAACCCCATCACTTCCGCCACCGGAATATTGGCGGCATTGAGGTATTTCTCGGCGCGCACCGTGTGCACGGATTCGGTGAGGATCAGCCCTTTGATGTTAAACGCCAGCACGGTAGCGATCTGCTCCTCTTCACGCTGGGCGTTGTAGTCGTAATTGACCACCAGCGTCTGATAGCCGTGCGCACTGGTGACCGACTCAATGCCCGCCAGCAGATCGGCAAAGATTTGGTTGTTAAACGAAGGAACCAGCACGCCAATACGCGGCTGACTCTGTTTGGTTGCGGTGGTGTTGTCGCTATCGGGGACGTAGCCGATTTCAGCCATGACGCTGGCAATTTTCTCCGCCGTTTCCGTTTTAACCTTTTCCGGGGTACGTAAATAACGGCTTACCGTCATTTTGGTGACGCCCGCCAGGGTAGCAATATCGTCCAGAGTGATGCGCTGCGTTTTCATTGCGACGTCCGCAAAGATGGCCTGTCAATCAACGTATTATGCCCGTTGCCCGGAAAAAAATGAAACCTACGCTTAACCTCCCTCAAGGAGAGAAATCAGCGTCACATTACAGAATAAAAATTTCACACCGTTGCAAGAAAAAACAAGAATAGTCATATCACGCCTCTCGCCTCTGATAAAAAACCTATCATTTCAGCCAAATATGGCCCTACCGTGAATATTGCCATCAGCAATTTTCGCAACGTCGTTCACACTTTCTGGAAAAAATGATCCAAAAACCATCATTTAGAACATATATTCCAACATGATGACCTTGAGTGAAAAACGCTGAACATCGATAACCTACACCACTCCTCTTTCTGAACACGTAACGTTCAGGCCGTAGAGACAAGGGGCTATAACAATGGATACCAGGCAAAAACGCTACAACATGAAGTACGTCATACTCTGCTGTACCGTCGCGGCATTTGGCGGACTGCTAATGGGCTATGACTCTTCAATTATCTCCGGTGCAATCGAACCTTTAAGTGAATATTTCCAGTTAACCCCCGCAGAAACCGGCTGGGCCGTCTCCAACATTCTGCTGGGTAGCTTAGTGGGCTGCTTTATTGCCCCGCGACTGAGCGACAAACTCGGACGCAAAAAATCGCTCGCCATTACCGCACTGCTGTTCACCGTTTCGGTGATCGGCACCGCCATCGCCCACAACTTCACGGTGTTTGTGCTGTTCCGCATCATTGGTGGGCTGGCGATTGGCCTCGCCTCGGTGATTTCGCCGATTTACCTCGCGGAACTGTCGCCCTCGAAGTTTCGCGGCCGTACCACTGCACTCTATGCGGTATGCTGTGTCGGTGGACAATCGGTGGTGTTACTGACCAACTACTTCATCACCAAATCGACGCTGCCTGAGGTGATGATCAACATGGGCTGGCGTTACATTCTGGCTACTGCACTAGTGCCTTGTGCACTGTTCATCTTCTTCATCGCCTTTATCCCGGAATCTCCGCGCTGGAATGTGCTCAAGGGCAAATACGATGAAGCGCTGGATACGCTGACCAAAATTTCCAACCGCGAGCATGCCGAGAGCGTGTTCAATGAAATCAAACACTCGTTCTCAGACAAAACCGCACACCAACATAAATCGCGCCTGCGCCTGGATAAAACCACCATTCCGCTGTTGATCATCGGTATCGGCCTGGCGGTCGGTAACCAGATCAGCGGCATTAACGTCATTCAGTACTTCGGTCCGACATTGCTGAAGAACGTGGCGGGCAGCACCGATTCGGCGTTGCTGCAGACCTTCTGGCTGTCGATTTGTCAGTTTATTGGCGTGCTGGCGGGCATGATGGTGATTGATAAAATTGGCCGCCGTAAGCTGCTGCTGCTGGGGGCCATCACCTCCTGCATCTGCCTCGCTTACTCGTTCATCGCGTTCTATTATCACCTGCCGGGTATGCTGGCGGTGGTGGGTCTGTTTGCCTATATGATTTTCTTTGGCATGACCTGGGGCCAGATTGTCTGGACTGTGCTGGGCGAAATCTTCCCTACCGAAATTCGTTCGATCTGCGTCGGGATTTCCATCTGTGCCATGTCGCTGGCGAACTTTGTGATCAGCAGTACTTTCCCGATCATGAACAGCAGCCCGATGCTGCTGGATCTGTTCCACGGCGGCTTCCCTCTGCTGCTGTTCGCGATTTTCTCTCTGGGAATGTACTTCTTTACCTTCCGCTACCTGCCAGAGACCGCGGGCGTGTCGCTGGAGAAAATTCATGGGCTGGTGCTGGAGAAGTTTAACGTCGAAGCGGATTTGCCGCAGAGCACCTCAACGACCAAATCCAGCGAGTCATTTGATATTCCACGGCATTAATGTGATGAGCGCGCGCCTATGAGATGGCGCGCTCATATTGTTCAATCACCGCCAGCGCCAAACCGTTGGCAGGATCAATACGCTGCGGCAGGAAATGCAGCTGCGTGTGGGAGAAGGTAAAGGCCAGCGTGCTGGCCTGCGCCGTTTCTTCAACCGCCTGGATAAAGGCAGGATGCGTATTCCACGGCCCATCAATAATGATGCTCGCCGGGTTCACCAGCTGCATCACATGGCTCAGGGCGTGGCCCAAATGTTGACCGGTTAACGCCATCACTTCACTCACGATCTGCGGTTCACTGGCGGCATTCTGCCAGCGCAGTCCTGTTTTACGCTGCCCCAACTGCTGTTGAATTGCGGGCTGACTGATCAACGTTTCCAGGCAGCCTGAACGTCCACAGCTACAACGCAACCCTTTCGGTTGCACCTGCAAATGACCAATCTCCCCGGCGGTCCAGCTGCTGCCGACAAACACTTCGCCCTGTTCCACCAGCGCACCGCCAACCCCTTCACCGATACGCAGATAAAAATGGCTTTGTGCTCTATCCAGATCGAGTTGCTCCACCGAGAGCAGCGCAGCGGCTTTGACGTTATGCATAATGCGCAGCGGCAAACGGCAGGCGCTGACCAGCGGCGTCAAAACATCGACATCCTGCCAGCCAAGATGGGCGGAAAAGTGCACCCTGCCGCGCTGTGGATCGATAATGCCGGGAAAGCCGACGGCGATGCCCAGCAACTCAGGATGCGCAGCGTGCAATGTCTGGCACACTTCCTCCAGCTCACGCAACAGCTGCTCAGGATCGGCGGTCGCCGTTTGCCAGGTCTGTTCCGCAATCACCTGCGAGAAATAATCACAGACGCGCCAGTGAATGGCGTTGCGCTCCACCATGATGCCGGCGCTTTTTAGCTTTTCCGCGCGTAGCGAAATTTCGATTTTTGGGCGTCCAGCCGCTGCCACGCTCACCGGGCCGAGTTCGTGAATCAGGCCCTGCGCCAGCAAATCATCCACAATCAGGGATACGGTGTTTTTACTCAGCTGCAGTGCCAGCGCGATATCCTGGCGGGAAGTAATACGTGTGCTACGCAGTTGCGTCATCACGCGCTTAAGGTTGTTTAATCGAAGTAATGCGGGGCCTTTACCGGCTGCTTTCATCGCGCGCCCACCTGACTCAATACTCATCACCGCGTACACGGCTGCGATAGCTTTCCCAATCGAAACGCACCCACAAACTGGTGCCGAGACGCATACGATCCATCACGCGCTCACCTAATAAGCCGTTCATTCCCGCCGGGTCCAGATTCGACAACATGCCGGTTGGGCGTTTTGACGATGAGCGACGATCGACAATCTGATTGATGATCACTTTTTCGTAGCGGGATTCGCTCTGCATGCCGATCTCATCGATCACCAGCAGATCCACATGGCTGAGATCCTGCAGCAAGCGCTCTTCGGTGATGTCGCTGCCACCGCTGAAGGTGCCTTTCATGCTCGACATCAAATCGGCCACGGTGACAATCAATACGCTTTTGCCACGCAGAATGAGGTCGTTACCAATGGCGGCGGCCAGATGGTTTTTTCCGGTGCCAGGGCGGCCAGAAAACACGAAGCTGGCGATGCTGTTGTCAAACCCGGCGGCATACTCACGCGCCAGCGCGAGTGCTTTGCGCTGACCGTCATTCTCGACGCGATAGTTATCAAACGAGCAGTTCATGTGCAGCTCACGGATACCGGAACGCCCCATGATACGCTGCATTTTCATGGCGCGGTTTTCTCGCACGATGGCTTCAGAGCGCAGGCGGCCCTGTTCCTGATTCCACGCCAGCAGCTCTTCACCGTTTTTAAATTTCGGTTGTACATCCGCAGGCATAAATTTTTTCAGGCGACTGAAAAGATCGTTCGGCGTTTTCATCACTCACCTCGGAATCCATCGGGGATATCATATTGAGTATTGCTGATCTGGGTGACATCGCGCTTCGGCTGACCGCCATTGGCGGCACGGTTCATTTGCACGCTGCGCGCCAGTTTCTGCTGCCACTGCACATGATGGAACAGTCGGCCTTCGGCCTGCCAGTAAGCCACAAAGGCGGCCAGTTCGGCTGCGGTCACCGGTTCACTCAGCGCGACACCCCAAATGGCGGCCTGCCGCTGAAAATCGTGATCCGGCTGCCAGCCCGCGTACATGGCAAACTTGCCTACCGGTGTGGCAATCGGTGCCGCATCGGCATGGAACAGGCTGTCATCCAGCGTGACATCATTTGGCTGCTGCGCTGCGGCTTCCAGCGCCAGCAGCTGTGCCAGACGCTGCGGTGTCAGCGCATAAAAAGCGGGCGCATTATTGTGCAACACCGCCAGCACGCCGTTATCGGCCTGCTGCAACACGGCAAGCGGATCCTGGCAAAAGCCATCCAGCCCCACCAGCGTTGAAGATAAGATTTTAACTGACATGAAGAAACCTGACGTTGACCAACCCGGAGCGCCGATAGATTCAGCGCTAAGCGGTCAGTGTACCTGTTTTAATGCGATGGATCGCGCAGGATTTAGAAGCTGGCGCTGACGCCAAGGCTGTAAATAAACTGCTCACCGCTGACCACCGCCCCGGTTTGCGAGAAGGAAGCGAAAGCCGCCATATTTTGCCCAAACGGCACATTGGCGCCCACGCTGACATCCACCCAGTTGCTTTCATGGCCGATCTCCTCGGGGCGATCGCGCAGCGATGACGCATTTTCATCACTCAATTGATGGCTGTAGCTAACCTGTGCCCAGGGTGAAATCCAGTCAAGAGTGGAATCAAGACGCCAGCCCAGTGAGGCAATATGTCCGGCGTGATTGCCATCGACAAATTCACACTTCGGGCAACTCACTCGCGAATCATCCACCGCGAATTGCGCCACCGGACCGGTGCGCAGCGTCGCACTCATCGGCATCTGCCAGCCTGCCGAATAGCGGTTAGCAAAGGGGGCATTCCCCACGCTGGCTTTTTCACTGTGCAGCACCATCGCGCTCTCATCCGGTGAATTAAGCGCGGCATCCATCAGGCTGATGTCACGATCTTCTGTCAACATCAGGTGATGACTGGAAATCTTTTCAGCAAGTATCGCATTGTAATCCGGCACATAATCCGCGCCTGATTCATCCCAGGCGTAAGCCGGCAGCGCCGCAAATAACAGCCACACACTGCCAAAAGCCAGCATGAGATTGTGCTGGCCTGTCCACTCACTTTTCTGCAACATGAAAGACTCCTGACGAGCCAGAAAGGAAACGGGCGTTAAGATTCAGGTTTATTGATTATCGGCACCCATTGATTAACTATTAATCGATTCTGTAATACGTCAAGGGATTAACTGTATTTTCCTCATGCTTAGGGAGAGTAATATGCAACGTTGTGGCTGGGTAACACAGGATCCACTCTATCTGGCGTACCACGATAATGAGTGGGGTGTGCCGCAAACTGATAAGCGGGCCTTATTTGAAATGATCTGCCTTGAGGGACAACAGGCGGGTTTGTCGTGGATCACCGTGCTCAAGAAACGTGAGAACTATCGTCGCGCGTTCCACGAATTTGATCCTCAGGCCGTGGCGTTGATGGATGAGGCCGACATGCTGCGCTTGCTGCAAGACAGCGGATTAATTCGTCATCGCGGCAAGCTGGAGGCGATCATCAATAACGCCAAAGCCATGCTGGCGCTGGAAGCGGAAGGCGAGGACTTTTCACGCTTTGTCTGGTCATTTGTCGATAATCAGCCGATTTTGCACCGTTTCGCCGATTACAAGCTGGCGCCCACCACCTCCGAGCCTGCCATCGCGCTCTCTAAAGCGTTAAAGAAGCGTGGTTTTAAATTCGTCGGTCCCACAACATGCCATTCATTTTTGCAGGCGTGCGGGCTGATTAACGATCATCAAACCAGCTGTTTCTGCCATCCCGATAATCTTTAACGCAAAACTTTACACTTTAAGACTGACCCTCACGCATTTCCCCATTATTGAACGGCATAATAGTGCCGTTTTGGGGCATTTTACCCGTGTGACTTTGTGAGGGATTTTCAATGAAAAAGCGTAGTTTGACGCTGGCCTTGTTACTCAGCGGCAGCGTTGTGCTGTCCGGTTGTACCACCAATCCTTATACCGGCGAATCGCAGGCCGGGAAATCCGGCATCGGCGCGGGCTTAGGTGCCGTGCTGGGTGCAGGCGTTGGCGTGTTGTCATCGTCGAAGAAAGATCGCGGCAAAGGCGCGCTGATTGGTGCCGCATCCGGTGCGGCGCTGGGCGGTGGCGTCGGCTATTACATGGATGTGCAGGAAGCGAAGCTGCGCGACAAAATGCGCGGTACTGGCGTCAGCGTGACGCGTCAGGGCGATAACATCGTGCTGAATATGCCGAATAACGTCACTTTTGACTCCAACAGCAGCAACCTCAAACCGGCAGGCGCCAACACGTTAACAGGTGTCGCAATGGTGCTGAAAGAGTATCCTAAAACCGCCGTCAATGTGGTGGGCTTCACCGACAGCACCGGTACGCGCGCGCTGAATATGCGCCTGTCGCAACAGCGTGCGGAGAGTGTGGCCAGCGGCCTGATTCTGCAAGGCGTAGCCCAGAACCGTCTGCGCACGCAGGGCATGGGCCCGGATAATCCGGTGGCCAGCAACAGCACCGAAGCGGGTAAAGCACAAAACCGCCGCGTCGAGATCACGCTGAGTCCACTGGGTTAATCCCGCTCGCCGATCTGTTTCTGCAGATCGGCTTTTCCGCACGTTTTTACACCGCAATTGACGCTTTTTGTATCAGATAACGCTCTATAATCGTCAACCAATAGAGCCGTGAAATACTTTATGCTAGCGTGATCAAAATTTGATCAGTGGAAAACGTCATCATGTCGCTCAAAGCCATTGCCGCTGCCCTCGGCCTCTCTGTTACCACCGTGAGTCGTGCGCTAAATGGCTATGACGATGTTGCGGCCGCCACGCGTAAACGTATTGAAGAAGAAGCCACTTCCCGCGGCTATCGTCCGAATGATGCCGCGCGCCGTCTGAAGACCGGCCGCGCCAATGCCGTCGGACTGGTTTTCCCGGTCAGCACCGCCTCTTTGAATGACAGCTATTACAGTGAAATGCTGTTGACGCTGGATCAACGCCTCGCTCAGCATGAAATTGATCTGATGATTCTGCCGGATAAACCGCAGGATAAGCACCGCACGCTGATGCGCTTGCTGCGCAGTGGCGCGCTGGATGCGCTGATTCTCACCCATACCCAACCGCATGATATCCGTCTGCAGCGTTTGCAGCAGAAAGGCTATCGCTTTCTCACGCTGGGCCGCAGCCAGCTGCCGCAACCTTATGCCTGGTTTGATTACGATAATCATGCAGGCACCTTGCTGGCCGCTGAACACTGCCTGCAACAAGGGCTGACCAGGCTTGCCTATCTTGGCGGCAACGAGCCCTGCACGTATATCCTCGATCGTCGCCACGGCTTTATCGATGCCCTCACACAGCATCAACCACCTATCGCGCCAACGATGCTGGCCGCGCTGCCGATGACACGTCGTGCCGGTTACCAGCAAACACAGCGCTGGCTGGCGCAGGATATCGCGCCTCAAGCCATCATCACGGATTGTGCGCCGCTGGGTGAAGGCGCGGCCATCGCGTTGCAGCAGGCCGACCGTTTAAGCGGCGCGCGGGCGATCCCCCTCTATGTCTACGATGGCTTGCCGCATGACTCCATTATCGATCATCCGGTGAACGCGATTTTGCAGCTATCGCAGCAGCGCATTGGCGAACGCGTGGCCGAAATGGTGCTGCAACTGCTGGAAGGTGCACCGCTTGAGGAGCTCCAGACGCTGTGGCAACCGATGTTGCGCCTCACTTCTGATGCACAATGATTGCGTGCGCGCCGCGCTGTGATAGTCTTCGCCTGATTTTATTATTCAGGTGTACGCGATGAAGACCAGGCCGCCACGAGCCACAATCAGTGACGTTGCCCGCACGGCAAAAACCGGTAAAACCAGCGTTTCCCGCTATCTTAATGGCGAAGTGAATCTGCTCTCGCCCGATCTCAAAGCCCGTATTGAACAGGCGATTGCCGACCTCGATTATCGTCCCAGCCAGATGGCACGCGGCCTGAAGCGTGGCCGCACGCGGCTGATTGGCCTGATTATCGCGGATATTACCAATCCCTATTCCGTGGATGTGCTGAGCGGTATCGAAGCGGCCTGCCGTGCGCAGGGCTTTACGCTGCTGATGTGTAACACCAACAACGAAGTCGATCGCGAGCAGTATTATCTGCAACTGCTGAGCAGCTATCAGGTTGAGGGCATCGTGGTGAACGCGGTCGGGATGCACGAAGAGGTGCTGAAGCGCCTGCAGCAGTCGATGCTGCCGATGGTGCTGATCGACCGCAAAATCCCTGACTTCGCCTGTGATGTGGTTGGCCTGAATAACCCCGAAGCCGCGCAAATTGCCACCCAGCATCTGCTGGACAACGGTTACGATGCCCTGCTGTTCCTCAGCGAACCCTTAGGTAGCGTCAACACCCGCCGTGAACGCCTTGGCGCATTCTATGACACCAGCAAAGCCCACGCCGGCGTGATGGCGGAAAACGCCGAAGTCCCCCTGCATCAGCCTGAACAGCTGGAGCAGGTGCTGCGGACATTCCAGCAACGCCACAGTGACAAACGCTGCGCGGTGATGGCCGCTAACGGTGCGCTGACCTTACAGGTGGCGCGCGCCTTGCAGCGTCTCGAACAGCGCTGGGGTGAAACCATTGGCCTGCTTGGTTTTGATGAGCTGGAGTGGGCTGCACTGGCAGGCGTGGGCATCACCACCCTGAAACAGCCCACCTGGCAAATTGGCTATGCGGCGCTGGAACAGGTGATCTCACGTATTGACGGTAATGAGCAGCCGATCAATGAGCAGGTTTTCCCCGGTGAGCTCATTGTGCGCGGCTCCAGCCAGCCGCTGCGCTAATCCCCTTTTCTCTGGCTCACTTCGTGAGCAGGATCATAATTCCACACTCTCTTCCTTTCATTTGGAACCGGTTCCATTTAGGTTTTTTTTAAGACATCGATTTAAAACAACGGGCGGCTCAGACCGCATCCTTCCGAGTTCAATGGAGAGACAACATGGCACATCCGGAAATCATCGTGGTCACCGCCGCCTACGGCACGCACAAAGTCGCTGAGTTAGGTGGTCAAACCGCCCTGCTGCCGCTGATCAAAGCCGCTGGCGCGGATGGCGTAGAAATCCGTCGTGAGCTATTCAGCGAAGATGATCTGCTGAGACTGCATTCGCTCAACGAGGCAATTGCTCAACAGCAGCTCAGTGCCAGCTACTCGGTGCCGGAAGCGTTGTGGCTGGAAGATGGCTCGCTCAACCCTCGTCTGGGGCAGTTCCTGCTGGAAGCCGAACAGATTGGCGCTAAGCGTTTGAAAATCGCCCTCGGCCATTTTGTCGATCTCTCCGACGCTGCGCTGGTTGAGGTACTCGCCGCATCGCCAGTAACCGTGGTGGTGGAAAACGATCAAACGCCAGACAGCAAACTGGCCCCGATGCAGACCTTCTTCCATCGTGCCTGCGATGCCGCCCTGCCGCTGGATATGACCTTCGACATGGGCAACTGGCAGTGGACCGGCGAAGACGCTTTGCAGGCCGCAGCGCAGCTCAGCCGTTACGTCAGCTACATTCACGTGAAAGCCGCGGTGCCACATGGCGAGAGCTTCCGTGCGGTGGCGCTGGACGAAACCGACGGCAGCTGGCGCACATTGCTTAACGCACTGCCTGCTGATGCGCCGCGCGGCATCGAGTTCCCACTCGAAGGCGAAGATCTGCTGGCCGTGACACGCCATTACGTTGAATTGCTGCGTGCGCTGTAAGGAGTCGATGATGAAGCAACTGGATGTGGTCACGATTGGCGAAGCGATGGCGATGTTTATCGCTCAGCAAAGCGGGGATCTCGCCGCCGCAGAGGGCTTCGTCAAACGTATTGCCGGTGCCGAACTGAATGTAGCCATCGGCCTGGCGCGCCTTGGTTTACAGGTCGGCTGGGTCAGCCGCGTCGGCGATGACAGTTTCGGCCGTTTTACGCTGCAACAGCTGGCGAAAGAGAAGGTCGATCATCACTGTGTGACCACCGATACCCGCTATCGCACCGGTTTTCAGCTCAAGTCGCGCGTCGATGACGGTTCCGATCCTGAAGTGGAATATTTCCGTGCAGGCTCCGCCGCCAGCCATCTGTCACCAGACGATTTTAATGCGGATTATTTTGGTGGCGCGCGTCACCTGCACCTGAGCGGCGTGGCCGCCGCCCTCTCCGACAGCTCGCTTGAGTTGACCAAACATGCGGCCAAAGAGATGCGTTCGCGCGGCAAAACCATCTCCTTCGATCCGAATTTGCGCCCGGTGTTATGGCGCAGCGAGGAGGAAATGCGTAAGCAGCTGAATCTGCTGGCAGAGTATGCAGACTGGGTGCTGCCGGGTGAGAAAGAAGGGTTCATTCTGACCGGCTATCGTCAGCCAGAAGCCATCGCCGATTTCTATCTGGATAAAGGTGTACGGGCTGTGGTGATCAAAACCGGCTGCGACGGCGCCTGGTATAAAACCGCCGATGGTGAAAAGGGCAATGTCGCACCGATTCTCGTCGATAACGTGGTGGATACCGTCGGCGCGGGCGATGGTTTTGCCGTGGGCCTGATCAGCGCATTGCTGGAAGGCAAATCGCTGCCACAGGCGATTCTGCGCGGTAACAAGATTGGTTCGCTGGCGATTCAGGTCGCCGGCGACAGTGAAGGCCTGCCGACGCGCGCGGCACTGGGCGATTTTTAATCAAGCGGTTGCCTTCATTGGCAACCCTGCAGGTCGGGTACGCATTAACGCGTACCTGGTGAAACAGTCTGTCTCTACACAACCCGATTATTTCGAGGCGCATCCATTGAATGTGCCCGCCTCAAAACAGAGGAGTCACCCATGAAATCGCAGACAATCGCGCCAAAACGCTGGTGGTTTATCATGCCCATCGTGTTTATCACCTACAGTCTGGCGTATCTGGACCGGGCGAACTTTAGCTTCGCCTCTGCCGCAGGGATTAATGACGATCTCGGCATCACCAAAGGCATGTCATCGCTGTTGGGTGCCCTGTTCTTCCTTGGCTATTTCTTCTTCCAGATCCCCGGCGCGGTGTATGCCGAACGCCGCAGCGTGAAGAAGCTGATTTTCTGGTGCCTGATTCTGTGGGGCGGCTGTGCCTCATTAACCGGCGTGGTAAGCAACATTCCGATGCTGGCAGCGATTCGTTTCGTGCTCGGCGTGGTGGAAGCGGCGGTGATGCCGGCGATGCTGATTTACATCAGTAACTGGTTCACTAAGTCGGAACGTTCGCGCGCCAACACTTTCCTGATCCTCGGCAATCCGGTCACGGTGCTGTGGATGTCGGTGGTGTCCGGCTATCTGATTAATGCTTTCGGCTGGCGTGAAATGTTTATCTTCGAAGGCATCCCGGCGGTGATCTGGGCCGTGGCCTGGTGGTTCCTGGTGCAGGACAAGCCAGCACAAGCCAAATGGATGAGCAACGAAGAGAAATCAGCACTGCAGGCGCAGTTGCAGAAAGAGCAGGAAGGCATCAAAGCGGTGCGTAACTATGGCGAAGCCTTCCGCAATCGCAATGTGATCATTCTGTGCATGCAATATTTTGCCTGGAGCATTGGCGTGTACGGTTTCGTACTGTGGCTGCCTTCGATTCTGCGTAACGGCACACAGATGGGCATGGTAGAGGCGGGTTGGCTTTCAGCAGTGCCTTATCTGGTGGCGACCATTGCGATGGTCGTGGTGTCATGGGCGTCTGACAAAAAGCAAAACCGTAAGCTGTTTGTCTGGCCGCTGCTGCTGATTGGGGCGCTGGCGTTCCTTGGCTCCTATCTGGTCGGTTCCAGCCACTTCTGGCTGTCGTATGCGCTGCTGGTGATTGCCGGTGGCGCGATGTATGCCCCTTACGGCCCGTTCTTTGCCCTGATTACTGAGATGCTGCCACGCAACGTTGCTGGCGGTGCCATGGCGCTGATTAACAGCATGGGCGCACTCGGTTCCTTCATCGGATCGTGGATTGTAGGCTATCTTAATGGCGCAACCGGCAGTCCTGCTGCCTCTTATATCTTTATGGGTGCCGCGCTGCTGGTCTCGGTGTGGCTGACGTTAATCGTCAAGCCCGCGGAGAACAAGACAGCACCGATTCATGGGGCGAAGCACGCCTGAAAGCGTAAGAAATGACTTTCCCGGGCGGCTCAGGCCGCCCGTCACACGTTCTACAGGGAGCAAATGATGAAACCTGCTGTGATTCTTTATAAGAGCCTGCCAGACGATCTGCGCGCTAAACTGGATGCCCATTTTACCGTCACCGAAGTGCATGACGTCTCCCCCGAAACCGTGCAACAGCATGCCGCACAGTTTGCGGAAGCACAGGGTTTGCTGGGTTCTGGTGGAAAGGTAAATGGCGATCTGCTGGCAAAGATGCCCGCACTGCGCGCTTGTTCCACCGTGTCTGTGGGTTACGACAACTTTGATGTCGAAGCCTTAAATCAGCGCAATGTACTGCTGATGCACACGCCAACCGTTTTGACCGAAACCGTGGCCGATACCATGATGGCGCTGGTGCTGAGCACCGCCCGTCGCGTCACCGAGTTGGATCAATGGGTTAAGGCCGGTGAGTGGAAGAAAAGCATCGGACCAGAACATTTCGGCATCGACGTGCATCACAAAACCCTGGGGATTCTTGGCATGGGCCGTATCGGCCTGGCGCTGGCGCAGCGTGCGCACTTCGGCTTTGGCATGAACATTCTCTACAACGCACGCCGTCAGCATGAAGAGGCGGAAACCCGCTTCGGTGCACGTGCCTGTGATCTTGAAACGCTGCTGAAAGAGAGTGATTTTGTTTGCATCAGCCTGCCGCTGACCGAGCAGACGCACCATATGATTGGCGCTGCACAGCTCAAGATGATGAAACCCAGCGCGGTCCTGATTAACGCAGGTCGTGGCCCGGTGGTCGATGAGCAGGCGCTGACGGCGGCATTGAAGGACGGCACGATTCACGCAGCCGGTCTGGATGTGTTTGAAGTGGAGCCGGTGCCTGCCGATGCGGAGATCCTTAAGTTGCCGAACGTGGTAGCGCTGCCGCACATCGGCTCAGCCACCCATGAAACGCGTTACGGTATGGCACGTGATGCGGTGGATAACCTAATTGCTGCGCTGAGCGGCAAAGTCGAGAAAAACTGCGTTAACCCGCAAATCCAGGCCTAAGCTTGCTGCTTTAGCCATTGCGCCTGCCCGTGGCGGGCGCTATGGTGGTTGCCCATTCCCGATTACAATGTTTTAACTTCCTATGTCCTTTTCTCAGTTCGGCGACAAATTTACTCAACATTCCGGCATCTCACGTCTGATGGAAGACATGGGTGAAGGCCTGCGCACGCCCGGCACCATTATGCTTGGCGGCGGCAACCCGGCGCAGATCCCGGCCATTAATGACTACTTCAACCAGCTGCTGCTGCAGATGCATCAGGACGGCAAACTGAGCGAAGCGCTGTGCAATTACGACGGTCCGCGTGGCAAAACGCTGCTGCTGGATGCGCTGGCGAACATGCTGCGTGACGAGCTGGGCTGGCCGATTACCGCACAAAATATTGCGCTGACCAACGGCAGCCAGAGCGCGTTCTTCTATCTGTTTAACCTGTTCGCGGGTCGTCGCGCCGACGGCAGTAAAAAGCGCGTGCTATTCCCGCTGGCGCCGGAGTATCTCGGTTACGCCGATGCCGGGCTGGAAGAAGATCTGTTTGTTTCCGCCAGGCCGAACATTGAGCTGCTGCCAGAGGGGCAGTTCAAATATCACGTCGATTTTGACCATTTGCCGCTGAATGAGGACGTGGGCCTGATTTGTGTGTCGCGCCCGACCAACCCGACCGGCAACGTGATCACCGATGACGAGCTGATGCAGCTGGATGCGCTGGCACAGCAGCACGGCGTGCCATTACTGATCGATAACGCCTACGGTGTGCCCTTCCCCGGCATTATCTTCAGCGAAGCCCGTCCGCTGTGGAACCCAAATACCATTCTGTGCATGAGCCTGTCGAAACTCGGCCTGCCGGGTGCACGTTGCGGCATTATCGTCGCCGATGAGAGCACGATTAGCGCGATTGGTAACATGAATGGGATTATCAGCTTAGCGCCAGGCAGCATTGGCCCGGCGATCGCCACTGAGATGATTGTGCGTGGCGATTTGCTGCGTCTGTCGGAAGAGGTGATCAAGCCGTTCTATCAGGCCAAGGTAAGCGAGACGATTGCCATTCTGCGCCGCTATCTGCCGGAAGATCGCTGCCTGATCCACAAACCCGAAGGGGCAATTTTCCTCTGGCTGTGGTTCCGCGATCTGCCGATCAGCACCGAAGCCTTGTATCAGCGCCTGAAAGCGCGCGGCGTGCTGATGGTGCCGGGCCACTTCTTCTTCCCAGGTCTGGAACAGGAATGGCCGCATACACATCAATGTATGCGCATGAACTATGTACCGGATGCGGAGAAGATTGAACGCGCGGTGCAGATTCTGGCGGAAGAGCTGGAGAAGATTGGCTAAACCGATCTCTTAATACGCCTCTCGAATAAGATCGAGAGGCGTTGATTTATTAATTATTATTGTACCAGTCGTAAAAGCGGAACAGGCTTGAATAAAAGGTGTAAATTCCCATTACCATAAATATCCAAATTACAGTCCCGAGAAATCCTGGTATGTGGATTGGGCTAAATGGTAAAGATTCACTTGATAGCAGAACAAAAGTAATGCACCAAAGTATATCTTTAATGAGTTTACGCTTAGGATAATCCCACCCCAAAATTTTCATCACTAATCCTTGTCATCTACACGTTGGCCTGGAATATAAACCATGTGAAACAAGAATAAATTAGCGATTCCATTAACTGGTAGCGAATAATAAACAAAAAAGCCGATGCTTATTTAAATTTGTGAACTACTTCCAAATAATCTCTATTTATCCGCCACCAGCGATAGCTGGCACCATTGCGCCAGCTGTTTGATCGCCTCCTCCACTTCCGCATTCCAGCCAAAACCGGCGTTCAGTCGGAAACAGTGGTCGTAGCGGTGATCGGTAGCGAAGATGTGGCCCGGCGCGATGCCGATGCCCGCGTTGCGCGCTTTAAGAAACAGCGCGCGCACGTTTAACGCCTGTACAGGCATTTCCACCCACAACACATAGCCGCCTTCCGGATCTGACACGCGCGTGCCCGCAGGGAAGTCGCGCAGCACCGCCTGGCGCATATGGTGAATCTGATTCTTCAACTCACGGCGCAGTTTGCGCAGATGCGCGTCGTAGCCGCCGCTGCGCAGCAGTTCGGCAATCGCCGCCTGTGACAGCACCGAAGTACCCATACTGGTGGTGTATTTCAATGAGGCGATTTTGCGCATGTAGTTGCTGCTGTGTACCCAGCCAATACGGATACCGGGTGCCACCGTTTTCGAGAAGCCGCTGCACAGAATGGCATTCGGGCTAAAGGCGCGCATCGGGAACGGACGGCGATCGCCAAACGCCGTATCACCGAAAATATCGTCCTCAATGATCACCACATCATTCTCATCAGCCTGACGCGCAATATAGGCTTTCTGCTCGTTGGGAATGCTTTTCCCCAGCGGATTATTGATGTTGTTGATGGTGAGATAGGCCTGCACCGCTTTACGCTGAAACAGCGCGGTGAGTTTGCTGACGTTAACATAACCTTCCGGCCCGGCTTCCACTTCAATCACGCGCAGATTGAGATTATGCAGCATCTGCAACAGCACGAAGTAGCACGGCGATTCCACTGCCACGATATCACCGGGGCGGGTGGTGGCGCGCAAAGCCAGTGAGATAGCTTCGATGCAGCCGTTGGTGATCAGGATGTCATCGGCGCTGATATTGCAGCCATAATCCACCGCGCGGCGTGCAATCTCGGCTTTGAGCGGCGCATAGCCGGTGCCCTTCACCGTGTTGCCGAGCAGTGCCGGTTTGCTGTAGCCCATCTGGCGCATCAGCAATCCAATTTTCTTGACCGGATAGAGCGAGATATCGCCATTCGCCAGATCCAGCCGCACACGACAATCGGAGCCCAGCATGGCCAGATGCAGCTCGGTTTGTTCATCCAGCGGGGCGACTTCACGCGGCTGTTCGCTGTTGATCGCTGCCGGTAACGTCACCGGAACCTTAAGGGGTGCCACAAAAAAGCCGGACTTAGGACGCGCCACCGCGTAGTGCTCATCCTCCAGCGTGCGTAATGTTTTCAGCGCGGTGGTCATGCTGACGCTGTACTGCGTCGCCAGCGTGCGCACCGACGGTAAACGGCTATCAGGCGGCAGCGATCCGCTGTGAATCGCCTGTTTTATCTGCTCTGCAATCTGACGGTAACGACTACTCTGACTCTCCTGTTCACCCGTTCCATCCGCCATCTGTTCCACCCTATATCGTGCTGATCTGTGCGTATCCATCAGATTACATTCAAAGTACTTTAGGCTGCATCTGTTAATTCAGCCTCAGACATTCATTCCGTTGCAACTTCGTGGCCCCTTTTCCTGCCCGTTGCCGCCAGCACGGTAACGGCGATTTTATTAGCCAAAGGATGAAGTGAAAAATGAATAATCTGTCCACCATGATGAGAGAAATTGAAGGTTATCTCACGCCCGCGATTATCGATTCTGCTCAACGCTGTTCTCAACGCTTACTTGCCGCCCTTCCCGATAGCGACAATCCCGCTAACAATCGCGTGCTACTCGCCTATGGCGGCGGTAAAGACAGCAGCTATATGGTGGCGTATGTGCGCTACATTCAGGGGCTGATCTGGCAGCAGCAGGGCAGCACTTTTCAGCTACGCATCAGCACTAACCGCCACGCGGCGATGAACGACAGCGTGATGGAGAATATCGACCGTGTGTACCGCGCATTGCAGATCCACAACGATGATTTTACCGAATGCCTGGTGACTGATGGCTTGCAAATCCGCCACTTCGAACGTCATCTGCCGATGCCCGACAGCGTGCGCCAGCAGAATCGCAACGATGTGCTGATGAATGGCCATCGCTTTCGTGCCGATGCGCGCTCCACTTTCTGTAACGCCTGCAACCTCAGCATGGTGAACTCGTTTGGCCTTGCCGCGCACTACGAGGGCGGCGTGGATGTGATCATCACCGGTGATTCGCCGCAGGAGCAGACCGCTTACCTCGCCTGGGCACGCCATCTTTCACGCCTGTTTGAGGCGCCTGTCGCCGACAAATCGCGCGGCTTTAGCGGCTTTCTGCAAACCCTTGATGGCGTGGCAGAACGCTATTTCGCCGACATTTACGGCGCCGATCAGGTTACCCCGGCCCATCGCATCACCTGGCAGCTGGCACGCGATCCGCTGTTCTTCAACATCTATCAGGACACCGCCTATGAAGCGGGTGCGCACTGGTCGCTACTCACCGAGTTCATGCACTTCCGCTTTGATGAGCTGATGTTCAGCTTCTCTGAATCGGACTGCGGCAACCCGACGTTAATGGCACATATTCGCGGTCTGCGAGCGGAGACGCTGATGCAGCGTAGCTACGCCGAAGGCATTCGCGAATATGTGCGCTTTGCGCTCGGCCTGATGGAGAAGAAAGATTTCCCGCCGCAACTGATTGTGGAAATGGCGGCGCGTTATCAGGACGATGCGGCGATTGAACGTGCTCGCCAGCGTGCAGCGCAGTTTGCCGAACAGGCGTTTGGCCTCAACGAAACCCAGCTGGTGTGCATGATCTATTCGCCGTTTATCGCGCAGGGCCAGCAGCTCAATGTCTGGCTACAACAGCTCGATCAGGCACCTGATGAACAGGCGGTGCGGGTGCTGCTATGCGGCGATAGCGATGATTTGCTGCTGGCACAGCAGCTTGAGCAGCTCTCCGGCCTGACGATTGCACAGATGCGCCAGTGCTGGCGCAGTGCACAGGTCAATACGCTGCTGGATGGCACGCGCGGCGATGCGCTTTCACGCGTGCTGCGTTTCGATCCGCACAAAGCAGTGATTCAGGTCAACAACGGTGCCTTGCAAGACATCGTCACTGAAGTGATCTCCGGGCGATAACCCGGTAAGGCGACGCGATGAGAAAGATTTTCCTGCAGATTGGTGCCACGCGTGACGGGCAAAATCCGTACTGTGCGGTGGCAAAACGTGAGGGCTATTTTACCGTGCTGGCGGAGATGGGAGACTTTGTCGACTATCAAAGCTTAAGCATTCAGCTGCCGTTCGATCTGATTGTGCGTCTCGATCGCCCGGAAAATCCGTGGGATGTGTTACAAGCCTGTCTGCGCGCGGGCTTACTGGAACATCCTCAGGTGGTGCTGGCAGGCTTTGAAGCCTACAACGCCAGCGCCGGTCGCGTACGCGAACTGCTGGCCGGGCCGGATGCCGGACCTTGCTTTATTCCGCCGGATAAGTACGCACAGCGCATGGCCTTGCGTAAAGCCTGGCCACGCTTTCCACAGCCGGAGTTTCGCTTCTTTGCCTCACCGCTGAGCATTCGTGACGCGCGTGATGCACTGCTGTATCCCTGCGTGATCAAACCGGTAGATGGCGGCGGCGGATTAGGGATCTGGCTGGTGGAAGAGGCCAGCCAGCTCGATGCGGTGATCGGCAAGCTGGTGGAGACCATGAACTACGGCGGGCGCGGCTTTAGCGGCTTTATTGTCGAAAGCTGGCTGCCGGGCGACGAATATTCACTACAAGGTGTGGTGGATAACGGACACGCGGTGGCGCTGACCTGCTGTCAGAAGGTGATCGAGCACCACATCGATGCAGAAGGCTGTATCAGCTTTTACGAATCCGGCCATGTGGCGATGGCTGCACAACAGCTGCCTGCTGCCTTTGCCAGTTTGATGAGCTTTTGCTGTGAGACCTTTGGCTATCGCCAGGGCGCCTTCCACATTGATTTCATTATGGTGAACGGTGAACCGCACTTCCTTGAAATGGGTTTCCGTTTGTCAGGCATGGGCGTGGTGAATCTGGTCGAAGAAGTTACCGGCATTAACTGGGCGGAGGTGGCGTTTCAGATTGAAGCCGGACGGGGTTTGCCAGTGCTGCACTTCCCTAAGCAAGCCCAGGCCATTGGTCGCCTGCGCCTGCGTCAGCGCCTGCAGTACGACGCTGCGGAACGCTGGATCGCCCAACATCAGCGCGGTCAACTATTGCCACCGCTCAATCTGCCCGCGCTGGCCGTCTCGCCGCGATCCTCGCTCTACGCCGATCTCACCCGCCATGCGGGTATCCTCGCCACCTTCCGTCTTGCCGCAGACAGCCGTGACGATGTGTTAGCGGTGTTCCAGCAGATTCTCGACGTTCCGTCCTTAGCCCCCCGGAGAGATCTTCTATGTGCAGAATGATTCTGGCAAGCGGCCAGTTTGATGCGGCAGCGGTACTGGACGCCGCACGCGCCATGAGCTGTGGCGAAACCGCCACGCATGACGGCCCGATCAAACAGCACCCGAATGGCTGGGGCTGTTTGTGGCTGGATCAGGGAAAGATTCGCACCCTGCATGGCACTGGCACCTTTGCTGATGCGCTGCCTGGTATTGATGTTGATGCATTGCGTCATAGTCGTTTTCTGGCGGTACATGTCCGCCACGCCACGCTGAGCAAAAATCACGGCATCGAGTTTTCCCATCCGCTGTGGCGTACCAGCGGCGCGACACAGTGGTACATGATGCACAACGGCTTTTTACCCACGGTCTATGCGCAACTGGGCATGGCGGAATCGCGCTTTGACTCCGCCGAATACCTTGAATATATCGTCGACCAGGTGACGCCTGCCGATTTTACCCGTGACTACCTGCGCAGCAAGATGGCGCGCGTGGCACCGGGTGGCAGTGCGGCTAATGCGATTTTTGTCACCCGGGATAAAGCCTGGGCGTGGCAGTGGCATCCCGATGACACCCCTTATCCTGACTATTTCACGTTGCATCATTATCAAAATAACAGCACCACTTTTATCTCTTCTGAACCTATTGCTGCACTGGGCACGGCGTCTGACTGGCGTCGCATGAACAACCATGAACTTCATGAATTTCCACTTGGGGAGTGATCAGCATGGCCATTTTCAATCAGATACGCGTTATCCATCCAAAAATGTTCGTCGAAAGCACCTGGCTGGATGACATCGTGACCGCGCGCGTGCCGCTGTTGGTGCTGCGCAATTTCCTGACGCCTGAAGTGCGCGAAGCGGTGGTGGACGATCTGCAACAGTGCCGCGATCAGGTGCGCGTCTCGCGCTATCCAAATGGCGCACTGACCACGCTCGGCCCCTATCTGGCTAAACACACTCGCGCACCCGAAAATTACTTCACCGAGCTGCGCGACATCCAGCCTGCACTGCCAGCGTCACTGCACTGCCTGCGCGATCAGGTTTACAACTGGGTGAAGCACTCATTGCGTCTGGAGAGTCTGCACACTGCCCGCGAGCCGGAGTTGGGCGATTATGCGGGTTCGATTGTGCGCTTTCATGCCAATGGCGTCGCCAATCCACTGCATAACGACAACATCGTACGCGATGCCGCAGGCAGTGGTTTGGCCGTCACCCACATCCTGCATCAACTGAGCTGTGTGGTCTGTTTGCAGGAGTGTCACGCGGGCGGGGAACTGCGGATATTCAACAAGAAGTGGCATCCGGTGGATGAGCGCTTCAAAACGCCGGGTGAACTCGGCTATCAGACTGGCGTGATTGAGCAAAGCGAGGCGTGTGAGTTCTCCCCACGCAGCGGTGACATCTATCTGTTTAATCCTGCGTTTTATCACGAGATTGATCGCGTGGAAGGCGACACGCGCATCACCATGGGCTTTTTCTTTGGCCTGACCGACAAAAAAATGAAGCACGCCATTGCCTGGAGTTAATACCGGGCCTTCGACGAGGAGATGAAGATGAATACCTATGAAAAAATCACCGCCCTGCTGGATCAACACCACGCAGACTATCGCGTGGTGGAGCATGAGGCCATCGGTCAGACCGATGTGATCAGCGGCATTCGCGGCAACGATCTCAATCAGGCGGCCAAAGCGATGGTGCTGGAAGTGACGATGCCTGACGGTGCCGATGCGCGTTACCTGCTGGCGATAGTGCCGGGCGACTGCAAGATCAACTTCAAAAGTGCCGCACGTGCCATTGGTGGCAAGAAGTCGAGCTTTGCCGCGCCAGAGAAAGCACAGGAACTGACGCAGTGTGTGATGGGCGCGGTGCCGCCCTTTAGTTTTGATGACCGACTGGCGTTGCGCGTCGATGCGCGCCTGCGTGATGTCGGCACGCTGTGGTTTAACGCCGGCGCGCTGGAGCGTTCCATGGCGCTGAATGTGGATGATTTTTTTCGTGTTATCGGCGATGACTGTTGTGCAGACATTGCCACTCCGATGACGGCGACTGCCTGAAACGGCTGTAGTAAGGAACGAGTATGTCAGTAAAAGATATGATGTTAGCCCTGTGCGTAGTGGTGGCGTGGGGCGTGAATTTTGTGGTGATCAAACTGGGTCTGCACGATATGCCGCCGTTTCTGCTGGCGGGATTGCGTTTTGCACTGGTGGCGTTCCCGGCGATCTTCTTTGTGAAGCGGCCGCAGATCCCTTTGCGCTGGCTGATCGTGTACGGCATGACTATCAGCTTTGGTCAGTTCGCTTTCCTGTTTCTGGCGATCAAACTCGGCATGCCAGCAGGACTGGCCTCACTGGTGTTACAGGCGCAGGCGTTCTTTACGCTGCTGCTGGGGGCTTTATTGCTGGCGGAAAAACTGCGCTGGAACCACATCGCCGGGATTTTGGTGGCGACACTTGGCATGTTTATGCTGGCAACGGCGGGCATGCAGGGGCAAACCACTGCCGGGATTACGCTCACTACCATGATGCTGACGCTGGCGGCGGCGCTGTCATGGGGACTGGGCAATATCACCAACAAGATCATTTTGCGTAATCGTAAGGTGCCGGTGATGTCGCTGGTGGTGTGGAGTGCGCTGGTGCCGGTAGTGCCCTTTTTCGTCTGCTCATGGTGGTTCGATGGCGAGGCAGCGATCGTCACCAGCCTGCTGAATATCTCGTTGCAGACGGTGCTGGCGCTGATTTACCTCGCGTTTATAGCCACTATTGTCGGCTACGCGATCTGGGGCAATTTGCTCGGACGCTATGAGACCTGGCGCGTGGCGCCGCTGTCACTGCTGGTGCCCGTGGTGGGCATTCTTAGCGCTGCGCTGGTACTCGACGAAACCCTGTCAGCGCAGGAAATTCTCGGTGCGTCAGTGATTATTCTCGGCCTGCTGGTGAACGTGTTCGGCGGGATGGTGAGCCAGCGATTATGGGTGCGCACCTGATCCGCAGAAACAAAAACGCCGCATTTCTGCGGCGTTTTCTTCTCAACACAATATCCTTAATTCAGGATTTCAATGCGACGCGGTTTCGCTTCTTCAGGAACGATGCGTTCCAGATCGATGCTCAGCAGGCCCAGTTCGAGACGCGCATCGCGCACCACGATGTGATCGGCCAGCTGGAATTTGCGCTCAAAGTTACGTTCGGCGATACCCTGATACAGGTATTTGCGCTCCGGTTGCTCTTCGGGGTGCGCACCGCGAATAATCAGCACATTGTCGTGTGAGGTAATATCTAACTCGCTCTGGGCAAAGCCCGCAACGGCAATGGTGATGCGATAGTGGTTTTCATCCACCAGCTCAACGTTGTACGGAGGATAGCCACCATTGGCCTGGTTCTGATTGGACTCAAGCAGACTAAACAGACGGTCGAAACCAATAGCAGAACGATAAAGCGGAGTGAGATCAAAGTTACGCATAAAAAGACTCCTGAAAATCAGCAAGTTTTGGCAACCTTCCACCATGGACAGGTTGTGCGGCCCGCTGCTGTCCCTGTCGGCAACAGCAACGCGACCGTGCAGTAAAAATGGGTGCGCTTTGATCGCTTTCAAGGGCAATGCGTATTTTTTTACAGCAATTTTGACGAAATAGCATACACTCAGAAATTCTTCGCCTGCATTGCATGACATCGCCACAGAGCTTTGCTGCAGCAGGAGACACACTCCAGCCAGAAGTGATGGCTGTAGGGATGATGAAATGAAAATGATGAAAAGCTTTCCGCTCACCGGCCTGCTGGTCTGCGGCGTTTTGACTACTTCGGGTTGCTCCAGCGTCATGTCTCACACTGGCGCCAGCCAGGGTTATTATCCCGGCACTCGCGCCAGCGCAGATATGATTGCCGATGACAATACCAGTTGGGCGATAAAGCCGCTGGCGGTGATCGATCTGCCCTTCTCCGCCGTACTGGATACGATTCTGTTGCCGTGGGATTACTTCCGCACTGACAAAGATTCGGCGCATGACCGTGTGCTGCAAAGCGAAAAATTGGCTGGCACTGACGCCAGCCTGGCGACTGCCGCCGCTATGCCATCGACGTCGCACTGACGCAGAACAGCTGGCGCCAGCCCTCAATTTCCCGCATATAAGCGATCTGTTTGCCGTCCGGTGACCACACTACCGCATCACCGGAAGGCGGCTGCTCGCTGCGTTTGGTTAAGCGCGTGACGTGCCCGGTCGTCACATCACAGCGCATCACGCTGTTATCGCAAATAAAAGCGATTGCCTCGCCTGACGGCTGCCAGCTGAATGCCGACTGAATAGTGCTGCTGAGCCGCGTGATTTGACACGGTGAACCACCGTTAGGCGACACACGCCACAGCTGTACAACGCCCTGCTCATCCGCCATCAGGAAGGCGATGGTGCTGCCGTCCGGCGACGCGCGCAGCCAGTGACGTGGCTGCAATGCTAACCCTTTACTGTGCGTGATGCGGCGCTGCTGCACACCGGCAGGCGGTGCAGGCAGTTTATCCGCCGTGCCCTGTAACGGTGATGCACCGGGTTTGGCGTAATCACTCAGCGCCTCGGGCAAATCCACCACAAACACTTCCGGCACTTTATCGCCGTTGGCAGCACGCGTATCACCGATAAACGCCAGCGCCCAACGCTGCCAGCTGCCATCTGGTTTTTGATATCCGCGCTCGCCAATCCAGCCCTCTTCATAAGCGCGGTCAATCTGATCGCTGCCCGGCTGGGGATCGCGCGTGGTTTGGCTCACCAGCACGCAGTAATGGCTGCCATCGTATTCACGGGGATGCTGTTTCGGTGGACACACCGGATGCAGCGGCACAGCCACGCCGACATTACGCAAATCCTCACGCGCATCTTTCTCATGCATCACATGGTCGTTATACGTAAAGCTGAGGCGCGATCCGTCTGGACTGAATACATGCACATGCGAGCCGCCGCGCAATGCGCCGGGCGTATAAGGTGCGGTAATGTCACAGGCATCGAGATTTTCCGCATTGCCCTGCTGCACAATGACGCCGCGACGATGATGGAAATCGTAATGCCAGTGTGCATCGGGATGCTCCGGGCCATGGATACATACATAGCGCGGCGGCAGATCCGGGCTGACGGTCACCACGCCGACATGCGCACCGTCGCGTGCCTGATACAGCACCTCGACCGCACCGCTCGCGACGTTGACGCGTTCGATGGTCAGACTGGTAAAGGACGCGCCCGACGGACGAACATCAAACGCCAGCCACTGGCTGTCTGCGGTCCAGACGTTGATATTGGTGAGCTGATGATGACGCTGTGCAAAGGTGAGTTGTTTTTCTGACATGAGGCAACCTTACATCCAACAGTTGCCGAACAAAGTACGCGATTATGGGGTGAGGTGCAGCAGTCACAGCGCAATAATTTGCGAACAGTTGGCGCAATTCAATACGAATCGATCACGTCAGGAATGAGTGATAGATTGCGCGATAAATCATGAACAGATTGCGCAATGAATGGCTGACAGATTGCGTGATAAATCGTGAACAGACACGCAATGAATGGCGCCGCTACGCATCGCAGGGCGTTGTAGCGGTGCCATTTATCGCACGTTATCGATCACCCAACCCGCTTCACATCCCCAACCAGCAGGATATAGGAGAGCGCACCGACCAAGGCCACGGCGGAGATATACACCAGCGCCGGGGCAAAGCCGTAATCCTGTGCCAGATAGCCCACCACCAGCGGTACCGTGATGCCGCCCAATCCACCGATAAAGTTAAACATTCCACCGGTTAAACCGATCAGGCGAACCGGCGCCAGCGACGACACCAGCGACCAGGTAATAGAGGCGAAGCCGTTGCCGAAGAACGCGATGGCCATCAGCGTCATAATCCACACCGGATCGTTGGTGTAGTTGGCACCCATGATGCAGGTAGAGATCAGCAATCCACAGATAATCGGCGTTTTACGCGCAAAACCAAGGGAACGCCCGCTGCGCACCAGACGATCGGCCACGATGCCAGAAAGAATCACACCAAAGAAGGCGGCGAGGAACGGCACGGTGGTCATAAAGCCTGCTGTCAGCGCGGAGATGTGTTTTTCCTGCGTCAGATAGTTCGGGAACCAGGTCAGGAAGAACCACAGCGTAGAGGTAACAGCGAACTGCCCAAGGTAAACGCCGCACAGCTTGCGATGGAACACCAGTTTCCAGTCGGCGGCGGTGAGTTTGGTGCGCGTTTTTTTCGCCGCGGGAGCATCGCCGTCCACCATCGCCCCCCCTTCACGGATATAGTCCAGTTCCGCCTGGTTGATGCCTTTGCTCTGGCTTGGGGCTTGATAGAACTTGATCCACACCAGCGACCAGATGATGCCGATGCCGCCTGTGATGATGAACACCCAGTGCCAGCTCAACAGTTCCTGAATCCAGATCAGCAACGGTGTGAGAAAAGCGAGACCGACAAACTGACCCGAGGTATAAAAGCCCACGGCAGAGGCACGCTCCTGCTCCGGGAACCAGCTGGTGACCAGACGATTGTTGGTCGGGAACGCAGGCGCTTCAAAGATGCCGGTGATGGCACGCAAGCCAATCAGCGATAATAATCCGCTGGCAAAACCCTGGAATAACGTGGCGACCGACCAGCCGAAGATGGCAATAAAATAGGTCAGGCGGGAACCGACGCGATCGAGGAACCAGCCGCCGGGAATCTGGCACAGCGTATATAACCAGGCAAAGGCAGAGAAGACATATCCCATCTCCGCTTTACTGATGCCGAACTCTTCCTGGATATGCGCAGAGGCCACCGCTAAATTAGCGCGGTCGACATAGCAAATCACTACCGTAATAAAGATCATCAGCAGCGTAATGTAACGACGCCGGGTGGGTTTGGCCTGAACAGCAGAGAGATCCATGGTGTGTCTCCGTAATCATATTTGTAGTTCAGGCGTGACGATGCCCGCCGCTACAAATGCAGGGTAAGGATAGTGAAGGTAAAACCGCACAGGCGGTAAATGTCATTTGCCGGGAAAAAGGCTGAGCGAGGCCCTATGCCTTATTTCACCGGCATATCTTTATCTAAAAGATTTTATAAATTCTTATACCCTAAATAATTCGACGTGCAGAATGGTGGCATGGGAATACACTCCCAAGAGCTTACTTAAGGTGAGTAAGCATAGCCAGCGCATCTGTCGCTTAAATTATGACGAGTATTACCACTCAGCGACGGTTCCGTCTGGGAAACGCCATAATGGATTACGCCAGTCTGGTGCATTCTTACTTCTTTCAATCACCAGCTCTTCGTTAATTTCCACGCCGAGACCCAGTTTATTCAGTGGATAGAAGTGACCATCATCCATTTTGAAATCATCTTTATTGATGACGTAATCCAGCAGTTCAGCGCCCTGATTATAGTGAATGCCCATGCTCTGCTCCTGGAACACCGCGTTGCGTGACACGAAATCGACATGCAGGCAGGCAGCCAGCGCGATTGGGCCGAGCGGACAGTGTGGTGCCAGCGCTACATCGTAAGACTCCGCCATCGCGGCAATTTTGTAGCACTCGGTGATACCGCCCGCATGCGACAGATCCGGTTGCAGAATCGCCAGGCCACCCGCTTCCAGCACGCGTTTGAACTCGAAGCGCGAGAACATACGTTCGCCTGCCGCAATCGGAATATGGGTTTGTGCCGCCAGACGCGGATAATATTCCGCCTGCTCCGCCAGCACTGGCTCTTCAATAAACAGCGGACGATACGGCTCCAGCTCTTTGATCAGCACTTTCGCCATTGGCGCACTGACGCGACCGTGGAAATCGAGGCCGAACTCAATCTCTTTGCCAAAGGCTTCACGAATCTGTGCCACGGTATTCACCGCTGCATCCACTTTGCGCGAGTTGTCGATAATGCCCATCTCTTCGCATCCATTCAGCTTGAAGGTGTCGAAGCCAATCTTGCGCAGTTTCTTGATGCCGTCGACCACTTCTTCCGGACGATCGCCGCCCACCCAGCTGTAGGCCTTGATGCTGTCACGCACCAGACCACCAAGCAGCTGATACACCGGCACACCCAGCGCTTTACCTTTGATATCCCACAATGCCTGATCGATACCGGCGATGGCGCTCATCAAAATCGGACCACCGCGATAGAATCCACCGCGATACATCACCTGCCACAAATCGTTGATGCGTGCCGGGTCCTGACCAATCAGATATTCCGACAGCTCATGCACAGCCGCTTCGACGCTGCGCGCGCGCCCTTCAATCACCGGTTCGCCCCAGCCAACGATGCCTTCGTCGGTTTCGATTTTCAGGAACATCCAGCGCGGCGGCAGGCGATAAGTGGTCAGTTTGGTAATTTTCATCGTACAGCATCCTTATAAGCAGCAATAAATGCGCGAGCTTTCTCCACAGTGCGCGACAGCGGCTGGCCAGCGCGATAGAGATCGCTGCCCAAACCTGCGCCAATGCAGCCCGCGGCCAAAAATTCATGCAGGTTTTCTGGCGTCACGCCGCCCACCGCAAACACCGGCACTTCCGGCGGCAGCACCGCTTTCAAGGCCTTGATGTAGCCCGGACCAAACGCCGACGATGGGAAGATTTTCAGCGCCTGGGCGCCCGCTTGCAGTGCAGTGAAGGCTTCGGTGGCGGTGGCGCAACCCGCTGCAACAATCATCCCTTTCGCCACGGCCTGACGGATGACTGCCGCATCGGTATTCGGCGTCACCACCAGCTTGCTGTTAAGCGTGGCCAGTTCATCGACCTGCGCCGGATGCAACACGGTGCCCGCACCGATCAGCGCTTTATCGCCGAAAGTCTGCACCATCGCGCCGATGCTTTTGGCCCATTCCGGGGAATTCAGCGGGATCTCAATGGCATCGAAACCCGCTTCAATTAGGGCACCCACGTGCGCTTCGGCCTCGTCTGGCGTGATGCCACGCAGGATGGCGATCAATGGCAATTTAGTGTGCCAAGTCATCTGCAATACTCCTTATTCCATGCTGGAACGCGCGGTCGCCTTCCAGGGTGACTGAATCCATGCCGATAAATTGCAGCGCCTGCTGATAACGCTGCGCCAGCGCATTTCCAGCAATAATGATGATCGGTTGGCGGCGATCCGCGTGTTCCGTCATCAGCGCCACTTCATGACCAATCAGCAGGCCGGATAGGAAATCGCTGATATGGCGGCGATCGCGTGCGCCCAATACATGAGAAGCACGCACTTCAAACAGCCTGGAAAGGATCGATGCGTCGTGGCTGCCGACCGCTAAGCCCTCACGGAAAGCGGCGGCATTCTCTTCCTGTTCGGGTAAACCCGCACCGATTAGCGACTGTTTCAGCAGCAGATGATGCAGTTCACCCGTCATCACCGTGCGAAAGTCCTGCACACGCTGCTGCTCCGCCTGCACCCATTTGGCATGCGTGCCAGGCATCACATACTGCATAGCGGGTTGCAGCGCGAAGGCACCCAGCAACTGTGTCTCTTCACCGCGCATCACGTTGTAGTTGTCAGCACGTTCGACGCTCAATCCCGGCACGATCCACGCTTTATCTTCAACGCGGGTCAGGCGGCTGCTGAGTTGGTCCAACGCCACAGGACAGGCCAGATAAGGCACCGTAAGCCAGCCTGCATTGCTACCGACCATGCCCGCCATCACCACCGGCACATCATTCACTGGCCAGCCGTCTGTCACACTGGCAAAGACCTCTGCAGGCGTGCGTCCGCCAAGACGCGTGACGCCCGCTTCTGACCGGCGCTCATCAACGCAGTTACCCTGCTGATAATGCCAGGCACGCAGATTGGTTGAACCCCAATCAATCGCGATATAGCTGGTCACATAATCTCCTTGAGTCGGGCGGTGGAGCTGGCGATCATCGCTTTTGCCGCCTGCTCCGCCGCATCACCATCCTGATGTCGGATGGCATCAAACAGCGCCTTGTGTTCGGCTAAGGTGCGCGGCATGTTGCCGGAATCCGCCATGTAGGTTTTCGCAAACACCGCTTTCTGTAACTGGCTGATCGCCACATTAAGCTGCTGCAATACCGGATTGTGCACCGAAGCCAGCACCGCTTCGTGGTAGCGGATATCCGCCTCATTGAATGCTTCCCGATCGAGATGATGGGCAACCATGTCGTTATAAGCCTGCTCAATCGCCGCCAAATCGTTGGAGGTCGCGCGTTCCGCCGACCAGCGCGCAATCTGCGGCTCCACCAGCACGCGCACTTCACTCATGGCGGCAATCAGCCTGGGATCTTGATCGTGCGCCAGTGCCCATTGCAGGACATCGCTGTCGAGGTAATTCCACTGATTGCGCGGGGTGACAAAGGCCCCACGATAACGCTTCATCTCCATCAACCGCTTTGCCATCAGCGAGCGAAATACTTCGCGGATGATGTTTCGCGAGGTGCCAAACCGTTCACACAACTCTGCTTCGGCTGGCAACGCGGCGCCCGGCACATACTTCCCTGCTACAATTTCTTCACCCAGCGTCAGGATGATGCGCTCGGTTTTGCTTAATTGTTCTTGCGTCATGATGTTCCATTCAGTGAAAGACGGTAGCCCATCAGATTACTGCTTTCGACGCGTGAAAACTAACAGACACCTCACGTCACGACGCAGATTGTAGTACTAACCAAGCAAGTTGTACTACAATCTGGATCACATAATAGACAATTCATCGACGCATAAATGTGCACCCGATTAAATCGAGCTGAGTGTGAGTTGGGGCATCACTTATGACGGATCAGTGTGCCCCAGGCAGAAACTTAGAAGCTCGCTCGTTGGGTGATCATTCATGGTGAAGCAATGCGCTCCGGGTGGAAACGGGACTGATCGTTCGCGGGTTCATCATTTATGAAGTATGAATAGCTGCTTCACGGAAACCGTAACGATCATTCGTCGTGTCGGCATTGATGGCGACCGATGGACATTTGCAGAATGAATTCAGAGAGGCGGACAGCAGCACGCTGCCCGCAAAAGAAAGGATTACAGCACCAGCTCTTCAATGGCATGCGCGACGCCATCTTCCATATTGGTTTTGGTCACGAACTGCGCAATGTTTTTGACTGAATCAATGGCATTACCCATCGCCACGCCGGTTCCCGCGTACTCAATCATCGCCAGGTCGTTTTCCTGATCGCCAATCGCCATCACTTCCGACTGCTGCAGGCCGAGTTTGTCCGCCAGCATTTTCACGCCGTAGCCTTTGTTGACCAGTGGATTGAGAATTTCGAGGTAGTACGGCGCACTTTTCAGGATGGTGTAGCTGTCACGGGCACGCGCAGGCAGGCCAGCAATCGCTTTATCCAGCAAATGTGGCTTGTCGATCATCATCAGTTTCGGGAAGCGAGTAGCCGGGTCCATCTCTTCTACCGCGCGGTAGCGAACCGGAATGCCGGTCAGGCTGGCTTCATGGATGGTGTATTCGCTAATGTCTTTATTTGGCGTGTAGAGGAAAGATTTGTCGAATGCCTGGAAATGCACGCCGAGGTCGCGCGCCAGCTGTTCCAGATAAAGATAGTCATCAAAGCTCAGCGTTTTTTCTGCCACCACATCGCCGCTATCCGCGCTGTGCACCAGCGCACCGTTGTTACTGATGCAATACTGGCCGGGCTGCTGCATATCGAGTTCCATCAGATAGCGCTCAATGCCGACCAACGGACGACCGGTCGCCAGCACAATGGAAACGCCTTTATCACGCGCACGACCAATCGCCGATTTCACCGCCGCCGTCACTTCGTGCTGCGGGTTGAGCAGCGTGCCGTCCATATCGATCGCAATCAATTTTATCGCCATAACATCCTCGGTTAAGTCAGAGTTTGTTTAATGCTAGCGCGATTCAGCTCACATTGACCAGTTAATCGGCAACGGACGGCACTTCAGGCTATTTTGCGGTCAGCGGCTTGCGGACAAACAAGCCATAGCTCAGCGCACCCAGCATCAGCAAGCCCGCTCCCAGCAAGAACACGTTGGTAAATTTTCCGGTAGTATCCAGGATGATGCCCGTGACAATGGGTGCCATTGCTGCGCCGAGGAAGCCACCAAAGTTCTGAATCGCACCCAATGAGGCAACCTGAGATTTTGGTGCAATATCACTGGCCAGCGTCCAAAGTGCCCCTTGTGGCATCTGCGAACAGAAGTAGCCCATGGCCAGCAGGCCGATTGCCAGCGGCGTACTATCCACGAAGGGGATCGGTGCCACGAAGCAGGCGGCCAATGCTGCGCCAGTCACAATCGGAACTTTACGCGCGGTGATGGCCCGCACACCGCGACGCACTAATCGATCGGACAGCATACCGCCCACCAGCACGCCTAAAATGCCGGCGAAGAATGGAATAGAGGCGATCCAACCAGTGGCTTTAAGACTGAAACCCAGGGATTTTTCCAGATAGCCGGGCAGCCAGGTGAGATAGACCCAAATAGTGAACATGATGGAGAAGTTGCCGATCACCATAAACCAGGTGGTGCTATGGCGGAACAGTGCGCCCCAACTGGCTTGTGCCTTCTCTTCTGGTGCAGCGACACTTCGCTGCCCGGCATGCAGCAAAGCATCTTCACGCGCTTCTGGATCACGATAAAACTTCCACCACGCCAGCAGTAATGGGATCCCCATTAAGCCAATGGCGACAAACATGCCGCGCCAGCCGAATGTCAGCAACAGTACGGTCAGAATCGGAGGGGCAATCGCATTTGCGATTTGCGAACCGGTATTGATGATCGCCGTGGGTAAGCCTCGCTCGTTATCACCAAACCAGCGATGGGTGATCTTAATGCCCGAAGTGAAAAACGGCGATTCGGCGATCCCTAACATCATGCGTAAGCCATAGAAGAAGCTGTAGCTGTTCACAAACGCCGCCAGCACAGTAAACGTGGACCATAAGCCAAGCGCCCATGAAAACATTTTCTTCGGGCCAAACTTATCCACCAGCCAGCCAGCGGGTAAATTCGCCAGCGCATAAGGCCAGAGGAACGCGGAAAGTAACAAGCCCATTTCCGTTTGAGAGAAACCAAATTCAGCGGCAATGGTGGTGTTGGCAATGCTCAGGTTGGCGCGATCAAGATAGTTAACCACCGCTGCCAACAACAGAAGGAGGACGATGCCCCAGCGCAGTTTACCTATGGTTGTCGGCTGGGTAATGGTCGCATCAGATAAGGTATGCGCAGAAGGTTTCATGACGCCTCCTGCGGTGCAGTAAACAGGTCGAGATGGATTTTAATCACTGCTTTGCGAATGCGCTGTACTTCGGGCGCGGCACAGCATGGGCGATGCACATCGTGCGGGAAAAACAGCGCGAATTGGCCAGTCGTTAAAGTAATCATCGATTCATTGATGGTGTCCTGATAAAACACCACATCTCGTTCATTGCGCAAATCTTCAGTAATGACATGCTGCGGATGCGCACGCGCCACGCCGATATTTTCACGTCCTTCCAGTAAATATTGAATATCAACATAGTTAAAGTGCGACTCCGCACGGCGCGCACTCGCCGGCTCGGTCTCCATTTCCTGCACCAGACAGAACATCTGGTTGTTGGGCAGTAAATCGTATTTCCCTGCTTCCAGCTGGCTGAAATCGGTATCCGCAATCCAGCGAATAGCCTGGTCAACTATGGGATGAAAAGCGTGGCGCTCGCGCGTCCAGTCCAGTCGATCGCATACAATCATGATGTCTTCCCGTGTCGTTATCGTTAGAGGGTTTAGGTACAGCGGGAGGATAAGCATCCTCCCCGAGAGGTGTTATTTGGCTACACGTGGCTGCCACAACGCACTGCCATCACGGATTTGATCGAGCAGCACGCTCAATCCCCAGAATTTTTCCAGCACGTTGTCTTTGTTTACGCGGCAGTGCTCACTGGAGAACGTGCCCAGTCGCTGGTGATAAATCTTGGCGTTTTTTGGATAGCCGAGCGTTTCAGTCACAGCGCTGAGCGACAGGAACAGCGACAGTTCATGGGCCTTTTCCGGCTGCTGTGCGCCATGATGATAAAGCCAGTGATATAAGCCCGGATGGAAGTTGGTGAACACACCGCTGAAACCTTTGGATCCCGCTTGCATTGCCGGCCAGGCAATCGCGGCATTCGCATTGATAATGGCCAGTGGCGTGCCCTGAGCCAGTTTGACGCGGCGCTCAACAGTTGGCAGATCGCAGCTCACATCTTTCAGCACCACAAAACGGCCACTATTGGCGCAGAAACTGAACTCTTCATCACTCAACAGTCGACGATATGGCGCCGGGCACTCATAAAGCCCCAATGGCATGTCTGCGGGTAACGATTCCAACAGATGATTGAGATGGGTATAGAATGCTTCGCTGCCCTGATTTTGAGGATCGAGGTGGTTGGTCACCAGGACCAAAGCATCAATCCCGGTATTGGCCATAGCCTGCAGCTCTTTAGTTTGCTCTGCCAGATCATCACTGATATGGCCTGAGGCGATAACGGGCACACGGCCTTCTACTTTCTGTACCACAAAGCGAGCCAGTTCTACTCGCTCCTCAAGGCTGAGATACTGCATCTCACTCGACTGGCACACCGCGAATAGCGCATCCACGCCCTCTTTTAAGTACCAGCTAATTAGCTTTTCCAGGCCGGGATAATCAATCTGGTTATCTGGGGTAAACGGGGTCAGCATGACCGGTACAATGCCTTCAATCTTTTTCATCATCTCTCCTGCCAGCGAAAGGCCGCTGTGATTAGTTATCTGGTTTATCGTTGTTGAAGTCGGGTCAGCACCTGCTGACGATCGGGCATGTTGCTTGCCCCTTCTCGTTCAACAGCGAGCGAAGCAAAAGCAGAGGCCCAGGTCGCCGCTTGCAGCAAGCTTTGGCCCTGAGCGAGTGCCGCCGCCAACGCGCCGTTGAAGGCATCGCCCGCGCCCGTGGTATCCACGCTGAGCGCAGGAAATGCCGGAATATGGTGAAATTGTTGGTTATCAAACAGCAGTGCACCGCGCGATCCCATGGTGATGATCACCCTCCGCGCGCCCAGTGCGACAATGGCCTGAGCAGCCGCGCGTGCGCTGGGGACATCATGGATTTCAATGCCAGACAGACGCGAAGCTTCGGTTTCATTCGGCGTGAGTACATCAATCATCGGCAGGCAGCTCACCACGTCAGGGGAAAATGGCGCAGGGTTCATAATGACGCGCACGCCCATGGTGTGTGCGAGACGGATGGCGCTGCGGGTAGCTTCAAAGTTGTTTTCCAACTGCAGTAGCATCACATCCGCATCGGTTAATTCATGCGTGAGTTCAGCAATCTCTTCGTCGGTAATGGTTTTGTTGGCACCCGAATAGATGGCAATCATGTTCTCGCCATTTTCTTGCGAGACATAAATGATGGCGCTGCCCGTGGGTTCGGTATCGGTCTGATAGAGACGAAAGGAGTGAATGTCGGAAGCGGAGAGATGATCGAACGCAAACTGGCTGAATTGATCGGTACCGACTTTGGCCACAAAATGGACGCGCGTACCCGCACAGCTAGCGGCCATCGCCTGATTGGCGCCTTTACCGCCAGGCCCCAGCGTGCTGCCTAACGCCATCAGTGATTCGCCACTTTGCGGAAACTGCGCCACTTTCGCCACGATATCGACGTTAAAAGCACCAAGAATGCAGACTTTCCCCTGCTTACCGGATGACTTTATCTGGCCTTTACGTGACTGCAGGCGTTGTAGCAACACCTCAAAGTTGCCGCTTTCGCTGATGAGCTTTTCCTGCAAATTGCGGCGTAACGCAATCGCTCCACCATAGCAGCGCTGCGCTAAGCCCTGCTGTGCCAGTGCACTGAGATCGGTACGAATGGTTTCTCGTGTCACGCCTAACTGGCTTGCCAATCCATTAACCGTGACCCGTTCGTGCTCATCCAGCCATTGCAAAATCTGGCTACGTCGTTCTTCCAAAAACATGCGTTTCCCTCCGTTTCGCTCGCAAGCGTAAGGGAGACAACTGTTTATGAAAGTGATGCGGATCTCAGCACTCGGGAAAAAACGGAAGCAAACAAAAGCGAATGCAGATGTTTTTCAAGGAAAAAGAAGATTGTCAGGCGGATAACAAAATAGGGGGAATAAAAAACCCTTCCCGATTGGGAAGGGTTGATGTGACAAATCAGATATCGATGTTAGCGGCTTTCAGCGCGTTCTCTTCGATGAAGGCGCGGCGCGGTTCAACCGCATCGCCCATCAGCGTGGTGAACAGCTGGTCAGCCGCGATGGCGTCTTTGATGGTGACGCGCAGCATGCGGCGGCTGTCTGGATCCATGGTAGTTTCCCACAGCTGCTCTGGGTTCATCTCGCCCAGACCTTTATAGCGCTGGACTGACAGACCACGGCGCGACTCTTTCACCAGCCACTCAATTGCCTGCTCGAAGCTGGTCACTGGCTGACGGCGATCGCCACGTTCGATAAACGCATCTTCTTCAATCAGACCGCGCAGCTGCTCGCCCAGACCACAGATTTTACGGTATTCCGGTCCATCAATGAACTCGCTGTCCATCGGATAGTCGGTATCAACGCCGTGCGTACGCACACGCAATACCGGTTCGAACACGTTCAGTTCGCTGTTGGTGCGTACGTGCGCCATATAGCTGCTGCCGTGCGCTTCGCGCTCGCTCAGGTATGCGACTAAACCTTCAATCCAGCCTTTAACTGCGGCTTCATTGCTGAGATCGCTGAGGGTTGGATGGTAGATCAGGCCACGCAGCATTGCCGTTGGGAAGCGACGTTCCATACGCTTGATCATGCGCTGGGTGCTGTTGAAATCACCCACCAGATTTTCCAGCGGCTGGCCGCCGAGCGCCGGTGCGCTGGCGTTGGTGTGCAGTGTTGCGCCATCCAGTGCGATAGCGATCTGATACTGATCCATCGCTTCGTCATCTTTAATGTATTGTTCCTGCTTGCCTTTCTTCACTTTGTACAGTGGCGGCTGAGCAATATACACATGACCACGCTCGACAATTTCCGGCATCTGACGATAGAAGAAGGTCAACAGCAGCGTACGGATGTGCGAGCCATCGACGTCGGCATCGGTCATGATGATGATGCTGTGATAACGCAGTTTGTCCGGGTTGTATTCGTCGCGTCCGATACCACAGCCGAGTGCGGTGATCAGCGTCGCCACTTCCTGAGAGGAGAGCATCTTGTCGAAACGCGCTTTCTCCACGTTGAGGATTTTACCTTTCAGCGGCAGGATCGCCTGGTTCTTACGGTTACGTCCCTGCTTGGCAGAGCCGCCCGCTGAGTCACCTTCCACAAGGTAAATTTCAGACAGCGCAGGGTCACGTTCCTGGCAATCAGCCAGCTTGCCCGGCAGACCAGCCAAGTCCAGCGCGCCTTTACGACGGGTCATTTCACGGGCGCGGCGCGCCGCTTCACGTGCACGCGCGGCATCGATAATTTTGCCAACCACGATTTTCGCGTCTGACGGGTTTTCCAGCAGGTATTCGCTCAGCAGTTCGTTCATCTGCTGCTCAACTGCGGATTTCACCTCAGAAGAAACCAGTTTGTCTTTGGTCTGTGAGGAGAACTTTGGATCCGGCACTTTCACCGAGACCACAGCAATCAGGCCTTCACGCGCATCATCACCGGTGGCGCTGACTTTGGCTTTTTTGCTGTAGCCTTCTTTGTCCATATAAGCGTTCAGCGTACGCGTCATTGCCGCACGGAAGCCCGCAAGGTGCGTACCGCCATCGCGCTGTGGAATGTTGTTGGTGAAGCAGTAGATGTTTTCCTGGAAACCATCGTTCCACTGCAGCGCGACTTCCACACCAATACCGTCTTTCTCGTTAGAGAAATAGAACACGGTTGGGTGAATCGGGGTTTTGTTCTTGTTGAGGTACTCAACAAACGCCTTGATGCCGCCTTCGTAGTGGAAGTGGTCACTCTTGCCGTCACGCTTGTCTTCCAGACGGATTGAAACACCCGAGTTCAGGAAGGAGAGTTCACGCAGGCGTTTCGCCAAAATGTCATACTCGAACTCCACCACATTGGTGAAGGTTTCGTAGCTCGGCCAGAAACGGACGCGTGTACCGGTGGTTTCAGTATCACCGGATACCGCCAGCGGTGCCTGCGGCACACCGTGCTGATAAATCTGCTGATGCACTTTACCTTCGCGGCGAATGGTCAGTTCCAGCTTCTGCGACAGGGCGTTAACCACTGACACGCCCACGCCGTGCAGACCACCGGACACTTTATACGAGTTATCGTCGAATTTACCGCCGGCGTGTAACACGGTCATGATCACTTCTGCCGCAGACACACCCTCTTCCGGGTGAATGCCGGTCGGAATACCACGGCCATCATCCTGAACAGACACAGAATTGTCCGCATGGATGGTGACGACGATGTCACTACAGTGACCCGCGAGCGCTTCGTCGATTGCGTTATCCACGACCTCGAATACCATGTGATGCAGACCGGTGCCGTCATCGGTATCACCGATATACATACCCGGGCGTTTGCGTACCGCATCAAGCCCTTTAAGGACTTTGATACTTGAGGAGTCATAAGAATTCGACATCAACGTTTCTCGCTCATTTAATCTTCAGGTTGAACCGCTATTTTACCCTGTTCCACGCGGAACATCTTGCCCTTTTCGTCACTCATGTCGATTACATGTTCGACACCAATGGCACTGACAAATACCTGAGCCTGCGTGGCTTTCAGGCGCTCGGCAAGCAACCGACGACGCGAATCGTCCAGCTCCGAGGCGAAGTCATCAATCAGGTACAAACAGCGACGTCCGCTGCTGCGCGTCAGATATTCACCCTGCGCTAAACGCAGTGCACACATCAGCAGCTTTAATTGACCGCGTGAGAGTAAATCTTCCACCGGCGTGCCTTCCGCACGGATACGAAAATCCGCTTTGTGCGGGCCGCTGGCGGTATAGGTGAGCGCGCGATCGCGCTCGAAATTACGTTCCAGCAGTTCGGCAAAGTCGCTCTCTTTATCCCAGCCGCGCTGAAACGAAAACGACAGCTCAAACTCTGGTAAAAATTGACTGCAGGTAGCGATGATCTCTTTCGAGATCGCCGCACTGTACTCGGCTCGCCACTGGCTAATCTGTTCGGCCAGCGGCACCAGTTCCTGATCCCACGGGCGAATTTGGCTGTAACGCGAAACTTGTCTCAGCGCGGCGTTACGCTGTTTCATCAGACGCCGTAGATTATTCCAGGCATTGAAGAAACCGGGTGCGGAGTGAAAGCATCCCCAATCAATATAAGCTCTACGGTATTTGGGGCCGCCGTTGAGCAAAGTAAACCCTTCCGGCGTGATCAACTGCATCGGCAGCAATTGCGCCAGCTCCGCCACTTTATGACCGTCGCTGCCGTCGATGCGCACTTTGCTATCACCGGCGCGATTTTTGGTCAGCCCCACGGCCAATTCGCGCTCACTGCCTTCAATTCGTCCGTGCAGGACAAACGCATCCTGATCGTGACGAATGACGCGTCCAGCCTGCAAACTGCGAAATGCGCGGCCATGTCCGAGGGTGTAGATAGCCTCCAGCACGCTGGTTTTACCGCTGCCGTTAGCACCCACGAGGAAATTAAAGCCTGGTGCCAGCGTGAGATCGGCCTGCTCGATGTTGCGGAAATCTTTAATCAGGAGGCGGGTTAAAGCCATGAACGAATCCAGCTGCGCATTAAGAAGTGGTTTTCACCTAACCCTGCCATCGAGGGCGTTAACGGCGAAGCTAGTTTGCTCACGGCCAGCGCGCAGGCCCTGGGAGCATACTGAAGTATGTGACCAGGGACGAGCACTGCCCGGGGGCAAAATAGCGAGTAAGTTAGCCCGCTATAAGATCACAAGCGCATTGGCATGACGACGTATGCCGCCGCTGGGCTGGCAACGTCTTCAATTTGCACACTCGAAACCGAATCGGTCAGCAGCAAACGCACGTTTTCGCATTTCAGCGCATTCAGCACATCTAACACGTAACTCACGTTAAAGCCGATCTCCAGTTCAGTGCCGCTATACGACACATCCAGCATCTCTTCCGCTTCTTCCTGTTCAGGGTTATTGGCGGTGATCTTGAGCTGATTTTCGGTGATATAGATACGAACACCGCGGAACTTCTCATTGGAGAGAATTGCTGCACGGGCAAACGCCTGTTTCAGCAGATCGCATCCCGCTTCCAACGCTTTGTCCGGGTTTTTCGGCAATACGCGGCGATAATCCGGGAAACGGCCATCAACCAGCTTAGAGGTAAAGATAAAGTCACCAACGTGGGCGCGAATGTTGCTGCTGCCGATCTGTACCTGCAGCGGAGTCTCGCCGCCATCAAGCAAACGGACTAATTCAATCACACCTTTACGTGGCACGATCACCGAATGGTTAGGCAACGCCTGGCCAATCGGCATGGAGCATACCGCCAGACGGTGTCCATCGGTGGCGACGGTGCGCAACTCTTCACCTTCGGTCTCAAACAGCATGCCGTTGAGGTAGTAACGCACATCCTGATGCGCCATCGAGAACTGGGTTGCTTCAATCAGACGTTTCAGCGTGGCCTGTGGCAAGGTGAATTCCACCTCGCTCTGCCAGTCATCCAGATTAGGGAAGTCAGTGGCGGGCAGCGTCGATAAGGAAAAACGGCTGCGGCCAGAACGCACCAGCATTCTGTCACCTTCCAGCGTCAGGCTAATTTCCGCCCCCTCTGGCAAACCGCGACAGATATCGAGGAATTTACGCGCGGGCACGGTGGTCGCACCGGGCTCGTGGGGCTGCGTTAATGCAACGCGGGCCACCATCTCCATTTCCAAATCGGTGCCGGTCAGACGCAGTACGCCTTCACTCACCTGCAACAGTAAATTTCCGAGGATCGGTAAGGTCGGGCGTCCACCAAGCGGGCCGCTAACCTGTTGCAGTGGTTTCAGCAACTGCTCACGTTCTACAATAAATTTCATATGCGTCAGGAAGATAATGTTCGAATGAGGTTAGAGAAATCTTCTTTGATGTCGTGGCTCTCTTCACGCAACTGCTCAATTTTACGGCAGGCATGGAGCACGGTGGTATGATCGCGGCCACCAAACGCATCGCCAATTTCCGGCAGGCTATGGTTGGTCAACTCTTTCGCCATTGCCATTGCCATCTGACGCGGACGTGCCACCGAGCGCGAACGGCGCTTCGACAGTAAATCCGCGACTTTGATCTTGTAGTATTCGGCCACCGTTTTCTGGATGTTATCGATGGTGACCAGCTTTTCCTGTAGCGCCAGCAAATCCCGCAGCGCTTCGCGCACGAAATCGATGGTGATCGCGCGGCCGGTAAAGTTGGCATTGGCGATGACGCGGTTCAGCGCCCCTTCCAACTCACGCACATTGGAGCGCAGACGCTTGGCAATAAAGAAGGCGACTTCTCCCGGCAGGCGGATATCGTTTTCATCCGCTTTCTTCATCAGGATCGCCACACGCGTTTCCAGCTCAGGCGGTTCGATCGCGACGGTTAATCCCCAGCCAAAGCGCGACTTCAGGCGATCTTCAACACCATTGATCTCTTTAGGATAGCGATCCGAGGTCAAAATGATCTGCTGATTGCCTTCCAGCAGGGCGTTAAAGGTATGGAAAAACTCTTCCTGCGAGCGCTCTTTATTGGCAAAGAACTGAATGTCATCGATCAACAGTGCATCGACGGAGCGGTAATAACGCTTAAATTCTTCAATGGCGTTGTTCTGCAGCGCTTTTACCATGTCCTGCACAAAACGTTCTGAGTGCATGTAAACCACTTTGGCATTCGGCTTGCGCGCAATAATGCCATTTCCCACTGCATGTAACAGGTGAGTTTTACCTAAACCGGTTCCGCCATAAAGGAAGAGCGGGTTGTAAGCCCCACCAGGATTATCCGCCACCTGACGTGCCGCCGCGCGCGCCAGCTGGTTAGATTTACCTTCAACGAAGTTATCGAAGTTATGGCGGTTATTCACATTTGAGCGGTAGGTGACATCCGCCGGGGCGGGCACTGAGTCCCAGCTTGGACGCAAGATTTGCGCCGGAGCAGGACGGTTTTCAACAGGAGCAGGGGTGCTGTAAGCCGCCATGGCTGGCTGGCTGGCTGCAACCTGCGCAGCCGGGCGCGTGCCCACTTCAAAACGCAGCAAAGGCACATTCGGACCGCAGAATTCATTCAGCAGCCCATTAATACTATTGAGATATTTATCCCGAACCCAGTCGAGTACAAACCGATTTGGTGCATACAAGGTCAGCGTATTGTCGTTTAATTCAGCTTGCAGCGGACGAATCCACATGCTGAATTCGGTGGCAGGAAGCTCATCCTGCAAACGGGCAAGACACTGTTGCCAAAGCGTAAGTGACACGGCGGACTCCACTCGTACAAAATCGATAAGAATTTCAGGCGCTAATAATAGAAACTGTCTTTTTTGACACAGGCGATCAGAAAGCGCCTGCGACCGCTATCCGCGGTAGTCATCCCTGGCGATCGCAGTGAGGATCGTCAGCGGAAGGGCGGATCATAGCGCAAAGCGGCACAGAGATCTTCCCTTTCTACACAGTTTTGATCCAATTTATCCACAGGCTAGTGAAGCGCTAATGAGTTTACGCTTTCTGTGGAAAAAGCGAGCGGTGATCTTGCTGAAAGAGGCAATTTTTCTGGTCGCCTCTCGTTTCCGCGCAATAAATCTGCAAATTGATCGCAAGAAGATCCTGCGCGATCCTTGCGCTTTACCCTATAGCCCGTATAATTCCCCACCCGGCATTATTGCGTGAAGCCTTGATGCCCGGAATCAGCGGGCTGTATCTGGTTTCCAGGTGCCGCGAACTGCGAAGTAAATTGACTCTGGACTGTACAATTATTACAATCCCGCCTCTTTATTAAAGACACATTGAGGCGTAGGTCGATTTACTGGCCCGAAAACGCGTCACCCAGTGAAAATTTTCAAGTTTAGGTAGAAATCGCCATGAAACGCACTTTTCAACCGTCCGTACTGAAGCGCAACCGTTCACACGGTTTCCGTGCTCGTATGGCAACAAAAAATGGTCGTCAGGTTCTGGCACGTCGTCGTGCTAAAGGCCGTGCTCGTTTGACCGTTTCTAAGTAATAAAGCTAACCCTCGTGGTTAAGCTCGCATTTCCCAGGGAGTTACGTTTGTTAACTCCCACTCATTTCACTTTCGTCTTCCAGCAGCCACAAAGAGCCGGTACGCCGCAAATCACCATCCTCGGCCGCCTTAACTCGCTGGGGCATCCCCGCATCGGTCTTACCGTCGCCAAAAAGCATGTGAAACGCGCCCATGAACGCAACCGGATCAAGCGATTGACCCGCGAAAGCTTTCGTCTGCGCCAACATGAGCTGCCTGCGATGGATTTTGTCATCGTGGCGAAAAAGGGGATTGCTGACCTCGATAACCGTGCGTTAACGGAAGCGTTGGAGAAATTATGGCGTCGTCACTGTCGCCTGGCTCGCGGCTCCTGATCGCCCTGATACGCGTTTATCAACGCGCCATCAGCCCACTACTTGGACCTCATTGTCGGTTCCATCCCACCTGCTCGCAGTATGGGATTGAGGCATTACGTCGTTTCGGCGTCGTAAAAGGTAGTTGGTTGACGATAAAACGCGTATTAAAATGCCACCCTTTGAACCCGGGTGGTGACGATCCTGTGCCGCCAAAAACCTTTGATACCAGAGAACATTAACGATGGATTCGCAACGCAATCTCTTTCTCATCGCTTTTCTGTTCGTGTCTTTTATGATCTGGCAAGCCTGGCAGACGGACCACGCTCCGCAGCCACAGCAGACTCAGACCACGCAGAACACAAGCAGCGCAGCGGGTGATGCCGCCTCTTCCGGCGTGCCGGCTAGCGGTCAGGGCCAAACGATCACCGTTAAGACTGATGTCCTGTCACTCAGCATCAATACTCGCGGTGGCGATATTGAGCAGGCACAGCTGCTGACTTACCCGGACAAACTGGGTTCAGACGCACCGTTCCAGTTGCTGGAAACCACCCCCGCCTTCGTTTATCAGGCGCAAAGTGGCTTAACCGGTCGTAATGGCCCGGATAACCCGAACAATGGCGCTCGTCCGCTGTTCACCACCACTCAGGATCACTTCGAGATGGCCGATGGCCAGACCGAGCTGCGTGTACCACTGACCTGGACCGATGAAAAAGGTGTGGTTTATACCAAAACCTTCGTGTTCAAGCGTGGCGACTTCGCGGTTAACGTTGACTACAACATCAATAACGCCTCGCAGCAGCCGCTGGAAGTGTCGATGTTCGGTCAGTTGAAGCAGACCATTGATCTGCCGAAGCACCGTGATACCGGCAGCAATAACTTTGCCCTGCACACCTTCCGTGGCGCAGCGTACTCGACCAGCGAAGCGAAATACGAAAAATACAAATTCGATACCATCGCGGATAACGAGAACCTGAACGCCACCACCAGCAATGGTTGGGTGGCGATGCTGCAGCAGTACTTCGCTACCGCCTGGGTGCCGCGTACTCAGGGTAACAACACCCTGTACACCAGCAACCTCGGTAACGGCGTTGCGGCAATCGGTTATAAATCTTCACCGGTGACCGTGGCAGCAGGCGCACAGCAAGACCTGGGCGCAACCCTGTGGTTGGGGCCAGAAATCCAGGACAAGATGGCCGCTATCGCGCCTCACCTGGATCTGACTGTAGATTACGGTTGGTTGTGGTTCATCTCTCAGCCACTGTTTAAGCTGCTGAAGTTCCTGCACAGCTTTATCGGTAACTGGGGCTTCTCGATTATCGTTATCACCTTCATCGTTCGTGGCATCATGTACCCGCTGACCAAAGCGCAGTACACCTCCATGGCGAAGATGCGCATGCTGCAGCCGAAGATTCAGGCAATGCGTGAGCGTCTGGGCGATGACAAGCAGAAGCAGAGCCAGGAAATGATGGCGCTGTACAAAGCAGAGAAAGTGAACCCGCTGGGTGGCTGCTTGCCGCTGGTTATCCAGATGCCTATCTTCCTGGCCTTGTACTACATGCTGTCAGGTTCGATTGAACTGCGTCATGCACCGTTCATTCTGTGGATTCATGACCTTTCCGCGCAGGATCCGTACTACATTCTGCCGGTTATCATGGGTATCACCATGTTCTTCATCCAGAAGATGTCACCGACCACCGTGACCGATCCGATGCAGCAGAAGATCATGACCTACATGCCGGTTATCTTTACCGTGTTCTTCCTGTGGTTCCCTGCGGGTCTGGTGCTGTACTACATCGTCAGTAACCTGGTGACCATCCTCCAGCAACAGCTGATTTATCGCGGGCTGGAAAAACGTGGTCTGCACAGCCGCGACAAGAAGAAAGCGTAACGTCTGACTGCAACAGCAGCAGCGTATACTCAAGGGGCGGCATTTATGTCGCCCTGTTTTTTTTCAAAATTTGTACCCTGAATAATTCGAGCGCAGCCAACGCCGCTGCAGCTTGAAGTATGACGGGTAAGAGAGAGAATCATGAGCCACAGCGATACTATCGTTGCCCAGGCGACACCTCCCGGCCGTGGCGGCGTCGGCATTCTGCGTATTTCCGGCGCCAAAGCCGCTGACGTCGCGCAAGCCGTGCTCGGCAAATTGCCGAAACCGCGCTATGCCGACTACTTGCCATTCAGCGATGCGGATGGCAGCGTGCTGGATCAGGGGATTGCGCTGTGGTTTCCAGGCCCCCACTCTTTCACCGGCGAAGATGTGCTGGAGCTGCAGGGTCACGGCGGCCCGGTGATTCTGGATCTGCTGCTGAAACGCATCGTGGCGCTGTCGGGTGTACGCATCGCTCAGCCGGGTGAATTCTCCGAACGTGCGTTCCTCAACGACAAACTCGATCTGGCGCAGGCGGAAGCGATCGCCGACCTGATCGACGCCAGTTCAGAGCAGGCCGCGCGTTCCGCCGTGAATTCACTGCAAGGCGCATTTTCCCTGCGCATCAATACACTCGTGGAAGCACTCACTCACCTGCGCATCTACGTGGAGGCCGCTATCGACTTCCCGGATGAGGAGATCGATTTTCTGTCTGACGGCAAAATCGAAGGTCAGCTTAATGCGGTGATCGGCGATCTTGATAACGTGCGCGCCGAAGCGCGTCAGGGCAGCCTGCTGCGCGAAGGAATGAAAGTGGTGATTGCTGGTCGTCCTAATGCCGGTAAATCCAGCTTGCTGAATGCCCTCGCCGGTCGTGAAGCCGCGATTGTCACCGATATCGCTGGCACCACGCGTGACGTGCTGCGTGAGCATATTCATATCGACGGCATGCCGCTGCACATCATCGATACTGCGGGGCTGCGTGAAGCCAGTGATGAAGTTGAGCGAATTGGAATTGAACGCGCCTGGCAGGAAATCGAGCAAGCCGATCGCGTGCTGTTTATGGTGGATGGCACCACCACCGACGCCACCGAAGCGGCCGCAATCTGGCCTGATTTTGTCGCACGTTTACCGGCACAACTGCCGATTACTGTGGTGCGTAACAAAGCCGATATGACCGGGGAAGTGCTGGGTCTGACAGAAGTGAATGATCACTCACTGATTCGTCTCTCTGCGCGGACGGGGGAAGGCGTGGATGCACTGCGCGACCATCTGAAACAGAGCATGGGCTTCTCTGGCAATATGGAAGGTGGCTTCCTGGCACGCCGACGCCATCTGCAGGCATTAGAGTTAGCAGCCACTCACTTACAGCAGGGTAAAAACCAGCTGCTGGGTGCATGGGCCGGTGAACTGCTGGCGGAAGAGCTGCGTCTGGCGCAGCAAGCACTGAGCGAGATCACCGGTGAGTTCACCTCCGACGACCTGCTCGGCAGGATTTTCTCCAGCTTCTGTATTGGTAAGTAGTCTTCACCCTGTTTCCCCCATCACTGTTTGGTTGGGGGAAACATGCGTCTTTGTTATTTGGCACCCCCTCTCCTTTGCAGTATAACGATCGCTGGCCCGTGCTAAAGCGTATCGGCCTCACCCACGATTCATGCTAAACATTAGGCGCAAGTTGCTGCCTGAACAGGAGAGAAACATGAGTACACCGCTCGACAGCGTGGCGCTGAACGCGCTGTTCAATGACGCTCGCACCCACAGCTACTGGCAGGACAAACCGATTTCTCACGATGTGCTGCAGCAACTCTATAGCCTGACCGCGCTCGGCCCGACTTCAGCCAACTGTTCACCAGGACGGTTCGTGTTTGTCACTTCGCAGGAAGGCAAAGAGAAGCTGAAACCTGCGCTCTCCTCCGGCAACGTGGACAAAACCATGGCAGCACCGGCAACGGTGATCGTGGCGTGGGATCCTGAGTTCTATGAAGCGCTGCCCAAACTCTTCCCGCACGGTGATGCGCGTAGCTGGTTCACCAGCAGCCCGGATTTGGCTAAAGAGACGGCTTTCCGCAATAGCAGCCTGCAGGCAGGATATTTAATTCTGGCGGCGCGTTCGCTGGGGCTGGATGCCGGCCCGATGTCCGGTTTTGACCCGTCAAAAGTCAATGAAGCCTTCTTTAGCGAAAGCAAATGGCAGGTGAATTTACTGATTAATCTGGGCTACGGCGAAGCCAGCAAACTGCATGCGCGTTTACCGCGTCTCGGCTTTGATGAAGCCTGCAAATTTGCCTGATTGATTCCAGGCGTCGGGCATTGCACGACGCCTGTCACTCACATTAACCCAGCGAGTGAAAACCGCTGTTGAAATAGACCATCGGCTCCGCCGCTTCACCTGGCAGTGAAATGCCAACGATGCGCGCCAGCAGCACGCTGTGCGTATTCCACTCCACCACTTTCTCCAGCTGGCAGTCAAAACTCACCAATGCATCAGCCAGCACCGGTGCACCGGTGTTCAGCGTTTGCCACTCACCGCTCTGGAAGCGTTCTGCGCGACGTGCAGACTGACTGAACTGCGCGCATAAATCGTCATGCTGTTCACGCAAGACGTTCACAGCGAAATGGCCAGCATTCACAAATGCGTCGTGGCTGGATGCACTACGATTAACACACACCAGCAAGCTTGGCGGCTCGGCAGCCAGTGAGCTAACGGAGGTCGCAATCAGACCCAGCTTTTCGCCCTGAAACTCAGTGGTCACTAAAGAAACGCCTGCGGTCAAGCGGCGCATACCATGACGAAATTCATCAAGTGAGATTGATTCCTGGCGAGTAAGTGAAGTTACTGACATAAAAAAACTCCGACGTGCCTCTGTTTGCGATGAGCACGATGACTTGAGGTGGATTGTTTGCGCACTTCGATGTGCTGTTTTGCTGCCCAAATCCTACACCACATCACGCTTTGCATCACCCTATCTGAACGAATTCAGCAAAAGCGTTATATGCAAAGTCGCAGAATGGGAATGTCCGCCGCTTCGGTCTTATCTGATTTTTGGTCATTAGATGTTATGCCGGATGCAAACCACTGAGAAAATTCCTACAATAGCGCTGATGATTATCTGACCATTTTCACGGAGCGACAGATGGCTAGTCATTTTGTACGTTGGATGGGTAACTCGCCGCTCTCTTCGGAGCTGTTTCGGGTTCCACAGGATGTGATTAACAGCGCCGAGCGCTTCCCTGACAAGCGCCGTAGCCGTTTTCTCGCCGCACGCGAATTGCTGGCTCAGCTGATGCTGCGCGTCTATGGCATTCGTGAACTCCCGCCGCTTGTGACCACCAGCAGCGGACGACCTTGCTTTGCCGATCCTAACCTCCCTGACTTTAGTATTGCGTACGCCGGTAATATGGTCGGTGTGCTGCTGGCGGAAGAAGGCGGACGTGCGGGGTTGGATATGGAGATTGTCCGCGCCCACAGCCGTCAGACGCAGGACACGCTCACGCAGGATCTCTCATCGGGTGAGAAAGCGTGGATCAACGCGCAGCAGGATTTTATGGAAGCGGTGACGCAAATCTGGACGCTGCGCCAGAGCATCCTCAAATTAACCGGTGAAAGTGAGAACGGTGCCGGTTCGCTGCAGTTGCACCCTGCTGCCGGCCGTCTGCGCTCCAGCGTGTTTCCGGATATTCAGGCGGTCTGTGATGCCGAGCCGATGCTGGTGTGGTCGTGCGCGCTCTCTCCGGGCACTGAGCGCTTATGCCTGTGGGAGATTGATGCACAACAGCAATGGCAGCCATTGCGCGACGTTGAAATGAGCAAACCGAATATTGGCCCGCGCTCGCTGCGTCTGACCAGCCTCACTCCCACACCCCAGGAAATCGGACATCTCTAACAAAACAGGCCGCAATCGCGGCCTGTTGTTTTTAGTGCGCGTCGATAAACGCGATTTTTAGCACAAACAGCAGGGCAACAATCACCACGCACGGGCTGATTTCACGCCAGCGTCCTGTGCCAAGCTTCATCACACAGTACGAGATGAAGCCCAGCGCGATACCTTCGGTGATCGAGAAGCTGAATGGCATCATCGCCGCCGTGACAAACGCCGGGACCGCTTCGGTGAGATCGTCCCAGCGCACGCGTGACAGTGACGCCGTCATCAAGACTCCCACATAGATCAGCGCACCTGCAGCCGCATAAGAAGGCACCATCGCGGCCAGGGGTGACAGGAACATCACCAGCAGGAACAGAATCCCGGTGATGACCGCCATCAAGCCGGTACGGCCACCAATCGCCACGCCGGAAGAGCTTTCGATATACGCCGTCACTGAAGAGGTGCCGATGAGCGAACCGGTCACCGAGCTGATGCTATCAACATACAGCGCCTGCTTCATACGCGGGAAAGTGCCCTTTTCATCGGTCAATCCGGCCTTATCGGTGACACCGATCAGCGTGCCGGAAGAGTCGAACAGGTTGACCAGCATAAAGGAGAAGATCACTCCCGCCATGCCGATGTTGAACGCCCCTTTAATATCGACCTGACCCACCACCGATGTCACTGCCGGCGGCGCGGCAAACACACCGCTGAATTTCACATCGCCAATGGCTAAGCCAATCGCCGTAGTGACCACAATCGATACCAGCACCGCCGCGTGGATATTGCGTGAGGCCAGAATCGCGATAATGAAGAAGCCCAGCGCCCCCAGCAGTACGCTATGCGAGGTCAGGTTCCCGACCGTCACAATGGTGTCGGCATTCGGCACGATGATACCGGCGTTTTTCAGGCCCATCATGGCGATAAACAGGCCGATACCGGCGGTGATGCCGACGCGCAGACTCATCGGGATATTAGCAATCATCCAGTAGCGCACACGCAGCAGCGTGAGGATCAGCAGACCCAGTGCGCCCCAGAAGATCGCGCCCATACCAACCTGCCATGAGTAACCCATCGCGCCGACCACCACAAACGCGAAGAAGGCGTTCAGCCCCATCGCCGGTGCCAGCGCGACCGGCAAGTTCGCCACCAGCCCCATCAGGATGCTACCAAAGGCCGCTATCAGACAGGTGGTGACAAACACCGCCTGAGTATCCATGCCTGCGGCGCCCAGAATTTGCGGGTTTACAAAGACGATATACACCATCGTCAGGAAAGTCGTGAAACCGGCGATCACTTCGGTGCGCGCGGTTGTGCCGTGTTCCTGCAGCTTAAAGATGCGCTGCAACAAGCCCTGATTGTTCATTCAACTGTCCCGGAAAAAAATTTATCGCCGCGTATCCTATAGATTTTAGCGCAGCAAAACACTGATTATTCGCAAACGGTTGCCGGGGTCGCTTTCTGCGCTCAGTGCGCTAGAGTGTCAGCTGGTTGTTTAATAAAAGGATGATGTGCGATGTCAGTTGAATGTGTGTTTTTCGATTGCGACGGTACGCTGGTCGACAGTGAAGTGATCTGTACGCAATCCTACGTCAACACCTTTGCCCAATACGGTATTGAGCTCTCTTTGCAGCAGATGTTTGAGCAGTACAAAGGGGTAAAGCTCTATGACATCGTGCGGGATGTACTGGCGCAGCATCAGAAAGAGGTGCCGTTAGACGAGTTCGAAACGGCGTATCGCGCGGATGTGGCCCGCCTGTTTGACCTCGACCTGAAGCCGATTGCCGGTGCCAAAGCGCTGGTGGAAAGCGTGAAAGTGCCGATGTGCGTGGTCTCGAACGGGACAGTGAAGAAGATGCAGCACTCGCTGGGTTTAACCGGCATGCTGCCCTACCTCGAAGGTCGGCTGTACAGCGGTTATGACATTAACCACTGGAAGCCCGATCCCGAGTTGATGTATCACGCGGCGGAGCAAATGCAGGTGCCGATTGAGAAGTGCATTCTGGTGGATGATTCAGAAGCCGGTGCGCGTGCGGGGATCGCGGCGGGCATTCCGGTATTTTACTACTGCGCTGATGCGCACAATCCGGAGTTGGATCATCCGCTGGTGACGCGCTTTGATGATATGACGCAACTGCCCGCACTGTGGCGCGCACGGGGTTGGGATTTGGTCTAAACCCAGGGCGGCATGAATGTCGCCCCTGCAGAAACCGGCGCACGATGTCCGGGCAATGCAGGATGCAAATCGACTGACCCCAAAAGTGTTACCTCTGTGGTCGGTCTGATCTGTTACCTCTGTGCCCGGTGGAACCTGGTGCTGCCTCTACAGAGGCCGATGTGCGATTTTGATCTGTTCGCAGATCTAATAGGGTGCGCATTTATGCGCACCAGGTAACCTAAACGCCTTAGCCAATCGCGCCCAGTGAATCCTCGTTGCTCTGCTTCTTCGGCAGCAGGAACAGGGTGGCAACAATATCCAGCAGGTAAATCAGCGCCAGCAGCGTGATCGCCGCGGTAAACGAGATTTGCGCCGCCAGCAGGCCAATCACCAGCGGACCAAAGCCGCCAACACCGCGTCCGAGGTTAAACAGTACGTTCTGCGCAGTGGCACGCGCCTGCGGTGGGAAGGTGTCGGAGATCAGCGCACCGTAGCCGCCAATCATGCCATTCACAAACATCCCCATGATCGCACCAGTGAACAACATCACAGTAGGATCGCGCAGCTGCGCATACACCACCACCATCACCACCGCGCCAAACTGGTACAGCAGGAAAATCTTCCAGCGCGCGAAGCGATCGGCCAATACGCCAAACAGCCAGATACCAAAGGTCATGCCGACCACGGTCACCGCCGTCCACAAGCCGGATTTGGTCAGGCTAAAACCAAAGCTGGATGAGAGGTAACTTGGCATCCAGATCATCAGACCGTAGTAACCGAAGTTCTGCACTGAGCAGAGGATGAAAATCCCGAGACTGGCTTTGCTGGTGGCGCGATCGGCAAACAGCAATTTGATGCGCGCGGCGAATGACAGCTGTGGCGTCTTCTCAACATGGCGTGTGAAACCCTCCGGCTCCCCCATACTGCGACGAATCACGAAGGACACCAGCGCGGGCAGTAAACCCACCAGGAACATGCCGCGCCAGCCGATCACACTCAGTAGCGGCGGAGTAATAAACGCCGCCAGCAGCACACCGAGCTGCCAGCCGATGCCGACCCATGCCGAGGCGCGATTACGCTTCTCCTTCGGCCAGGCTTCCGCAATCAGCGCCATGCCAATACCAAACTCACCGCCTAAGCCCACGCCCGCCAGCGTGCGATAGGCCAACAGATCCCAGTAGCCCTGCGCCACCGCGCACAGCCCGGTGAAGATTGAGAACATCAGGATCGTCACGGTAAGAATACGGATACGACCATAGCGATCGCTGAGATGACCAAACACAATGCCACCGATCACCGCGCCGATCAGCGTCCAGGTGACCAGCGAACCGGCCTGAGAGGGATCGAGCGCCAGCGAGACGCTGATCGCCGGTAACATAAAGCCCAGAATTAACAGATCGAAGCCGTCCATCGCATAGCCACTAATGGCAGCAACCATCGCTTTTGCCGGCGTCACGGCGTTTTTTTTCGTTATTGGGGAAGACATTTAACAGCACCTGGCAGAAAAAAGTGCGCCAAGTATAAAGAGAGGGAATCGCAGAGACCAATCAGAAATGAAGATGGCTGCCTGTCAGCCACAGTGGCAACAGGCAGCCGAAACGGCAATTAAGAGGGTTTATTGCTGCCGTCGTCACCTGACAGCAGTTCATCCAGCTTGTCGCCGCCAACGTGACGGAAATCCTGACCTTTAACGAAATAGAAGATAATTTCGCAGATGTTCTGGCAACGGTCACCGATACGCTCGATAGCGCGGGCACAGAACAGCGCCGTCAGTACACTTGGGATGGTGCGTGGATCTTCCATCATGTAGGTCATCAGCTGACGCACAATGCCTTCGTACTCTTTGTCGACCTTCTTATCTTCACGATAGATCTTAATGGCTTCATTCAGATCCATACGCGCGAAGGCATCCAGCACGTCGTGCAGCATCTGCACGGTGTGGCGACCCAGAGACTCCAGGCTCACCAGCAGAGGCAGGTGCTGCTGGCTGAACTTCTCCAGCGCCGTGCGGCTGATTTTCTCAGCTACGTCACCGATACGTTCCAGCTCAGAGATGGTCTTGATGATTGCCATCACCAGACGCAAGTCGCTGGCGGTAGGTTGACGTTTGGCGATGATGCGCACGCAGGCTTCATCAATCTCCACTTCCATCATGTTGACCTTCTGATCACCGTCGATGACGCGACGTGCCAGCTCGCCATCCTGGTTGTGCATCGCGGTAATGGCATCGGTAAGCTGCTGCTCCACCATGCCACCCATGATCATCACCTGGGTGCGAATGTGTTCCAGCTCCGCGTTGAACTGACCGGAGATGTGTTTGTTCAGATTCAAATTGTCCATGTGCGTCTCCTGAATCAGCCGTAACGACCGGTGATGTAATCTTCGGTCTGCTTCTGCGCGGGCTTGGTAAACAGTGTATCGGTGTCGCTGAATTCGATCAGCTCGCCCAGATACATGAAAGCGGTATGGTCAGAACAACGCGCGGCCTGCTGCATGTTGTGCGTCACGATCACCACGGTGTAATCCTGCTTCAGCTCGGTGATCAGCTCTTCAATACGACCGGTAGAGATCGGGTCGAGGGCTGAGCATGGCTCATCCAGCAACAGCACTTCCGGGCGAATCGCGATACCGCGTGCGATGCACAGACGCTGCTGCTGACCGCCGGAGAGACTGTAACCGCTCTGATGCAGCTTGTCTTTGGTTTCATTCCACAGCGCGGCTTTGGTCAGCGCCCACTGCACACGCTCGTCCATATCGGCACGTGACAGCTTTTCAAACAGACGCACGCCAAACGCGATGTTGTCATAAATCGACATCGGGAACGGCGTTGGCTTCTGGAACACCATGCCAACGCGTGCGCGCAGCAGGGCGATATCCTGATGGGAAGCCAGAATATTGTCGCCATCCAGCAGAATGTCACCTTCAGCACGCTGCTCAGGGTAGAGCGAGTACATTTTGTTGAAGGTACGCAGCAGGGTGGATTTACCACAACCTGATGGTCCGATGAAGGCGGTGACCTGGTTCTTCGCGATATCCAGGTTAATGTTCTTCAGAGCGTGAAACTTTCCGTAATAGAAGTTCAGATTGCGAACCTGAATTTTACCGGCAGAAGTCGTTGCCATACTCATTGCTCATCTCTCATGTGCAGCGCCGCCGAAGCCGCGCCGGGAAATTAATGTTTGCCCTTGGCGAAAACCACTCGCGCGACAATGTTCAGCAGCAGCACGCACAGGGTAATGATCAACACACCCGCCCATGCCAGGCTTTGCCATTCTGCAAACGGGCTCATGGCGAATTTGAAGATCGTCACTGGCAAGTTGGCGATTGGCTGCATCATGTCGGTGCTCCAGAACTGGTTCGACAGCGCAGTAAACAGCAGCGGTGCGGTTTCGCCCGCGATACGCGCGACGGCCAGCAGCACACCGGTAATAATGCCGGAGACTGAGGCTTTCAGCGTGATGGCCGAAATCATCTTCCACTTCGGCGTACCCAGCGCATAAGCCGCTTCACGCATGCTGTCTGGTACCAGACGCAGCATGTTTTCTGAGGTACGAATCACGATAGGAATCTGCAACAGCGCCAGTGCCACCACACCCGCCCAGCCAGAGAAGTGCTGCATCTGTGCCACCACGATGGTATAGACGAACAGGCCCACCACAATCGACGGTGCTGACAACAGGATGTCGTTGATGAAGCGAATCACTTCCGCCAGCCAGTGCTTACGGCCATATTCGGCAAGATAAATACCGGCCATGATGCCCAGCGGTGTACCGAACACCGTTGACCACAGAATGAGTAACCCACTGCCCGCCAGGGCGTTGGCTAAACCACCGCCTGCGGTGTTCGGTGGCGGGGTTGATTCAGTGAACAGTGACCAGCTCAGACCATCAATACCTTTGGTGACGGTAGTGAACAGAATCCACACCAGCCAGAACAGGCCAAAGGCCATGGTCAGCATCGACAGCGTCAGTGCCACTTTATTTTTAGCGCTGCGACGTGCCTGCATTTTACGGCGCGAGGCTTCCAGCTCAGCACGAGCATGCATTTCGATAGCGGTCATGAACGGGCTCCTTCACTCTTCGCCAGGCGCAGGATCATCAGTTTGGAGATGGCCAGTACGATAAAGGTAATCACGAACAGAATCAGACCCAGTTCCATCAATGCCGCCACATGCACACCGGATTCAGCTTCAGCGAATTCGTTCGCCAGCGCGGAGGTGATACTGTTGCCCGGCATAAACAGCGAGGCGCTGTCGAGCTGGTAGGTGTTACCGATGATGAAGGTCACCGCCATGGTTTCACCCAGTGCACGACCCAGGCCCAGCATCACACCACCGATTACACCGTTTTTGGTGAACGGCAGCACGATGCGCCAGATCACTTCCCACGTGGTGCAACCAATACCGTAGGCGGACTCTTTCATCATCACTGGCGTCTGCTCAAACACATCACGCATGACCGATGCAATGTACGGAATGATCATGATGGCGAGGATCACGCCAGCGGCCAGAATACCGATACCGAATGCCGGGCCTGAGAACAGGGCACCCACAATGGGAATGTTCGACATGATGTTGCCGACCGGTGTCTGGAAGTACTCAGCAAACAGCGGGGCGAAGATAAACAGGCCCCACATGCCGTAAACGATACTCGGGATCGCTGCCAGCAACTCAATTGCGGTACCCAGCGGGCGACGCAACCAGTTAGGTGCCAGTTCCGTCAGGAATAGCGCAATGCCAAAGCTCACCGGCACAGCGATGATTAAGGCAATGATGGAGGTGACGAGGGTGCCGTAGATCGGTACCAGCGCACCAAATTGTTCGTTTGGCGCATCCCAGGTTTTGGTCCATAAGAAGGAAAAACCAAATTTTTGGATGCTTGGCCAGGAAGAGAAAATCAGGGAGACGATAATGCCACCCATCAACAACAACACGATAAGCGCGGAAAGTTTCACCAGCGCGCCGAAAATCATGTCACCTTGTTTACCTGGGGCTTTGAACGTCGGCTTAGTGGCAGCCATAAGTTTCTCGGTTCTCAGAGGAAGTTCAGGGCGGCATACCATGCCGCCCATCGGGTTGGTCAGTCAGGGGAGACTGACCGGGTCATTCGCTTACTTGTAAATCGCTTTGCCTGAGCTGTCTTTGATGTTCGCTTTCCAGGCAGTACGAATCTGGTTAGCAACGCTTTCTGGCAGCGCAGCGTAATCCAGTGCGGTTGCAGTTTTGCTGCCGCCTTTGTAAGCCCAGTCGAAGAACTTCATCACTTCAGCACCTTTAGCCGCATCAGCCTGCTCTTTGTAGATCAGGATGAAGGTGGTAGAAGAGATTGGCCATGCATCGGCACCTTTCTGGAAGGTCAGGTCTTGAGCGAAAGATTTGCTCCAGTCTGCGCCTTTAGCAGAGTTTGAGAAGCTGGTTTCGCTTGGCGTTACTGGCTTGCCATCTGCATCCATCAGCTTGGTATAGGTCAGGTTGTTCTGCTTAGCGTAAGCGTACTCAACGTAGCCGATTGAACCCGGCAGACGCTGTACGAAGGCTGCAACGCCGTCGTTACCTTTACCGCCCAGACCGGTTGGCCAGTTAACGGTGTTGCCTTTACCAATTTTGCTGTTCCAGTCTGCGTTGACTTTAGACAGGTAGCTGGTGAACACGAAAGAGGTACCTGAACCATCTGCGCGGCGAACCACGTTGATGTTGGTGTCTGGCAGTTTCACGCCTGGGTTCAGTTTAGTGATCGCCGGGTCGTTCCACTTTTTGATGTTACCCAGGTAGATATCGCCAACGGTTTTGCCGTCCAGCGTCAGTTCACCTGATTTAATACCTGGGATGTTAACGGCCAGTACCACGCCACCGATAACGGTAGGGAACTGGAACAGACCATTTTTTTCCAAATCGGCATCACTTAACGGCGCATCAGACGCACCGAAATCGACGGTTTTAGCGATGATTTGCTTAACGCCGCCTGAAGAACCAATACCCTGATAGTTGATTTTGCTACCGGTGGCTTGCTGATACTCTGCTGCCCACTTGGCATAAACCGGTGCCGGGAATGTACCGCCAGCGCCAGTCAGGTCGGTGGCTGCAAAAGCAGATACCGCGCTTACTGCGAAGGTGGCGGCGAGGATTCGGGCTACGGATGTACGCATCAGTGTCATGTTCCCTCCAGGGGATTTAAAAAAAATCAGGCTCAATGCCATTTTAGTTGGAGTCAGTGATTGCTGCTGGAGGGAAAATAGGACAGTTTGATGACAGTGAAATGTACGAAATATGACAGTTATGTGACACCGTTTAAAAAGCAAGCGGACCCGTTGCAGGCCCGCCCTTTTTATAGATTATTCAACAGTAACCGATTTTGCCAGGTTACGGGGCTGGTCAACGTCGGTGCCTTTAATCAGCGCAACATGATACGAAAGCAGCTGCAACGGCACGGTATAGAAGATCGGTGCTATCACCTCTTCGACGTGTGGCAGTGAGATGATTTTCATGCCCTCGCTGTCGGTGAAACCCGCATCCTGATCGGCAAATACATACAGCAAACCGCCGCGCGCGCGCACCTCTTCAATGTTCGATTTCAGCTTCTCCAGCAGCTCGTTATTCGGCGCAACGACGATCACCGGCATATCGGCATCAATCAGCGCCAGCGGGCCGTGTTTCAGCTCTCCGGCGGCGTAGGCTTCTGCGTGAATATAGGAGATCTCTTTCAGCTTCAGCGCGCCTTCCATCGCGATCGGATACTGATCGCCACGGCCCAGGAACAACGCATGATGCTTGTCAGAGAAACCTTCCGCCAGGCTTTCAATCACTTTATCCTGCGCCAGCATCTGCTCAATGCGGCTTGGCAATGCCTGCAGAGCATGCACAATTTCGTGCTCGGTTTCTGGCTTCATGCCATGCAGACGACCCAGTTTCGCCACCAGCATCAGCAACACCGCCAACTGCGTGGTGAAGGCTTTCGTTGAGGCCACTCCAATTTCGGTGCCGGCTTTGGTCATCAGCGCCAGATCGGATTCACGCACCAGCGAAGAGCCGGCAACGTTACAGATGGCCAGCGAACCGAGATAACCCAGCTCTTTAGACAAGCGAAGCGCGGCCAGCGTATCGGCGGTTTCACCCGATTGCGACAGGGTGATCAGCAGACTGTTTTTACGCACAGCGGATTTGCGATAGCGGAATTCGGAGGCGATTTCCACATCGCAAGGAATGTTGGCCAGCGACTCAAACCAGTAGCGCGACACCATCCCGGAGTTATACGAGGTACCGCAGGCGATAATCTGGATGTGCTCAACCTTACTCAGCAAGGCTTCGGCATTGGCACCCAGTTCGCTGAGATCGATCTGCCCATGATTAAAACGACCAGTGATGGTGTTTTTAATCGCGTTCGGCTGCTCATAGATCTCTTTCTGCATGTAGTGACGATAGGCACCTTTATCACCAGCATCGTACTGCGCCGTGGATTCGATTTCCGCGCGTTTGGCTGGCTTGCCATCACGATCGATGATGGTGACTTCACGGCGCGTAATCTCGGCGATATCGCCCTCTTCCAGGTACATAAAGCGGCGGGTCACCGGCAGCAGCGCCAGTTGGTCAGAAGCAATGAAGTTTTCACCCACGCCACGGCCAATCACCAGCGGGCTACCTGAACGCGCAGCCACCAGCACGGATGGATCGCGGCTGTCCATGATCACCATGCCATAAGCACCGCGCAGTTGCGGGATCACGCGCAGTACCACTTCACGCAATGTGCCGCCCTGCTTCTGCTCCCAGTGCACCAGATGCGCCACCACTTCGGTGTCCGTTTCTGAGGCAAACTGGTAACCGCGTTCGATCATCTGCGCACGCAATGGCTCATGGTTCTCAATGATGCCGTTATGCACAATGATGATGTGCTCAGAGACATGCGGATGCGCATTGGCTTCTGATGGCTCACCGTGGGTTGCCCAACGGGTGTGGGCGATACCGGTACCACCAATCAGCGGCTGCTGCTCTGCGGCTTCGGCCAGATTAGCCACTTTGCCAAGACGACGCAGACGCGTCATATGTCCCTGGCGATCGACAACGGCCAGACCCGCAGAGTCATAACCGCGATACTCAAGACGACGCAGACCTTCCAGCAGAATTTCTGCGATGTCACGCTGCGCTACTGCACCAACAATTCCACACATAATAGTTTCCTGACTTCATGGCTTTCGGCCATTGCGTTGTCTTCTGACCTGATTATTCCCCGAGCCTTGTAGAGAGTGGGGGATCTACCCTTCATACATCAAATTTCAGGTGCGTTGGCTACACGCATTCACCTCAGTCACTGACTTCAGTCAGCTCCTGAGGACTCGTGCTTGCCGCCTTTCTGAAACTCGAATGATTTCGGGTAGTTTTTTCACGGGCCGATCTTTGCCGACCCTTAAAATTTATTTTTTCTTAACCGGACGCTGCCAGCCAGACTTCTGATTCTGTTCTTTACGGTTGTAAACCAAATCGGCGGCGGTGACATCTTTCATTACCGTAGTACCTGCAGCGATGGTCGCGCCAGCCGCGACGGTGACCGGGGCCACCAACTGGGTATCGGAGCCGACAAACACGTTGTCGCCGATAATGGTTTTCGATTTATTCGCGCCATCGTAGTTACAGGTGATGGTACCTGCACCGATATTCACGCCCGCACCAATTTCGGCATCGCCAAGATACGAAAGATGGCCGGCTTTAGAACCTTTGCCCAGCGTGGCTTTTTTCATCTCAACGAAATTGCCCACGTGCGCCTCTTCCGCCAACTCGCTGCCAGGACGCAAACGTGCGAATGGCCCAACGGTGCATGCAGCGGCTAAGGTGGCATCTTCGAGGACTGAATAAGGGCTGATTTCACAATCATCACCAATCACGCTGTTTTTGATGATGCACCCAGCGCCAATTTTGACGCGGTCGCCCAATGTCACGGTGCCTTCAATGATAACGTTGGTATCGATCTCGACATCACGCCCATGTTGCAGCGTTCCGCGCAGGTCGAAACGCGCGGGATCGCGCAGCATGACGCCCGCCAGCAGCAGTTGTTCTGCCTGCTCGCTCTGATAGGCACGCTCCAGCGTGGCCAGTTGCAGGCGGTTATTCACACCATCGGTCTCACTGATACGCGCCGGATGTACCGTGTTGATTACGCGACCTTCCTGGTGAGCCATGGCAATGATATCGGTGATATAGAATTCACCCTGCGCATTATTGTTATTCAGCTGTGCCAGCCAACGTTTTAAGTCTTCGCCATTAGCAACCAAAATACCGGTGTTGATCTCAGAGATTTTCAGCTGTTCGGCTGAGGCATCTTTCTGCTCAACAATGCCGGTCACCGTGCCATTCTCACGCACAATGCGGCCATAACCGGTTGGATTATCGAGTACGACCGTCAGCAAACCGATACCGCCCTCAGGCTTAGCATCACGCAGGCGTTGCAATGTCGCTTGGGAGATCAGCGGTACGTCGCCGTACAGCATCAGAATGTCTTCGTTATCAGCAAAGAAAGGTGCCGCCTGCTGCATCGCATGGCCGGTACCCAGCTGTTCAGCCTGCAATACCCAGTTCAGGGTGTTGTGGGCCAGTTTCTCTTGCAGTAAATCGCCGCCGTGACCGTACACAAGATGCACCTGCTGGGCACCCAGACCGGTCGCGGCATCGATCACATGCTGAACCATCGGTTTTCCTGCCAGGCTATGCAGAACTTTTGGCAGATCGGAATACATTCGGGTGCCTTTGCCAGCGGCCAGGATCACCACACTCATCGCGCTTGTAGACATAACTATCCAGACTCAATTTAACTTTCGAAAGTGTAAGGTTTACCTCTGAGATTACTACATTTTTCTCGAACCGAAATTAGCGGATAAAGATGAAAGGGTGATCGGGGATAAAACCCTGCGCTGATGAGAGCATCGCTTACTGAAATGGCTGAGTTAGCGCGCAATGATCACCTTAAACCGCATCAGCGCGATTTATCGCAGACAAAAAAAATGCCAACCCAATGGGCTGGCATTTCGTGACGCATAAAGCCTGATTACATCGCTTTCTTGGTCAGCTCGATTACACGCAGTTTCGCGATAGCTTTCGCCAGTTCCGCAGAGGCCTGAGCATAGTCCACATCACCGTGGCTGCTGTTCATGTGCTCTTCTGCTTTACGTTTCGCTTCCAGCGCGCGCGCTTCGTCGAGGTCTTCACCGCGAATCGCGGTGTCGGCCAGAACGGTCGTGCTGCCCGGCTGTACTTCCAGCACGCCGCCAGAGAGGTAGATATACTCCTCTTCGCCGTGCTGTTTCACGATGCGAATCATACCAGGCTTGATGGCTGTCAGCAGCGGGGCGTGGCCAGGGTAAATACCCAGCTCACCTTCGCTACCTGACACCTGGATGCGCTCAACCAGACCGGAGAACATTTGTTGCTCCGCACTGACAACGTCCAGATGATAAGTCATAGCCATACTATTCCTCCTGGGAAACCGTTATTACAGTTTCTTCGCTTTTTCTACAGCTTCTTCGATAGCGCCGACCATGTAGAACGCCTGCTCTGGCAGGTGGTCGAATTCGCCTTCCATGATGCCTTTGAAGCCACGAATCGTGTCTTTCAGGGTCACGTACTTACCTGGAGAACCGGTGAAGACTTCAGCAACGAAGAACGGCTGAGACAGGAAGCGCTGAATCTTACGCGCACGTGCCACCAACAGTTTGTCTTCTTCAGACAGCTCGTCCATACCGAGGATGGCGATGATGTCTTTCAGTTCCTGGTAACGCTGCAGCAGAGACTGCACGCCACGCGCAACGTCGTAGTGCTCCTGACCCACGATCAGTGGATCCAGCTGACGGCTGGTTGAATCCAGCGGGTCAACGGCTGGGTAGATACCCAGAGAGGCGATCTGACGGCTCAGCGTAACGGTTGAGTCTAAGTGAGCAAAGGTGGTTGCTGGTGACGGGTCAGTCAAGTCATCCGCAGGAACGTAAACGGCCTGAACAGAGGTGATTGAACCGGTCTTGGTGGAGGTAATACGCTCCTGCAACACACCCATCTCTTCTGCCAGCGTTGGCTGGTAGCCTACCGCAGATGGCATACGACCCAGCAGTGCTGATACTTCAGTACCGGCCAGGGTGTAACGGTAGATGTTGTCGATGAACAGCAGAACGTCACGGCCTTCATCACGGAATTTCTCCGCCATGGTCAGACCGGTCAGTGCTACGCGCAGACGGTTACCCGGCGGCTCGTTCATCTGGCCATACACCAGCGCTACTTTATCGATAACGTTGGAGTCAGTCATTTCGTGGTAGAAGTCGTTACCCTCACGAGTACGTTCACCCACACCAGCAAATACCGAGTAACCTGAGTGCTCAGCCGCGATGTTACGGATCAGCTCCATCATGTTTACGGTTTTACCTACACCCGCACCACCGAACAGACCGACTTTACCGCCCTTAGCGAACGGACACATCAGGTCGATAACCTTGATGCCGGTTTCCAGCAGCTCTTGCGAGTTAGACTGATCTTCATAAGAAGGCGCAGCACGGTGAATAGAGGAAACCTCTACAGTGGTGCCGTCGTCATTCTGCAGGTCGCCTTTCATGTCGATTGGTTCGCCCAATACGTTCATGATACGGCCGAGGGTTGCTTTACCAACCGGTACCTGGATCGGTTTTTTCAGGTCGGTAACTTGCAGACCGCGCTTCAGGCCGTCAGAAGTACCCATGGCGATGGTACGCACCACGCCACCACCCAGCTGCTGCTGAACTTCCAGCACCAGACGAGCATCACCATTTTGAACCTCAAGCGCGCTATATACCTGCGGTACCGCGTCCTGAGGGAATTCGACGTCAACTACGGCGCCGATAATCTGGACAATCTTTCCAGCTGCCATCTTGAATCCTCTACCTAATACGAGAATATCCGGCCGCGCTCGCGCGACAGGATATATGCCTGGTTAAACCGCGGAGGCTCCCGAGACGATCTCGGTAAGTTCCTGGGTGATGCTGGCCTGACGAGCTTTGTTGTAAACCAACTGCAACTCTTTGATCAGGTTTCCGCCGTTATCGGTTGCAGCTTTCATTGCCACCATACGTGCAGCCTGCTCACTGGCCAGGTTTTCCACCACACCCTGATAAACCTGCGATTCGACATAACGGCGCAGCAAAGTATCCAGCAGCGCTTTCGGATCGGGTTCGTACAGGTAATCCCAGGTCTTCGCCTTCATCTCTTCTTCACCTTCCGCTGGCGGTAACGGCAGCAGTTGGGTAATGGTCGGAGTCTGAGACATGGTGTTATTAAACTTGTTGCTGACGATATACAGCTTGTCGATGCGACCTTCATCATAGGCCTGCAACATCACTTTTACCGGGCCGATAAGATCAGACAGTGCAGGCTTGTCGCCCATACCAGTGACCTGTGCCACGATGTTGCCACCGACAGAGCCGAAGAATGAATTGCCTTTAGAACCAATAACGGCCAGATCGCTCTGTACACCTTTATCAGCCCAGCCCTTCATATCTGCCAGCAATTTTTTGAACAGGTTAATGTTCAAACCACCACAAAGCCCGCGGTCAGTCGAAACGACCAGGTAGCCGACGCGCTTAACGTCACGCTCATCCAGGTAAGGGTGCTTGTATTCCAGATTACCGAGAGCAAGGTGACCAATCACTTTGCGCATGGTATCTGCATACGGACGGCTGGCCGCCATGCGTTCCTGCGTTTTACGCATTTTGGAGGCGGCGACCATTTCCATCGCTTTGGTGATCTTCTGCGTATTTTTTACGCTTCCAATCTTGGTACGTATTTCTTTTGCACCGGCCATTAGCTTCTCCTCAAAGCCTTGCGGCCTGCCTTTTCAGACAAGCCGCCAGACATTACCAGGACTGGGTTGCTTTAAACGTTTCGAGGAGGCCTTTCAGCTTCTCTTCGATTTCGTTATTAAAGTTGCCCGCTTGGTTGATTTCAGCCATCAGCTCAGCGTGATCGCGGTCTGCGAACGCCAGCAGAGCGGCTTCGAAGCTGCCGATTTTCGCCAGTTCAACGTCGTTCAGGAAGCCGCGCTCAGCAGCAAACAGCACCAGACCCTGTTGCGCGACAGACATCGGCGCATACTGTTTCTGTTTCAGCAGCTCGGTCACTTTCTGACCGTGGCTCAGCTGTTTACGCGTTGCATCGTCCAGATCGGATGCGAACTGAGAGAACGCAGCCAGTTCACGATACTGTGCCAGAGCGGTACGGATACCACCGGACAGTTTCTTGATGATCTTGGTCTGTGCAGCACCACCAACACGGGATACAGAGATACCCGGGTTAACGGCTGGACGAATACCAGAGTTGAACAGGTTTGATTCCAGGAAGATCTGACCATCAGTAATCGAGATTACGTTGGTCGGAACGAACGCAGAAACGTCACCCGCCTGAGTTTCGATGATTGGCAGCGCGGTCAGAGAACCGGTCTGGCCTTTCACAGCACCGTTAGTGAAACGCTCAACGTAGTCAGCGCTTACGCGTGATGCACGCTCCAGCAGACGAGAGTGGAGATAGAACACGTCGCCTGGGAATGCTTCACGACCTGGTGGACGACGCAGCAGCAGTGAAATCTGACGGTAAGCAACAGCCTGCTTAGACAGGTCATCGTATACGATCAGGGCATCTTCACCGCGGTCACGGAAGTACTCACCCATTGCGCAACCGGCGTATGGCGCCAGGTATTGCAGTGCAGCGGATTCAGAAGCAGAAGCCACAACGACGATGGTGTTAGCCAACGCGCCGTGTTCTTCCAGCTTACGTACCACGTTAGAAATGGTTGACGCTTTCTGGCCAATCGCAACGTAGACACACTTGATGCCTGAATCGCGCTGGTTGATGATGGCGTCGATTGCCATTGCGGTTTTACCGGTCTGACGGTCACCGATGATCAGCTCACGCTGGCCACGGCCGATTGGAATCATCGCATCGACAGATTTGTAACCGGTCTGAACAGGCTGGTCTACTGACTGACGGTCGATAACGCCCGGTGCAATCACTTCAACCGGCGAGAAGCCGTCGTTGTCGATTGCGCCTTTACCGTCGATCGGTGCACCCAGGGTGTTCACCACACGGCCCAGCAGGCCACGGCCAACTGGAACTTCAAGAATACGGCCAGTACATTTAACCTTCATGCCTTCGGCGAGGTCAGCGTACGGGCCCATCACTACTGCACCAACCGAGTCACGCTCGAGGTTCAGTGCGATAGCGTAACGGTTGCCCGGCAGGGCAATCATCTCACCCTGCATCACATCGGCCAGGCCGTGTACGCGGATGATGCCGTCACTTACAGAAACAATAGTACCTTCGTTGTGAGCTTCGCTCACCACATTGAACTGAGCAATGCGCTGCTTGATCAGTTCGCTGATTTCGGTGGAATTCAGTTGCATATGCTCCAGTCCCCTTAAGACTGCAAGACGTCTGCCAGACGATCAAGACGGCCGCGTACGCTACCATCAATGACCAGGTCACCCGCACGGATAACCACACCTGCCATTACAGACTTGTCAATTTTGCAATTCAGCTTAACTTTGCGTGACAGACGTTTTTCCATCGCGGCGCTGATTTTACTCAGCTGGCTGTCACTCAGGGTACTGGCAGAAATCACATCCACTTCGGCGGTCGCTTCATAAGCGTCACGCAGTTGGATGTACTGTTCCAGTACCGCTGGAAGTGCTGTCAAACGTCCGTTTTCCGCCATTACCTTAATCAGGTTCTGAGCGGGTTCATCAAGTTGATCGCCACATACCGCGTTGAAAGAAGCAGACAAAGCTTCCGGCGCGAGCGCACCGGAAAGAAGATCTGCCATCTGTTCGTTGCGAGCCACTTCAGCGGCAAACGCCAGCATGGTCTGCCAACGATCGATACTTTGATGCTCAACAGCAAAGTCAAAAGCTGCTTTGGCGTAGGGGCGAGCTACAGTAATCAGATCAGACATCAGCCCCTCCCTCCTTACAGTTCAGCGACCAGTTTATCAACGATGTCGCTGTTAGCAGCTTCATCCACGGAACGTTCGATGATTTTCTCGGCGCCAGCTAATGCCAGCAACGCGACTTGCTTACGCAGCTCTTCACGGGCACGTGAACGCTCGGCTTCGATTTCTGCCTGCGCTTGTGCCACGATGCGGTTACGTTCAGTCTCAGCTTCGGTTTTCGCTTCGTCCAGAATCTGTGCACGGCGTTTGTTCGCCTGCTCGATAATGACCTGAGCGTCTTCTTTCGCTTTTTTCAGCTGGTCGGTCGCATTGGCCTGCGCGAGATCTAAATCTTTCTTCGCGCGCTCAGCAGAAGCAAGGCCATCAGCAATTTCTTTCTGACGCTTCTCGATGGCAGCCATGATCGGCGGCCATACGTACTTCATGCAGAACGCGACAAACAGAATGAACGCGATGGCCTGGCCGAGGATTGTTGCATTAATGTTCACAGCACAATGCCTCTTATTAAGTTAACTTGCTCTGCCGCTATCAGCGATAAACGGCAGAATCCGTTCCTCATCACACCGGGTGCCATGAGTGAACAAGGCTACCAGGTTTAGGCGACCGCAAACATCACGTAGAGACCCAGACCTACAGCGATCATTGGGATTGCATCCACCAGACCCATTACAACAAAGAACTGCGTACGCAGCAGAGGAATCAGATCCGGTTGACGCGCAGCGCCTTCCAGGAATTTGCCTCCGAGGATGCCGATACCGATCGCAGCACCGATTGCCGCCAGGCCCATCATCACAGCGGCAGCCATGTACAGCAGATCCATATTCAGGTTTTCCATGACAGTCTCCAGTTTGTTTCAGTTAAAAGCTTAGTGTTGAGATAAAAAAATCAATGTTCTTCAGATGCCATCGACAGATAGACGATCGTGAGGACCATGAAAATGAAAGCCTGCAGCGAAATGATCAGGATGTGGAAAATGGCCCATGGCACATTCAACACCCACTGCGACCACCACGGCAGCAAGCCGGCAATCAGGATAAAGATCAGTTCACCCGCATACATGTTGCCGAACAGTCGCAGACCGAGTGAAACCGGTTTAGACAGCAGGCTAACACCTTCAAGAATCAGGTTGATTGGGATGAAGATCGGGTGATTAAAAGGCTGCAGCGTCAGTTCTTTGGTGAAGCCGCCAATGCCTTTCATTTTGATGCTGTAGAACAGAATCAAAATAAAGACGCCCAACGCCATAGACAGCGTGATGTTCACATCTGCAGACGGCACAACGCGCAGCGCTGGCAGGCCAAGATAGTGCTCACCGATAAACGGCAGCAAATCGATAGGCAGCAGATCCATGAAGTTCATCAGGAAGACCCAGACAAAAATTGTCAGAGCCAGCGGGGCGATAAGTTTGCTTTTACCGTGGTACATGTCGCGAACGTTGTTATCAACGAAACCGACAACCAGTTCGATAGCCGCTTGAAGTTTCCCTGGCACACCGCTGGTGGCGCTTTTTGCCACTTTACGGAACAACACCAGGAAAAGCAGTCCCAGTACCACAGAGAAAAACATGGAATCGATATTTAATACCCAGAACGTCGCAGGAGCGTCGTGCGGATTCACCAACTCGAAAGTACGCAGGTCCAGCTGAAGGTTATTCAGGTGGTGACCTATGTATTCTTGCGGAGTAGAGATTTCTCCAGCAGCCATGATGCCTCTTACCCTTTGTTGTTAATTACAGCCGGCGCGACGATCTGCACCACCAGCACCGATAACCAAGTGATTGCGAGAGGCCAGAAGACCGCTCCAAACACACCTAACGCCACCATGAGAAGAATGACTGTCGTGAAGACCTTCAACACTTCACCGAGGGCGAAGCTCCAGGCCACACGACCTTTGGCAGGCGTTTGATCCTGCAGGCGCCAGGCTAAAAACATAAACAACACATTCGGCAGCCAGGCTGCCGCTCCACCCGCGATGGCGGAGGCGCCCCAGATAACATCTTTCAGAGTAAAGAGTGCACCGATGATGACAAACGTCACCAGCTGGATCACCAGCACGGTCCGGGCTAATTTCACACTGTAAAGAGACACTGACATGGCGTTGAACTCTCCTGCCCCGAACGGGGTATGTCGCGTGTCGTATAAGACTGCCTTTACTCATTTGAGTCAAGCAGCAAAAGCCGTGCAAATTATACGGGCGCCACCTGCGATTTCAATCGGTAAGTAGCGAAAAGGTGAACAATTATTTAAATTTCTTTCTGGAGGGCTATTTTTCAAAACATCACCTTCCACTATGACTCAGCTAAATCGCTGAAATTGCCTTGTTGGCTTGCTTTTAAAGCGTGCTTCAGATCACATTATAGGCAATAGGCTGGCGAATGAATTTGTTTTAAGCATGAATTTTAAGATTTCAAAAGTGACGAAAGCTGTTTTTTATCATAACGATAGAATTATCCATCCGGCATCAGGTCATGATTTTCGATAAAAACACTCTATTGACATCGTACATCGCAATAAAAACGTAAAACTGATATTACGCACGCCGATTTATTGCAGAGTTATATTTTCTGACGTGACTATTTGCGCAGGTAAATACAGCCAATAAAGTGATCTAACTGATAATGAAATGTGAAATGTTCGTTAAATGTAACAGAGCTTTTCGGATAATTTCCGTGGCGCTTGTTAACCGTCTCACCCTGCCCTGCCGAATAAAAGCTTTTGACTAAAAGTGTTCAACTGCTGTTTTTTTATTCAGGACGTTTTCACTGACTAAAGGTGCGGTTGGCGTTAAATCCGCACCTTCTTTATGGCTATTGGCGAGACAGCACCACTAAATGACGCTCACCATCCAGTTCTGGCACATGCAGTGATTCAATCTTCTCCACCACAAAGCCCGCAGGCAAGGCTGAAATTTCATCATCCGGACGCACCCCCTTCAATGCGTAGAAGCGGCCTGAGGTGCCCGGTAAATGATGGCACCAGTTCAGCATGTCTTCCAGCGAAGCAAAGGCACGGCTGATAACGCCATCAAACGGTGGTTCTGCGGGGAACTCTTCCACACGACTTTGTACCGGGGTGATGTTAGTGAGCCCTAACTCATGTTGTACCTGACGCAGGAAACGGATGCGTTTTCCCAGGCTATCCAGCAGCGTAAAATGCGCCTGCGGACGGACAATGGCTAACGGAATCCCTGGCAGACCCGGCCCGGTGCCCACATCAATAAAGCGCTCGCCTTGTAAATGCGGTTCGACGACCACGCTGTCGAGAATATGGCGCACCAGCATCTGCTGCGGATCGCGCACCGATGTCAGGTTGTACGCCTTGTTCCACTTATGCAGCAATTCTACATAGCCGACGAGCTGCTGTTTTTGTTGATCGGTAAGTGAAATATTTGCCGCATCGAGCAGCTGGGAGAGTTTGTTAATCACAAGGAACGTTCCATAAACGGGGGCGAGTGACCTCGCCCCAGGGTCGATCAGGCACTTTTACGCAGCAGGCCCTGTTTTTTCAGGTAAATCAGCAAAATGGAGATCGCTGCTGGTGTAATGCCTGAAATACGCGAGGCCTGCCCAATGGAGGTAGGTTTGTGATCGTTGAGTTTGGCGATCACTTCATTCGACAAGCCATTAACCTGACGATAGTCGAGATCGCCAGGCAGCAAGGTGTTTTCGTTGCGTTGCTGGCGGTCAATTTCTTCCTGCTGGCGTGCAATGTACCCTTCATACTTCACCTGAATCTCAACCTGCTCTGCAGATTGCTCGTCAGATAATGCCGGGCCATAACTCGGTAACGTCATCAGCAGTTCGTAGGTCATTTCCGGGCGACGCAACAGATCTTCACCGCTGGCTTCTTTCGTCAGTGGCGCACTGATGACGCTATTCACTTCGCCCACATTTTCTGATTTCGGATGTACCCACAGATCGCGCAGGCGCTGGCGCTCCTGCTCAATCGCTTCCAGCTTCTGGTTATAACGCGCCCAACGCGCATCATCGACCAGACCCAACTCGCGACCTTTTTCTGTCAAACGCAGATCGGCGTTGTCTTCACGCAGCATCAACCGATATTCCGCGCGCGAGGTAAACATGCGGTACGGCTCTTTGGTGCCGAGCGTGCAGAGATCGTCAACCAGCACACCGAGATAAGCCTGGTCGCGACGCGGCGCCCAGCCCTCTTTGTCTGCTGAGGCACGTGCAGCGTTCAAACCGGCCAGCAAGCCCTGCGCCGCAGCTTCTTCATAACCGGTGGTGCCGTTAATCTGACCGGCAAAGAACAGGCCGTGGATAAATTTGCTTTCCAGCGTCGGCTTCAGATCACGCGGATCGAAGAAATCGTACTCGATGGCATAGCCTGGGCGCACAATCTTCGCGTTCTCCAGACCTTTCATCGAACGGACGATCTGCATCTGTACGTCAAACGGCAAGCTGGTGGAGATACCGTTCGGGTAGATCTCGTTGCTGGTCAGCCCTTCCGGTTCAAGGAAGATCTGATGCGCATTACGATCGGCAAAGCGCATCACTTTGTCTTCGATCGATGGGCAGTAACGTGGTCCGATCCCTTCAATGATCCCGGCATACATCGGGCTGCGATCGAGGTTATTGCGGATCACATCGTGCGTTTGTTCGTTGGTATGGGTGATCCAGCATGGCACTTGTTGCGGATGCTGAGAAACATTACCCATAAACGAGAACACCGGCATTGGCGTATCGCCATGCTGCGGTGTCAGCACCGAAAAATCGATGGTGCGTGCGTCAATACGGGGCGGCGTACCAGTTTTCAGACGATTTACGCGCAGCGGCAAAGCACGCAGGCGTTTCGCCAGTGGAATGGATGGCGGATCGCCAGCACGGCCACCGCTGTAGTTATCCAGACCAATATGAATTTTGCCGTCAAGGAATGTCCCGACTGTCAGCACCACACTTTTGGCACGGAATTTCAGGCCCATCTGCGTGACAGCACCGACAACGCGATCGTTTTCCACAATCAGATCGTCAACGGCCTGCTGGAAGATCATCAGGTTCGGCTGGTTCTCCAACGCCGTACGTACTGCCTGGCGATAGAGCACGCGGTCGGCTTGCGCACGCGTTGCCCGCACAGCAGGGCCTTTGCTCGCGTTTAGTATCCTAAACTGAATACCGGCCTGGTCAATTGCTGTCGCCATCAAACCGCCTAAGGCATCCACTTCCTTCACCAGGTGTCCTTTCCCAATGCCACCAATCGCCGGGTTGCAGGACATTTGTCCAAGCGTATCAATGTTATGGGTGAGTAACAGCGTTTGCTGACCCATTCGGGCAGCGGCCATCGCGGCTTCTGTGCCCGCATGACCACCACCGATTACGATGACGTCAAAAGGATCTGGATAAAACATGAAGTGGGTCCTCATTAATGTTCGGACAGGGATCGTTGCCCTGGGCGGTGGATTCTACTGAAATTCTGTCGACTGCGAAAGCCGCGGGATCCTGCGGTTTAAAAGAAAGGATCTTTATTCTTTTATATGATCTCTCTGTTAGATCTCTTATTAGGATCGTCAGGGTCTGTTGATAACCCCGAAAAGCAAAGGATTAACAGAGGATTAGAGAGGATCGCTTGCTGTGAATGATCGGTGATCCTGATCCGTATAAGCTGGGATCTAAATGGCGACTTATGCACAGCCGAAAAAAGCATCACGGGTTGTTATTGGGATAACTACCGGTTATACGCAAGATTAAGGCTATGTTATCCACAGACAATGGCGTAAAAAAAACAATAAAACAGCGAAATAAACTGGGGATCGTTCACTTTTCCCGATCCCCAACCGGCAAAGATCGTCTTAAATCTGCGTTTTCCAGGTCTCGACCCACACTTCAGCCGGATCCTCAGGAATCTCATGTTCGAGAACGTCGATCTCCAGGCGATCGCCAATGCGTTTGGCGCCTAACTGGTTGAGTTGATCTTCCAGCAGCTTAATGGCACCGCAGAAAAGGTCATATTCATGGTTGCCGATACCCACTGCGCCATAACGTACCGCGGAAAGGTCCGGCTGCGTTTCCTGCAAGGCTTCATATAAAGGAAGCAGATTGTCTGGCAGTTCGCCCGCACCGTGCGTGGAAGTCACAATCAGCCAGATCCCTTCCTGTGGCAGCTCGTCCAGCTCTGGCCCGTGCAGCACCTCGGTTGAAAAGCCCGCTTCCTGCAGTTTTGCTTCCAGATGTTCGGCGACGTATTCGGCGCTGCCAAGGGTACTGCCACTGATTAAGGTAATATCGGCCATGATCTTCTCCCGCACTAAAGGCGAGCATTGTACGCTGTGATCAAGCCGTGATCCACCTGTGGAAAACAGGGTTAATAACAGAAAGCATCAGGCGACAAGGCGCATCACACAAGTGATCCGCCTGGGAAAAGGTTGTGCACAGGAAAGAGAGGGAATTACGGCTTGATGGTACGCATGATCGGGTTTTGCAACGAGATCAGGGTTTCGGTGGACTGGATTTCGTCTATGGTCTGGATCTTGTTGATCAACACCTGCTGAAGTGCATCGATGGATCGGCACATCACCTTAATAAAGATGCTGTAGTGGCCGGTGGTGTACCAGGCTTCTACCACTTCATCCAGCGCCTCCAGCTTGCTGAGTGCTGCGGGATAATCGCGGGCGCTTTTCAGAATGATGCCGATAAAGCAGCAGACATCAAAACCCAACTGACGAGGATCGATTTCAACACGAGTGCCCAGGATAATGCCTGCCTGGCGCATTTTTTCTACGCGTACGTGAATGGTGCCGGGGCTGACATTGAACTGTTTGGCCAGCTCGGCATATGCGGTGCGCGCGTTTTCCAACAGCGCATTGAGAATGCCGCGATCAAGGTTATCCAGTTGCAGTTGTTCTGCCATCATCCATCCTCTTTAAGTTCTTCTTCTATGAACAGTGGAGAATGTGCAGCAAATTAGCAGTGCAGGCAAGGTGCAGACCGCGTGGTAGCCGCAGTCTGCACGCTTTTTTTATCGCTTACGCCAGATTGTGAGCTGCGCTTCGGTATGTTGATACTTGCGCGCCGTCTCGCGGATCACAAACGGCACATCCTGCGGCGGCACCACCTCTTCAAAGGCATCACGCAGCAAACGCTGCAATGCCTGATAGGTCGTCAAAGCTTCACCGTTCTCACGCACGCCGCCCAGCCAGTTCTCCTTCGGCGTGAATTCCTCCAGCCAGGTATAAGGCGACGAAAGCACCAAAAGCCCGCCAGAGCGGATCATCGGGATGACGTCCTGCAGGAAACGTTTTGGCTGACGCAGACGATCGATCAGGTTTGAAGCCAATACCAGATCGTAACGATCCGGCTGCGGTTTAAGATTACAGGCGTCGCCCTGCACAAACTGAATGCGCGCCGCTTGCTCGTCACTAACATTGAAGTCCTTCAGACGCACCTGGCGATATTCCACCAGCTCGCCCTCTTCCGGCACCACATAGCGGAAGTCCTCACCGGAGGTCAGCTGCAGCGCCACATCAATAAAGCGCGCGGAATAATCCATGCCTGTGACCGTCGCGAAATGGCGTGCCAGTTCAAAACTGGCACGGCCGGTCGCGCAGCCGAGATCCAGTGCCGCACCACGTTGTTTGCAGTGTGGCAGCAGTTTTTCCACCAGCGCCACGGCGTAATTCGGCACGTTGTAGTAGCCCGGTCCGTACTGGAAATCGAGATACTGTGACACCATGCTGTCCGTTTCATACGGATTGAGTGCCATGGTCTCTTCATGTGAGGAGACCACATAGCGGAAACCGGCGTGCTGGAAGAAATGACGACGGAAGGCATAACGAGCCGATTTTAACGCCTCGTTGCCGGTGGAAATCCAACTGCCACCTTTGATCAGCGCGTGTTTGCCGTCGAAGGTCGGCGTCGAGAAATCGTCATACAGCGGATGAACTTTGAAACCTTCGAAACCGTTAGTTGGCGTTGTGGTCCACTGCCAGACGTTGCCAACAATGTCGAAAAACTCGCCCTGCGCAAAGCGATCCACAGGACTGGATGAAGCCCAATAGGCCAGATTGATATTGCCGGGCGCCTCGATCCAGTCGGGCTGATCGCCGCTCACCTGTTCGCGTAGCTGCATCCATTCGGCTTCACAAGGGAGTTGAATAGATTTACCCGTCTCTTCCGCCAGCCAGCGACAAAACGCGGCGGCTTCAAGCTGATTCACTTCCGCTGGCCAGTCCCACGGCAGAGCGACTTCTTCAGCCATTAAGCGCAGTTTCAGTTGATCGGGTTGCGATATGTCACCCAGCCAGAAAGTGGGCATTTGCGCGCCAGAGAATTCACGCCAGCCCCAGCCTTCCTCATCCCACCAGCGCTGATCCTGATAGCCGTTAGCGGCGATAAAGCGATAAAACTCGGCGTTGCTGACCAGCATTTTACTGGCCTTAAATGGTTTGAGTTCAGTTACCTGATTGCCGTATTCGTTATCCCAGCCGTAAGTGTCATCCGTTTTGCCTTGTTGCACGCGACCGCCAGGCATCGCAATCAGCGAGTTATCCGGAACCGATGCGCGATCGTGGCGCGCCTGCGGACAAACCGGCCAATGCGCCTGCGGTTTTACCCATTCGATCGGAAGCTGGCGGATCAGCACGCTGGAGGTTTCCAGGTGGATACGCTCATGTTCAATGCCCATCAATACTACCCACGCCGGGCTTTCCCAGGTGATCGGCAGTTCCAGCGGCATGGTGCGAATAAACTCGCTCACCAGGTTTTTGACTTTTCCACGGTAGTCACGCACCTCTTCGACCGTCGGCCAGGCGTAATGGCTGTCGTTGAGATCGTCCCAGCTCATCTCGTCCACGCCGATTGCCATCATGGCTTCGATGCGATCGTCTACGCGGTTGTCCAGATAGCGACCAGCCATCAGCTTATTCATATAGAACGTAGCGGTGTGGCCAAAGTAGAAGATCAACGGATGGCGTAATGAGATCGCTTTGTTGAAATACGCGCGTTCGTCGGCAAGGCAATCAAACAGGCTTTCGTACAGCTCCCAGGTTTGGGTGAAATACGCCAGCAGCTCGCTCCGTTTTTGTTCGGCGTTTTGGCCGGAGAGCTGCAAAGTGCGGGTCGGTGCAGGAAGTTGGGCGGTGTTCACAAGATGCTCCAGATGCTCAGTGTGCGAACTATTCACTATAGCAAATAAGCATTTCTGCCAGATGAATTAGCATTTCCAGCGGCGCAGCAGGCGGCTTTTCAGTCCGGTATCGAAGCGCCAGATATGATCGAAGATACGCAGAATGCCCGGTTTACCGTGAAGCGACATCGCCACCGCGTGGAAACGTTGTTGATGCTGGCGCTGGCGTTGCTTGATCGCGTTGATGGTGTCATCCGGTAAACGCTGGGCGATAAAATCCGACACGATCACCGCATCGGCCTCATCCCAGACGCTGCCCTCCATACGTTTAACCACCGCAGCAAGGCAAGCCGCCAGATCGGTGCCACCACGAAAACGTTGGCTAAGAAAACGGATAGCCTGCTCAATGCCGCTATCGGCAGTGAGTTCGTAGCCAATCACTTCGTGAGCGAACAGCATGATGTAGCAGCGGCGCTTATCGGCTAATGCCACCTTTAACAGCGCAAGGCAGAAGGCTTTGGCGCAGCGTTCGTTGAATCCGCCCATTGAACCCGAAGTATCGACGCAGACGATAAATGGCCCGCGCGGCTGCGCTTCATGTTGCTGGTGGCTGACCGGGCGCAGTGTGACTTTCTCGTGCCAGGCATCACCTTGTAACTGGTAAGTCAGCAGGCGTTTTTCCACCAGGCGACGATAAAATTCCAGCTCCAGTTCGCTAATACTTAAGGCAGCCAGTTCGGGCGGCAGCAAGCGCAACACATCATCGCTCTGATGAATGCCGCTGACCTCTTCCGGCACATGATCGGGCTCACGCACCAGTTGGTGAAATTCTTCCAGCGGTGCATCCTGCGACGGCACCGATTTGGCTTCGCGGCTGCGGCCCAACTGCTGCGCCAGTTTCATTAATTCCGGCTGCTGTGCGAGGAAATCGCCATATTGCACAATCAGCTCATAATCACCGTGCTGAAGTGATGCTTTGCTCATATCCCACAAACGTCCGGCTGCGGCTTCATCATCGTCGGTAAGGATTGGCGCCAGCTGGCCACTGATTGCCATCCGTTGCTGCAGCTCGGCCATCAGACGTTCGCGCTGCTCCTCAAGAAGAGTTTCGTTGAGCGTGAGCGTTTGCAGCGTCAGGCTGAGTCGCCAGCGTTGCAAAAACAGCGTGTGCTGAGCATTGCTCAGTTGTTCAGCTTCGTTGTGCAGCAGCAGTTTGCTGGCTTCTTCGAGAAATGGCGACGGCAGGTTTTTTAGCTGCGACATGATGTGGGGAAGCTGGTGGCTGAAATCCTGCGTGCTGATCAATTGCATTTGCTGAAACAGCTGAAACTCCTGCGCCAGCGCTTCCGGCACCGGCGTGGTTTTCATCTGTTCCGCGATTTCAGTGCGCCAGCGGGGTAAATCGCGCATTAAGGCTTGTTTCATGCGCGGAAATTTTTCAAAGAACAGCGCCAGCTGTGGCGACGCGAGCAGGGCCAGAATCAACTCTTCGATTAACTCCGTTTCGCCAATCGATAACAGCGTGCTCAGCGTCTCCAGTGAGATCATTTACGCGCCTGTTTCAGCTGTTCTGCCACATCCTGCAGGCTGGTTTCAATACGTGCCAGCCAGTCATCGCTAATAAACAAGCAGCGCTGGTGCTGGCTAAACAGCGTGCGCTGTGCGCGGAGCTGGGTATCCAGCGCTTCGTATTCATCCTGGATTTCCTGCGGCATGTCGCTACTGTTGCTGGCTCCGGGCAATGTTAAGCGTGTGGATTGCAGGCTGACATCGCGTAGCGTCAGGCAGTGATGCGCATCCACCAGCAGATCCAGCGTCTGACCAAAACCAATGCCATTCAGTTTTCCGCGAATTTCACCGCCTTTAATCAGCCACTGGGTTAAGGCTTCACGGGCAATCAGCACATGCGTCACTTGCATGTCGTGCAGCGTTAACGGCTGTTGCAGCATGAGCGTCAGTTGTTCATCGCTGATGGCAGCAGGCAATTCGTAATGGGGTTTGCGGCTAAACATACCGCTGTGTTTCTCCAGCGTCAGCGCTTGTGCCACGCTCTGCTGCTGTTGCAAGGCGAGACGACGTGCTTTGATCTGCTGCAGTTTGTGCTGCAACGCCTGCTGTTGCCAGGCGTGCTGGGTCATCAAAGCATCAATTTCGCGATCCAATAGCTGCATCGATGCGACGTCATGCCACAGGCAATCCTTGAGCAGAATCAGATCGATCGGCGCAATGGTCACGCGGCCACTGTAAAACGCACTGGCCTGCAGCAGATGAATCGCTTTTTTCCAGCGGCGATCGGAAATGTAGGGCGCGCTGGGCAAATTCTCCAGTTGCTGACGCAGTTGGTAAATCAGCTCAAACACATGATCAGGTAAGGAGACCTGGCTGATGCCTTTCTGCCACTGGTGATACTCTTCATCACTGATGCGCAGCGCTTCCGTCACCGGATTATCATTTTCGTCCTGCTGGTGGGTGAGCATGCTGCGGAAGTTCTGCTTCTCATGCACGTTATCCAGCCATAGGCGAATCAACATGCGATCATACAAGGCTTCCAGCCCGCTATCGGCCTCCGGCAATTCGTTGGAAGCGGTCACCAGAAGGCGCATCGGAATCTTTTCTTCGCTGTCGCCATTGCGAAAGCGGCGTTCGTTGATGGCGGTGAGTAAGGTGTTCAATATCGCCGGGCCGGCTTTCCAGATTTCATCAAGGAAGACGATTTCGGCATCCGGCAGATAGCCTTTGGTTAATCGCTGATAACGACCTTCATCTTTTAACGCCTGAATCGACAGTGGGCCAAACACTTCTTCAGGGGTAGAAAAACGGGTCATCAGGTATTCAAAGGCGCGGGCGTGTTGGAAGGCGTATTTCAGGCGGCGGGCAATCAAGCTCTTGGCAATGCCGGGCGGCCCCAGCAAAAATACGCTCTCGCCACTCAGTGCAGCTAATAAGCACAGGCGGATCGCATGATGCCGTTCATATAGCCCTTTCTCCAGGGCGTTACTCAGGCGAGAAATTCTTTCTGCCAAAAGATGGGGTTGAGCCATAATCACATCATTGTCCTTCTGATCCTGGAGCCGTCATATTCTGGCGAGCGCAATACTCTACTGGTTATCATGCTTGATTGCGTTGATAGCCGTCAGCTTTTTTGTTTCAGAAGGTTGAGGCGAGAGAACTCGCTGCTTCAGGCGGTTTTTGGCGCCTAATTTCGGCGAAAAACCGCCTCGCTGACGTCATGATGACATGTTGTAAGAGTAGGTTTTTTTGGGAATATGTGCATACTGTGCGCTTTTTGATGGCCTGAGCGGTAGGCAAGTGCCTCATCGGCTCCAACAAAAGACAACTTATGAGCTCGGATAAGAAGCAGTCCCTTGGCGCAGTCACACTCGCCGCGATTGGCGTAGTGTATGGCGATATCGGTACCAGCCCGCTCTATACTTTGCGTGAATGTCTCTCCGGTCAGTTCGGCTTTGGCGTAGAACGCGAAGCGGTGTTTGGCTTTCTCTCGCTGATCTTCTGGTTGCTGATTTTAGTGGTGTCACTGAAGTACATCAGTTACGTGATGCGTGCCGATAACGCCGGTGAAGGCGGGATCCTGACCTTGATGTCACTGGCCGGGCGCAATACCGGTGCACGTGCGACGGCGATTCTTGTCATCATGGGGCTGATTGGTGGCAGCTTCTTCTATGGTGAAGTGGTGATCACGCCCGCCGTCTCGGTGTTGTCGGCGATTGAAGGGCTGGAGATTGCGGCACCGAGCCTGGATGCATATATCGTTCCGCTTGCGATTGCAGTGCTGACGCTGCTGTTTGTGATTCAGAAGCACGGTACCGGCATCGTGGGTAAGCTGTTTGCGCCGGTGATGCTGGTGTGGTTTATCATTCTGGCCGTGCTGGGCGCGCGTAGCATCATCAGTAACCCTGATGTGCTGCATGCCATGAACCCGTATTGGGCGATGCACTTCTTTATCCAGTACAAAACGGTGTCGTTCTTTGCGCTCGGTGCGGTGGTATTGGCCATTACCGGTGTGGAAGCGCTGTATGCGGATATGGGTCACTTCGGCAAATTCCCGATTCGTCTTGCCTGGTTTATCGTGGTGCTGCCCTCGCTGGTGCTGAACTACTTTGGTCAGGGCGCGCTGCTACTTAAACATCCCGAAGCGATCAAAAACCCCTTCTTCCTGCTGGCGCCAGACTGGATGCTGATTCCCATGCTGATTCTGGCGACGCTGGCCACGGTTATCGCCTCGCAGGCGGTGATCTCTGGTGTGTTCTCCTTAACACGTCAGGCGGTGCGTTTAGGCTATCTCCCGCCGATGCGTATCGTGCACACCTCGGAAGAAGAATCGGGTCAGATTTACATTCCGGTGATCAACTGGCTGCTCTACTTCTCCGTGGTGATCGTGATTGTTGGCTTTGAGCACTCCAGTAACCTGGCGGCGGCTTACGGCATCGCGGTAACCGGCACCATGGTGCTGACTGCGATTCTCTGCTCCACGGTGGCAATTCAGAACTGGCACTGGAACCGTTATCTGGTGGTGCTGATTCTGATTGGCATGCTGTGTATTGACGTGTCCTTGTTCTCGGCAAACCTGGTCAAAGTGTTCTCCGGCGGTTGGCTGCCGCTGACCCTGGCACTGATGATGTTTATCGTTATGACCACCTGGAAAAGCGAGCGCTTCCGCCTGTTGCGTCGTATGCATGAGCACGGCAATTCGCTTGAAGCGATGATCGCTTCGCTGGAGAAATCTCCGCCGGTACGCGTGCCGGGCACCGCAGTCTATATGTCGCGTGCCCTGAATGTGATCCCTTTTGCCATGCTGCATAATCTCAAGCACAACAAAGTGCTGCATGAGCGTGTGGTACTGCTGACGCTACGTACTGAGGATGCGCCTTACGTGCATAACGTGCGTCGCGTTACCATCGAACAGTTATCGCCCACCTTCTGGCGCGTGGTGGCGAGTTACGGCTGGCGTGAAACCCCGAACGTGGAAGAAATTTTCCACCGCTGCGGGCTGGAAGGTCTCAACTGCCGCATGATGGAAACCTCATTCTTCATGTCCCATGAATCTCTGATTATTGGCGATCGCCCGTGGTATCTGCGTCTGCGCGGCAAACTGTTCCTTGCGCTGCAACGCAATGCGCTGCGTGCGCCGGATCAGTTTGAAATCCCGCCTAATCGCGTGATCGAGCTGGGCACGCAAGTCGAGATTTAAGGATTAAGCGCGTCACCAGCTCAAGGTGACGCGCAAGCCTTGAGGTTGCACATGGCTGAATGCGATGCGAATACCGTGCAGTTGCGCAATGTTTTTCACAATCGATATTCCTAAACCGCTGCCCGTTTGCGTTTGCCCCGGCGGTCGCCAGAAACGCTCACCAAGGCGCGCAAGCTGCTCATCGCTAACGCCTGACCCGTTATCTTCAATAATTATCGTTCGCGCGTTTAACGTGAACTGAATCTGGCTGCCCGGCGGCGCATAGCGCAGCGCGTTATCCAGCAGGTTACGCATCAGCAAATTCAACAGCAGAGGATGACCGTTCATCACTGGTTCGGCCTGTGCATGCAATTGCAGATCCATCTGCTGCGCCTCGGCCTGTGGAAAATGTTCAATCAGAAGCTTTTGCAGCAGCGGTGCCAGTGGCACCGGCTGAAATTCGCTGCGCAGATCGTCCGCTTCCACTCTTGATAGCGTTAAGAGTTGATCCACCAGCCGTGTGGCGCGCTGGATGCCGCTATCAAGCTGCTGCAATGCCCGTTTGCGCATTGCTTCGTCATCATCCGCCAGCTGAATCACCTCACTCTGCACGCGCAGTGCAGCTAACGGACTGCGCAGTTCGTGCGCCGCATCGGAGGTAAAACGGCGCTCGCGCTGCACGAGTTGCGCCATACGGTGAAACAGCCCGTTCAATGCCGCCACCAACGGCTGCACCTCTTTGGGCAAGCGTGCTTCGTCGAGCGGTGTGGCGTCATCGGGTGCTCGCAACTGGAGTGATGCCGTCAGGCGCTTTAGCGGGCGCAATTCGAACCACACCAATGCCAGCAGCATCAGCAGCATAAAGGGCATGGCGTAAAGCCACGGCATCAAACTCGCCAGTGCCAGATCGCGCGTCATATCGTCGCGGTATTCCCACTCCTGGCCCACTACCACGCGATATTGTTTATCAGCAGAAGTCAGCCAAAGCAGCCGCCAACTCTCATCGTCGCCGCGCAGACGACCCTCGCGAAAACCGTCACGCTTATCATCAAACTGCATATCGCGCCCGTTCTCGCCATCGTTAAGCAACGGCTGGCCGTCCGCACGGAAAATGGCAAACGCCAGTGCATCATCATCCTGATCGCCGCGGTGATGGCGCAAAATGGATTTGGTTTTTGGCAGAGAGGCGGCGTGCAAGCTGGTGGGATCGAGTGACAGCAGGCGTTTGGCAAACAGCATTTGCTGGGTATCGAATAGCTCATTAACGGTGTCGCGGGTCTGATGCCAGGCGCTGTAACTGGCCACCCCGCCGCACAGCGCAATCAGCAGCACAAAGCCGATGGCGAGTCGTAGAAACAGACTCATTCTGCCGCACCGAGTGTATAACCCACGCCGTGAACGGTACGAATAAACGCTGTGCCGAGCTTTTTGCGCAGATGATGAATATGCACTTCTACTGCGTTGCTGGAGACATCGTCATCCCAGCTGTAGAGTTTTTCCTCCAGCTGGCTGCGGGTTAGCACGCGACCTGGATTGCGCATAAACAGCTCCAGCAGCGCCAGTTCACGGCTCTTCAGGCTGATGGTTTCGCCGTCAATCCAGACGCTGTGGCTGCTGGGCGACATCACCACCTTGCCGTGTTTCAACTCGGGCTGAAGTTGTCCATGACGGCGGCGAATCAGCGCCTGTAAACGCACAGCGACTTCAGCGAGCGCGAAGGGCTTACACAAATAGTCGTCAGCGCCTGACTGTAATCCTTGTATGCGCTGATCGAGCGCATCGCGTGCGGTGAGGATCAGCACGGGTACATCTGCGCCCTGCTCACGCCATTGACGCAGAATCTCCAGCCCATCACGCCCGGGCAGCGAAAGATCCAGTACCACGGCATCCCAGGGTGCGGCCGATAAAGCCTGAAATCCCGCTTCGCCTGACACGAACCAGTCAACGCTGAAGCCGAGTTTCGTTAGCCCGACTTTCAGGCCATCGCCAATCAGCGTGTCGTCCTCGATCAATAATATGCGCATGTGTTTCTCCTTAAGTGCAAGAGTCGTTATACGAAGCAAAAATCCGCTTGTACAGCGTCAATCGCCGCAGATTGGCTATTTTTCGTGTTTTTTTACCCCTTAAGATCCTGTTAAGAACCCTGTGCTGTAATAGCCTCCGTATTCCACACATTCATGGAACAGAGGTGAAAAATGAAAAAGAGTGCAGCGTTAATCGCGATTATTATGTTGGCTTCCACGCCGGTTCTGGCCGCGCAGCAGGGTGGCTTTGTTGATCCCAGTGCGCCAAAGGCTCAGGTTCACGCAGGTGGCTTCCAGGCAGATAACACCAGTGTAGTGACCGTTAAGCAGGCTGAAGAGATGAAAGACGACAGCTGGATCACCGTGCGCGGTTATCTCGATAAGCAAATCGGCGATGAGGATTATCTGTTTCGTGACGGTAGCGGCAACATGAAAGTGGAAATCGACCATAAGCGTTGGCACGGACAGACCATCACTCCGAAGGATCAGGTTGAACTGACCGGCGAGCTGGATAAGGACTTTAATTCCATTGAGCTGGACGTTAAGCAGGTCCGCAAGCTGCCATAACACCCTTCAGAGCCGTTCAGGCGGCTCGCATCCCCCACCAAACTCAAATTATTTCCGGCACAAGCGAAACGTTTCGATGGCGATCACATTTCCGTGATGACGTCATTGAGTTGCCGCGCACATTTAATACACTCCCGCTCAGCGAAACGTTTCGCTGTGGAGTGGAAGAAATGAAAAAAGGTCGCTTGTTAAACGCTGAACTCTCTCATGTGATTGCCCGCCTGGGGCACACCGATACGCTGACGATTGCGGATGCGGGCTTGCCGATTCCGGCCGGACCACAGCGAATCGACCTGGCGTTGACGCCGGGAACGCCCGAATTTTTACAGGTGGTTGATGTTGTCACTCAGGAGATGCAAGTCGAAAGCGCCCTGATGGCGGAGGAGATCAAGCAACACAATCCGCAACTCCACAGCGCACTGCTCGCCGTGCTCGATGCCTTGCAACGGCACCAGGGGAATGTCATCACCATCCGTTACACCAGCCATGAACAGTTCAAACAAGAAACGCAGCGTAGTCAGGCCGTCATTCGCAGCGGAGAGTGTTCTCCGTATGCGAATGTCATCCTGAGCGCTGGCGTAACCTTCTGAGGTCGTTATGCAACCGTTATTGCAACTCAAAGGGATTGAAAAGTCGTTTCCCGGCGTGAAAGCGCTGAATGGCGCTTCGCTGGCTGTTTATCCGGGGCGCGTGATGGCGCTGGTGGGTGAAAACGGCGCGGGGAAATCCACCATGATGAAAGTGCTGACCGGCATTTACAGCATGGATGCGGGCTCTCTGCAGTGGCTGGGCAAGGATGTGGCTTTTTCTGGACCGAAAGCGTCGCAGGAAGCGGGCATTGGCATTATTCATCAGGAACTCAACCTGATTCCGCAATTGACCGTGGCGGAGAATATTTTCCTCGGTCGCGAATTTGTTAACCGCTTTGGCCGCATCGAATGGAACCGGATGTACGCCGAGGCGGATGCCTTATTACATCGTCTGAACCTGCGCTTCAACAGCCATAAGCTGGTGGGCGATTTATCGATTGGCGATCAGCAGATGGTTGAGATCGCCAAAGTACTTAGCTTCGAGTCGAAGGTCATCATTATGGATGAACCGACCGATGCGCTGACCGATACCGAAACCCTGTCGCTGTTCCGCGTCATCAATGAACTGAAAGCGCAGGGCTGCGGCATTGTTTATATCTCGCACCGTATGAAAGAGATCTTCGAGATTTGCGATGATGTCACCGTGTTTCGTGACGGGCAATTTATTGCCGAGCGCGCGGTGAGCGATCTCAGCGAAGAGAGTCTGATCGAGATGATGGTGGGCCGTAAGCTGGAAGATCAATATCCGCATATTGATCAGGCACCGGGCGATATTCGTTTAACTGTTAAAAATCTCAGCGGGCCGGGCGTGGATAACGTCAGTTTTAACCTGCGCAAAGGGGAAATCCTTGGCATTTCCGGTTTAATGGGCGCGGGACGGACGGAACTGATGAAAGTGCTATACGGCGCACTGCCTCGCAGCAACGGCACCGTTACGCTCAACGGTCGCGAAATTATTACCCGATCACCCCAGGACGGCCTGGCCAACGGCATCGTCTATATCTCAGAAGACCGCAAGCGCGATGGCCTGGTGCTCGGCATGTCGGTGAAAGAGAACATGTCATTGACCGCGCTGCGCTATTTCAGCCATGCCACCGGTAATCTGAAACACAGTGAAGAACAACTGGCAGTAGGCGACTTCATCCGTTTGTTCAACGTTAAAACCCCGTCAATGGAGCAGCCGATTGGCCTGCTGTCGGGTGGTAATCAGCAGAAAGTGGCGATTGCGCGCGGATTAATGACGCGCCCGAACGTACTGATTCTGGATGAGCCGACGCGTGGCGTGGACGTGGGTGCGAAAAAAGAGATTTATCAGTTAATTAACCAGTTTAAAGCCGAAGGGCTGAGCATCATTTTGGTGTCATCGGAAATGCCGGAAGTGCTGGGCATGAGCGATCGCATCCTGGTGATGCATGAAGGCCATCTGAGTGGCGAATTTTCCCGTGAGCAGGCTACCCAGGAATCCCTGATGGCGGCGGCAGTCGGTAAGCAACACAGCGAGGAGTTAGTTGTATGAGCACCCAAACCTTACCCGCCAGCCGTCGCTGGTTTAGCAAAGCCTGGCTGCTGGAGCAGAAATCGCTGATTGCGCTGATCGTGCTGATTGCCGTGGTGGCGAGCCAAAGCCCGAACTTCTTCACTGTTGCCAACATGTTCAACATCCTGCAGCAGACCTCGGTTAACGCCATTATGGCCGTCGGCATGACGCTGGTGATTCTGACGTCGGGTATTGATCTGTCGGTGGGATCGCTGCTGGCGCTCACCGGTGCAGTCGCCGCTTCAATTGTCGGTTTGGAAGTGAATGCGCTGGTGGCAGTAGCGGCTTCGCTGGCGCTGGGTGCGGCGATTGGCGGTATTACCGGCGTGATTGTGGCGCGCGGCAAGGTACAGGCGTTTATCGCCACGCTGGTGATGATGCTGCTGCTGCGCGGCGTGACCATGGTGTACACCAACGGTAGCCCGATCAACACCGGTTTCAGTGATAACGCCGATCTGTTCGGCTGGTTCGGTATTGGCCGTCCGCTGGGTATCCCAACGCCGGTGTGGCTGATGGCAGTAGTGTTCGCGCTGGCGTGGTACATGCTGCATCACACGCGCCTCGGTCGTTACATTTATGCGTTAGGCGGCAATGAAGCGGCGACACGTCTGTCAGGTATCAATGTTAACCGCGTCAAAATCATCGTCTATTCGCTGTGTGGTCTGCTGGCAGCGCTGGCGGGCACCATCGAAGTGGCGCGCCTTTCCTCTGCGCAACCGACGGCAGGTACCGGTTATGAACTGGATGCCATCGCGGCGGTGGTCTTAGGCGGAACCAGCCTGGCGGGCGGTAAAGGTCGCATTATGGGAACGCTGATTGGCGCGCTGATCCTGGGTTTCCTGAACAACGGCCTGAATCTGATGGGCGTATCTTCTTACTACCAAATGATTGTCAAAGCCGTTGTCATTCTGCTGGCGGTGCTGGTGGATAACAAAAGCAGCAAATAACTCTGACCTTCACACAGGACTCTATAAATGAAAAAGTTAACTGCATTGGCCGTCATCCTTGGCGCCACCCTCAGTGCTGGCGCGATGGCTAAGGACACCATTGCGCTGGTTGTATCAACGCTGAATAATCCGTTCTTTGTGTCTCTGAAAGATGGCGCACAGAAAGAAGCCGACAAACTGGGTTATAACCTGGTGGTGCTGGATTCGCAGAATAACCCGGCGAAAGAGCTGGCGAACGTACAGGATCTGACTGTGCGTGGCACCAAGCTGATGCTGATTAACCCAACGGATTCTGATGCCGTGGGTAACGCCGTGAAGATGGCCAACCAGGCCAACATTCCGGTGATCACCCTGGACCGCGTGGCGGCACAAGGCACCGTGGTGAGCCACGTGGCTTCTGACAACCGCTTCGGCGGCAAAATGGCCGGTGACTTCATCGCGAAGAAACTGGGCGATGGCGCAAAAATCATCGAGCTGCAGGGTATTGCCGGGACTTCCGCAGCGCGCGAGCGTGGCGAAGGCTTCAAGCAGGCTGCTGATGCGCACAAATTTAATATCCTGGCGAGCCAGCCAGCAGATTTCGACCGTACTAAAGGTCTGAACGTGATGCAGAACCTGCTGCAGGCGCATCCGGATGTACAGGCTGTATTTGCTCAGAACGACGAAATGGCGCTGGGCGCACTGCGTGCGCTGCAGACTGCCGGTAAAACCGATGTACTGGTGGTGGGCTTTGACGGTACCGCTGACGGTGTGAAAGCGGTAGAAGCCGGTAAACTGACCGCCACAGTGGCGCAGATGCCTGATAAAATTGGCGTGATTGGTGTGGACACTGCAGATAAAGTGCTGAAAGGCGAAAAAGTACAGTCGGTTAATCCAGTTGACCTGAAGCTGGTCACCAAATAAAAAACAAAGAAAAGCATGGCAACGCGCCACCGTCCTGGTGGCGCAACTTTCTGGATCACTCCCTATGAACACAAGCGCAAAACTGGCGGTACTTGGCAGCATCAATGCCGACCACATTCTGAACCTCACCCATTTTCCGCGTCCGGGCGAAACGGTGATCGGCAAACAGTATCAGATTGCCTTTGGTGGCAAAGGGGCTAACCAGGCCGTGGCGGCCGGTCGTGCTGGCGCGGATATCGCTTTTATTGCCTGTGTAGGTGCAGATGACATTGGCGAACGTATTCGCCAGCAGCTGCAGCAGGACCGTATTGATACTGCTCCGGTAGAAATCGTGGCAGACGAAGCCACCGGCGTGGCGATGATCTTCGTGAATGGCGAAGGTGAAAATAATATCGGCATCTATTCCGGTGCTAACGCGGCGCTGACGCCAGCCTGTGTCGATCGCCATCAGCAAGTGATTGCTGATGCTGAGGCCTTGCTGATGCAGTTGGAATCGCCGCTGGAAAGCGTGTTGGCGGCAGCGAAGATTGCGCGTGCCAATGCCACGCAAGTGATTCTGAATCCAGCGCCTGCCACACATTTGTCTGATGAGCTGCTGGCCTTAATCGATATCATCACACCGAACGAAACCGAAGCCGAAATTCTGACCGGCATCGCGGTGAAAAGTGATGAAGATGCAGCACATGCGGCGCAGGCGTTGCATGATAAAGGCATCTCTACCGTTTTGATTACCTTAGGTCGTCGTGGTGTGTGGTTGAGCGAGCAGGGCACAGGCGTGCGTATTCCGGGCTTCAACGTGCAGGCTATCGACACCATCGCAGCGGGCGATACTTTTAACGGTGCCTTTATTACCGCGCGTCTGGAAGGTGTTGCAATGCATGATGCCGTGCGTTTTGCCCATGCCGCCGCCGCAATTGCGGTGACGCGTCCGGGTGCGCAGCCCTCAGTGCCGTGGCGCACTGAGATCGATAACTTCCTGCAGCAACAGGGTTAAGCCTTTGGCGACCATGAAAGATGTCGCCCGCCTGGCGGGCGTCTCCACTTCCACTGTTTCCCACGTCATCAATAACAATCGTTTTGTGAGCGAACAGGTGCGGGAAAAAGTGGATCAGGCAATCCGTGAGCTGAATTACGCGCCCTCCGCGCTGGCACGCAGCCTGAAAATCAACCAAACCCGCACTATTGGCATGTTACTGACGGCCAGCAGTAACCCGTTTTATTCAGAAGTGGTACGCGGCGTAGAAAATAGCTGCTACGAGCGCGGCTACAGCCTGATTCTGTGCAATACCGAAGGCGATGAAGAGCGCATGAATCGCAGCCTCGAAACGCTGATGCAAAAGCGTGTCGATGGCTTATTAATGATGTGCACCGAGACGCACCTTCCCTCTGCGGAGATCCTCAATCGTTATCCGTCCGTACCCATGGTGATGATGGACTGGGCGCCGTTTGAAGGGCGTGGCGACATCATTCAGGATAATGCGCTGCTGGGCGGTGAATTGGCAACGCAGCATCTGATCGATCGCGGATACACGCGTATTGCCTGTATTGCCGGTCCGCAGGATAAAACTCCGGCGCGTTTGCGTCTGGAAGGTTTCCATAAAGCGATGACCAACAGTGGATTACCGGTGTTGCCCGGCTATGTGGTCGACGGTGATTTCGAATTTCAGGGTGGGTTTAATGCGATGAACCAGCTACTGACCCTTGAGTTGCTACCCGAAGCGGTTTTCACCAGTAACGATGCGATGGCAGTGGGCGTATATCACGCGCTATTCCAGGCGGGATTACGCGTGCCGCAAGATATCGCGGTGATGGGTTATGACAATATCGAACTGGCACGTTATCTCACACCACCGCTTAGTACCATCCATCAGCCCAAGGATGAACTGGGCGAACTGGCGATTGATACGCTGATTCATCGTATGAGCGATCCCGACGCCAGCCAGCAAACGCTGGTACTGACGCCGGAGCTGGTGGAACGCGGTTCGGTTTAAGCGGTTTTCTTCTTTTTCTCGCGATTAGCGATCAGATTGCGGCCATCGCCGGGACGCAGCATCAGGAAAGCAAACGCGGACAGCACGGTGATCACGCCCATCGTCAGGAAGGTGGCGTGGAATTGCTGCACGGTTGTGCTCTCGAAATCCTGATAGAAACGCAGTACCGCCGCACTGACGGCCACGCCAAAGCTGATCGATACCTGCTGCGTTACTGCCAGCACGCTGTTACCACCGCTGGCATTCTCATCATTCAAATCGGCCAGTGTGATGGTGTTCATCGCGGTGAATTGTGTCGACATCGCCATACCTAATACAAACAGCGCGGCTAACAGCATTAATACACTTTCACCCGGTGTTTGCAGTGAGAAGCTGGCGACAAGAATGCCGATGATGATGGTGATACCGACCAGCGTTTTACGATAGCCGAAGCGACGTAGCACTTGTGTCACGGTGGATTTGGCCAGCAGCGAGCCAATCGCTGTTGGCCCCATCATGCAACCCGCTATCAGTGCGGGATAACCAAAGCCCACCTGTAACATCAACGGCATCAGGAACGGAATACAACCCGTGCCCAGACGTGCCGCGATATTACCAATGATGCCGACCGAGAAGGTTCGGGTCTTAAACATCGGTAAGTTGATCAGCGGTGCAGGATGGCGGCGTGCATGCACTATATATAGAAGCAATAGCGCGACACCGGCTAACAGCACCAGCACCGCCTGCCACGGCGACACGATACGCTCTCCGAACAGTTCGATACCGACGGATATCAGCACCAGACCTAAGCCAAACAGAATGAAGCCGCCAAAATCAAAGCGGCGCTTAGGCGTGGTGAAATCCGGCATATATTTACGTGCATAGAAGATGCCCGCGATGCCGATGGGAATGTTGATCAGGAATATCCAGTGCCAGCTGGCGTAGGTGACCAGCAAGCCACCGAGCATCGGCCCCAGAATCGGTCCGACTAATCCCGGCATGGTCACAAAGTTAAGTACTGGCAGCAATTCACTGCGTGGATAAGCACGCAACAATGCCAGGCGCGCGACCGGCATCATCATCGCGCCACCAACACCCTGGATAATGCGTGAGATAACCAGCATGCTCAGCGAGCCCGAGAGTGCACAAGCTAAAGACCCCAACGTAAATAGTGAAACGGCCACGATAAAGACTTTGCGCGTGCCGAAGCGATCGGCCAGCCAGCCGCTGACCGGGATCAGCATGGCGACAGTGAGCGTATAGCTGATCACAGCAGATTGCATGGCAAGAGGGGAGCGGTCGAGACTGGTGGCGATAGCAGGAAGCGCAGTATTGAGGATGGTGGCATCGAGGGCTTGCATGAAAAACGCCATTGCGGCGATCCAGGGCAAGCCGGCCATACTGCGCGCGGAGCGAATCATTGAAAGTCCTTCTTTAATAATTGTTCAGTCTGCAACAAAGAAAACGGCGTTGGACTAACAGAATAGCATTGGTGCTTATACGCGTGACGCTGATTTGTGCCGCCAAACGGGCGCTTTTGACTGATTATTGATCGAGAAATGTCTGTTTTTAGCCTGTTCGGTTAAAAAAGTAGCGCTCAGTCAATTTTTTGCAATAAACCCTTGTCAGCTCCGAATAACTCCCTATAATGCGCCACCACTGAGACGGCAAAGCGGCAACGCAGACGGCTCAGCAGGGAGTGAAGAAATTCATCCTGCCGGAAAAAAACGCTGAAAAAAGTGTTTGACTCTGAAGGAGGAAAGCGTAATATACGCCACCTCGCAACAGCAGCTTAAGGCGCTGATTGCACCGCTCTTTAACAATTTATCAGACAATCTGTGTGGGCACTCGCAGGA